>JBBSUK010000012.1:0-39801 GCA_038234975.1 Burkholderiales bacterium
CCGGGGGCGGCGGCGCGCGCCGGGCTGGGCGCGCCAGCGGGGTGCGCGGCGCGGCCCGCCCCGCCGCGCGCGGCGCGCCCCCCCCCCGAGGCCAGCCTGCGCGACGCGTCGCACACCTTGTCGTCGTACCTCGACCGTGCCGAACTCGACCCCGCGCGGCTGCAGTCCCGCGACGAGCGCCTCTCCGCGTGGCACGGGCTCGCGCGCCGGCACCGGCGATCGCCCGAGGAGCTGCCGGCGCTGGCCGCCCAGTGGCGCGCCGAGCTCGCCGCCGCCGACGCCGCCGCCGATCTCGACGCGCTCGCCGGCGCCGAGGCCGAGGCGAAGACGCGCTACGACCGTGAAGCAACGCGCGTGTCGACCGCGCGACGCGCCGCCGCGCCCAGGCTCGCCGCCGCGGTGACGAAGCAGATCCGCGCTCTCGGCATGGATGGCGGCCGCTTCGAGGTCGCCCTCGAGCCGACCGGCGCGCCGCAGTCTTTCGGCGTCGAGACGGTCGAGTTCCGCGTCGCCGGCCACGCCGGAACGCAGCCACGCCCGCTCGGCAAGGTCGCTTCGGGCGGCGAGCTGTCGCGGATCGCACTGTCGCTCGCGGTCGTGACCGGAGAGCGCGCCGGCGATGCGGATGCCGGCGCGGGTGCCGGCGCCCCGGGTGCCGCAACGCTGATCTTCGACGAGGTCGACGCCGGCATTGGCGGCGCCGTCGCCGAGACGGTCGGCCGGCTCATGAAGCAGCTGGGCCGCGGCGCGCAGGTGCTCGCCGTCACCCACCTGCCGCAGGTCGCGGCCTGCGCCGACCGGCATCTGGTCGTCGCCAAGGCGAGCGAGCGCGGCCGCACGACGAGCAGCGTCGGCGCCGTCGCCGGCGAGGGGCGAGTCGCCGAGATCGCACGCATGCTCGGCGGCGAGAAACTGTCGTCGACGAGCCTGGCGCACGCGCAGGAAATGCTCGCTTCGGGTGCCGAGGGCGTCGCCGCTGCGCGGCGAAAGACGCGATGAGCGAGCCGCAAGCGCAGCGAACGCGCGAGGTCGTGCTCGTCACCGGCATCTCCGGGTCGGGCAAGTCGGTGGCGCTGCACGCGCTGGAGGACGCCGGCTTCTTCTGCGTCGACAACCTGCCGCCCGAGCTGCTGCGCGACTTCCTGCGGCTCGAGGACCAGCAGCCCGACCGGCGCGTCGCCGTTGCCGTCGACGTGCGCAGCGCCGGGTCGCTGCCGCACCTGCTGCCGCTGCTCGGCGACCTCGAGCGCGAAGGCGTGGCGGTGCGCGTCGTCTTCCTCGACGCGACGACCCACGCGCTGCTGCGCCGCTTCTCCGAGACGCGCCGCTCGCACCCGCTCGCCGACCGAGGTGCGCTCGTCGAGTCGATCGAGATCGAGCGGCAGCTGCTGGCCGGGCTGCGCGAGGTCTCGACCGTGGTCGACACCAGCCAGCTGCGCCCGACGCAGCTTCGCGCCTGGATCCGCGAGCTCGTCGGCGCCACCGACAGCCGGCTCACCCTCGTCTTCCAGAGCTTCGCGTTTCGCTTCGGGGTGCCGCTCGACGCCGACTATGTGTTCGACGTCCGCATCCTGCCCAACCCGCACTACATCCGCGAGCTGCAGCCGCTCACCGGTCTCGACGCCGGCGTTGCCGACTACCTCGCCGAGCAACCCGAGGCGCTCGAGATGGTCGATCGCATCGGCGACTTCCTCGACCGCTGGCTGCCGGCCTTTCGCGACGACCAGCGCGCCTACCTCACGGTCGCGATCGGCTGCACCGGCGGCCAGCACCGCTCCGTGTGGATCGCCGAGCGGCTTGCCGAGCGGTTCCGCGGCGAGGCGTCGGCGCTGGTGCGCCACCGCGAGCTCGAACCGGCCTGAACCGCATGCACGCATCGACGATGGGCGAGATCGCCCTGTTTCCCCTGAGCTCGGTGCTGTTCCCGGGCGGCCTGCTCGAGCTGAAGATCTTCGAGGCGCGCTACGTCGACCTCCTGGCTCGCTGCATGCGCGAAGGCTCGTCGTTCGGCGTCGTCGCGCTCACGAGCGGCACCGAGGCACGAACCTCGGACACGCCGGTGAGCTTCCACGACGTCGGCACACGCGCGGAGCTGATCGACGTCGACGCGGCACAGGCGGGCATCCTGCTCGTGCGCTGCCGCGGCGGCGCGCGCTTCGCGCTGACCGGGTCGCGACGACAGCCCGACGGCTTGTGGCTCGGCGATGCGACCGGCATCGAAGACGACACGCACGTGCCTCCGGGCGATCGCCACGCCAACCTCGTCGCCAGCCTCGCCGAGGCGGTGAAGACACTCGCCGAGCAGGGCGCACACCCCTTCCTCGAACCGCACCGTTTCGACGACGCAGGCTGGGTCGCCAATCGGTGGTGCGAGGTCCTGCCGCTCCCGGTCGAGGCCAGGCAGCGCCTGCTCACGATCGTCGAGCCGATGGCGAGGCTCGACGTGATCGAGCAGCTCATGCAGACGCGCCACGCCAGCAGCTAGCGTCCTGCCGTGCGCGTTTGTGCGGATGCTGCTGCGGCGGCGACGCGCCTAGGATGGGCCGGACTGGGCCGCCAGGCCCGCCCGTTCACGCGACTCCGGAGTGCCACCATGACCATCCACCGTTTCACCGCGCCGCTGCTCGGCATCGCATTGCTCGCCGGCGCCGCCGGCGCATCCGCACAGCAGGTCAAGCTCATGACGGGCCCGCAGGGCGGTTCGTGGTACCCGCTCGGCGGCGCCATCGCCAACATCGCCGACAAGCAGGGCATGAGCATGCAGGTGCTGCCGGGCGCGGGCATCGCCAACGTCAAGGGCGTGCAGGGCGGCAAGGCCGATTTCGGCTTCGGCAACTCGATCTCGACGGTCGACGGCGTCGCCGGCCGGGCGCCGTTCGATGCGAAGACGACCAACGTCTGCAACGTCGCCTCGCTCTACCCGCAGTTTTTCCAGGTCGTTGCCAACGCCGATTCCGGCATCAACTCGCTCGCCGATTTGAAAGGCAAGCCGGTGGCGCTGCAGCCCAAGGGCAACACGGCCGAATTCATCAGCCAGCAGGCGCTGGAGGTCTACGGCATGAAGCCGGCCGACCTCGGCCGCGTCAGCTACGTGTCGTACACCGACGCCGTCTCGCTGATGAAGGACAACAACGCGCAGGCCTTCACGCTCGGCACGACGGTGCCGGCCTCGTCGATCATGGACCTCGCCTCGGCGCGCGACATCAAGCTCATCTCCATTCCCGACGACAAGTTCCAGGCGATGAGGAAGCTCAACCCCGGTTACACGAAGCTCGTCATCCCGGCCGGCAGCTACCCGAAGCAGACCCAGGACGTGCAGACGATCGGCTACGCGACCCACGTCATCGCCCGCTGCGACCTCGATCCAGACGTCGTCTACAAGGTGCTCAAGGGCATCGTCGAGCACAAGGCCGATCTCTCGGCGATCGCCAAGGCGATGGCCGGCACGACGCCGAAGATGATGGCCGAGGACATCGGCGTGCCGATGCACAAGGGCGCCATGCGCTACTACAAGGAAGTCGGCGTCCTCTGACGAGACGAGGCCGGCATGCCGCGGCTGCCGGTCGCCTTCACGCGGCGGCTCGTCACCGTCGTCGCGGTGGCGATGTCGGTGTTCCACCTGTGGGTCGCCTTCGTCGGGCCGCCCGACGCCTACGTCTTCCGCGGCTCGCACCTCGCATTCGCCCTGGTGCTGGCGTTCCTGTTGCAGCCGGGCCGGCACGGCAACGCCGAGAGCGTCGGCTGGTTCGACGTCGCGCTCCTCGTCGCCGCAGCCGCCGCGGCGCTCTACCCGGGCGCCAGCCCCGGCTACATCCTCAACCGCATCTACTACATCGACGATCCGCGCTTCGCCGACTACGTCTTCGGCGGGGCGCTGATCGTCTGCATCCTCGAGGCGACGAGACGCGCCACCGGCTGGGCGCTGCCGATCACGGCAATCGTCTTCATCGCCTTCGGGCTGACGTTCGGCCACCAGTCGGCGGGCATCATGCTCGACCAGCTCTACCTCACCACCGAAGGCATCTTCGGCATCCCGCTCTACGTCTCTGCGACGTACGTGATGCTCTTCATCCTGTTCGGCGCCTTCGTCGAGCGCAGCGGCGCCGGCCAGCTCTTCATGGACTTCGCGCTGGCGCTCGCCGGCAGCTCGTCTGGCGGGCCGGCCAAGGTGGCGGTGATCACGAGCAGCCTGTTCGGCACCGTCTCGGGCAGCGCCGTCGCCAACGTCATGACGACCGGCACCTTCACGATCCCGCTGATGAAGCGCACCGGCTACCGGCCGGCCTTCGCCGGCGCCGTCGAGGCGGTCGCGTCGACCGGCGGCCAGTTGATGCCGCCGATCATGGGCGCCGCCGCATTCGTGATGGCGGAGTTCCTCGGCGTCTCCTATCTCACCGTGGCCGGCTTCGCGCTGCTGCCGGCGGTGCTGTACTACGTCGCGGTCTTCATGGCCGTGCATTTCGAGGCCAAGCGGATCGGCCTCGTCGGTGTGCCGAAGGCCGATCTGCCGCGATTGAGAACCGTGCTCGTCGAGCGCGGCCACCTGTTCCTGCCGCTCGTCGTCATCGTCGCCGTGCTGCTGGGCGGGCGCAGCGCCGCGTTCTCGGCGCTGTGCGGCATCGCCTCGGTGATTCCGACGACGTGGCTGCGCGCCAGCACCCGCGGCACCTTCGGCTGGCGCGCCGTCGTCGAGGCGCTCGAATCGGGCGCGCGCAACACCGTCGTCGTCGCACTCGCCTGCGCCTCGGCCGGCATCGTCATCGGCACCATCACGCTCACGGGCCTGGGCCTCAGCTTCACCGGCGTCGTGCTGGCGCTGTCTCAGGACTCGCAGATCCTGGCACTGGTGCTGACCATGCTCGCCGGCATCCTGCTCGGCATGGGGCTGCCGACGACGCCGGCCTACATCGTGCAGGTGGCGCTCCTCGTGCCGGCACTCGTCAAGCTCGGCGTCAGGGTGGAGGCGGCGCACCTGTTCGTCCTCTACTTCGCCGTGCTCTCGGCGATCACGCCGCCGGTGGCGATGGCTGTCTACGCCGCCAACGGCATCTCGAAGGCGCGGTTGATGGAGACGAGCTGGGCGGCCGTCAAGCTCGGCCTGACGGGCTACATCATCCCCTTCATGTTCGTCTTCTCGCCCTCGTTGCTGCTGATGGGAGACGTTCCCGACATGGTGCTCGCCACGGTGACGGCGATCGTCGGCGTCACCTGCCTGGCCGGTGGCCTGCACGAGCACTTCTTCTGGGGCCGGGCGCGGTCGTGGGAGCGCGTGCTGCTGCTCGTCGCGGCGATCGTCCTGATCGCGCCGGGCTGGCAGTCGGATCTGCTCGGCGTCGTGCTGATCGGGCTCGTCGCGGCGAGCCAGCGCATGATCCGCCCCGAGGCGCCGGCCCCGCGCGCCACGTGATGACCCGATGCGCATAGCCCTTCACGCCTTCGATACGCCCAACGGCCGCAAGGTCAGCGTCGCCCTGGAGGAGATGGGCCTCGCCTACGACGTGCACGTCGTCGACATCACCCAAGGCGAGCAGCACGAAGCCGCCTTCGTCGCGCTCAGTCCGAACCACAAGATTCCGGCGATCCTCGACCCCGATGGCACGGGCGGCGAGCCGATCAGCGTCTTCGAGTCGGGCGCCATCCTGATCTACCTCGCCGAGAAGACCGGCCGCTTCCTGCCAACCGAGCCGCGCGCCCGGGTCGCCGTGCTCGAGTGGCTGATGTTCCAGATGGGCGGCTTCGGCCCGATGCCGGGGCAGGTGCATCACTTCGTCGCCCTGAAGGACGAGAACGAACGCCGCTATGGCCTCGATCGCTACAGGAATGAAACGCGGCGCCTGTACGAGGTGATGGATGCGCGCCTCGCGGGGCACGACTTCTTCGCCGGTGCCGACATCTCCATCGCCGATTTCGCGATCGTCGGCTGGGCCTGGCGGCACGAGCGTCACCAAGTCGACCTGGCCGACTTCCCGAACGTGAAGCGCTGGTACGAGCAGGTGATGGCGCGACCTGCGGTTCAGCGCGGCTTCGCCGTGGCGCTGCGCCGCTAGCCGCCTTCGACGAGGCGCTTGCGCAACGGCGCCGGCAGCCCGAGCGCGAGGGCTTCGTCCACGCCGAACCAGCGACCCCGCGGCCACGTCGCGGCGATGGCGTCCGCGACTCTGGCCGACGTGCGTGCCGCCAGCACGTGGCGCACCGGCTGCAACCGCCAGTCGAGGTGGGTCAGCACGTGAACGAACGGCGGTTCGACGTCGGTCCGCCCGGGCCACCCTGCCGACACGGCCTCGAGCGCGGCGATGCCCTCGAACTCCGGCAGGCTCCACAGGCCGGCCCAGATGCCGCTCGGGTCTCGCTGGACGAGCAGGACGCGGTCGCGCCAGCGCAGGTCGAGCCAGACGGTCTCGCGCACACTGCGCAGGGCCCGGCGCGTCTTCACCGGATAGCGGTCCTGCGTGCCCGACGCGGCGGCCTGGCAGCGATCGCGCACGGGGCAGATCGGACATCGCGGCGAACGCGGCAGGCACACGGTCGCGCCGAGGTCCATGAGGCCCTGCGTGTAGGCACCGATGTCGCGCTCGGGCAGCAAGGACGTTGCCTGGTCCCACAGCGCCGCGACGGCCGCCGGTCGCGTCAGGTCGGCGTCGAACGCGAGCACGCGCGCGAGCACCCGCTTGACGTTGCCGTCGAGGATCGCGACGCGCTCGCCGAACGAGAACGCCGCGATCGCGGCCGCTGTCGAGCGGCCGACGCCGGGGAGCGTCGCGAGCGACTCGCTGGTGGTCGGGAAGCGGCCGCCGTGCTCGACGACCATCCGTTGCGCTGCAGCGTGCAGGTTGCGCGCCCGGCTGTAGTAGCCCAGACCGCTCCATTGCGCGAGCACCGCGTCGAGCGGCGCCGCCGCGAGCGAGGCGACGTCGGGGAAGCGGGCGAGAAAGCGCTCGAAGTACGGAAGCGCCGTCGCCACCTGCGTCTGCTGCAGCATCACCTCCGACAGCCACACCCGGTACGGGTCGCGTTTCGCGTCGGCGCCCTGGCGCTGCCACGGCAGGTGATGGCGACCGTGCGTCTGCTGCCAGTCGACGATCCGCTGGCCGAACGTCGCTTCGGCCGCGGGTGTGGCGGCCGTGGCGTCCGTTCGACGGCGCGTCAAGCCTGGCGTTGCAAGCCGGCGGACTCGACGGCCTCGACAGGCTCGAGCGGTGCGTCGACGTCGGCATCGGCGTCGATGTCGTCGAACAGCGGCACGTCCATCTTCACCAGCGAGCCGTCGGTCGCCATCGGCGCTTCGAGCGCGTGTGCGCGCAGCCCCTCGACGAGCTCGGCGGCGCGCGCCTGGAACTGGACGAGCCGCTCGTCCTGGACCTCGATCTCGCCGATGCGCGCCTCGAGCTCGCCCGAGGCCGACTGGATCTTCTCGAGCGACTCGGTTCGCCGGCGAAACGCCTTGCGGCGCTCGCGCAGCTGCGAATCGACCTGCGCCGAGATCGCCTTGTTCCACAGCTCGAGCTCGCTCGACGCGTTCTCGAACACGACGCGCAGCTTCGAGATCAGCATGCGCCGGAACTGTTCCATGAACTTCGGCTGCGCGAGGCGCAACGCGAGCGTCAGGCCGAGGTACTGCACGTAGTTGCTCTCGATGAGCTGCAGCTCGCCCGAGAAGCGGTCGAAGTCGAGCGGCTTGCCGACGGTGAGGCTGAAGCCGTATTCGGCATTGAGCTTGGCGAACGAGGCGCTCAACATCTCGCGGATCTCGCCGTTGCGGCGGTGCGCGGCGGCGAGCAGCGCGCGCAGCCGCTCGCACAGGTCGAGGAAGGCCCGCTTCGCGCCGAACGCGAGAAACGACGACGACATCTGCGCCTGCATCTCGGCGACCTCGTCGCGAACACGGTCCGAGGAGATGTCGTGGAGCATGTCCTTGAGCATGCGGCCGTGCACGGCGCGCATCGCCTGCAGCAGCGTCGTGCAGCCTTCGAACTCGACTGTCTCGGCCTCGACGCGCTTGAGCATCAGGCGGACCTTGGCGGTGTTCTTGCCGCGCAGGCCGCGCAGCTCCAGCGTCTGCTCGGCGAGCTGGCGGCGCTGGTCGGAGACACGCCGGCCGAGCTGCTGGTCGAGGTGCTGCGCGGCGTCGAACACGACATGCTCGAGCACCTGTCGGCGCTGCGGCAGCAGCTGCGCGCCGAGCGCGAACTCGAGCGCCGGCAGTCGGCTGCGGACAAGCCCGGCGTCGTCGCCCGATACGCGCGCGGCGAGTGCCTGCCGCGCCGACAGCGGGAACACGCGCTCGGCGGCGACGCCGAGCGTGCGCGCCGTGTCGCGCTGCTGGGCGACGATGTGCGTCTCGACCTGGGCGCGTGTCGCGAGCGGGTCTTCCAGCGCGTCGATCTTGTTCAGCACGACGAAGCGCGTGGGTGCGTGGGCGCCCAGGTGGTCGCGCCAGATCGCCAGATCGGACTTGGTGACGCCCGTGTCGGCGCCGAGGATGAAGACGGTCGCGTGCGCCGTCGGCAGCAGCGACAGCGTCAGCTCGGGCTCGGCGCCGATCGCATTGAGCCCTGGCGTGTCGAGCACGACGAGTCCCTGCTGCAGGAGCGGGTGCGGGTAGTTGATGAGGGCGTGTCGCCAGGCCGGTACCTCGACCTTGCCGGACTCGTCGCACGGCGGGTTGTCCTCGGGGCGCTCGTCGTCCCAGAAGCCGAGGGCGCGCGCCTTCTCCTCGGTGACCCACTCGGTTTGCGTCACCTCGACGAGCGAACGGGCGAGCTGGTCGGGGTCTTGCGTGTCGAGTTCGATGCGTCGCCAGGCGCGCGGCTGGTGGCGCAGCTCGCCGAGCGCGAGGCCTTCGAGCCGCGTCTCGATCGGCAGCAGCAGCAGCGACGGCAGCTCGCCTTCGCTCCAGCCGAGCTCGACCGGGCACATCGTCGTGCGGCCCGGTGTCGCCGGCAGGATGCGGCGACCGGTGTCGGCGAAGAAGATGGCGTTGATGAGCTCCGACTTGCCGCGCGAGAACTCTGCGACGAAGGCGACGACGAGCTTCTCGTTGCCGAGCCGGTCGCGCAGTGCCACCAGCTGGTCGCGGATGGTCCCCTCGGCGACGTCGTGCTCGCCTAGGTAACGGGCGACCGCGTCCAGGCGCTCGGAGAGCGACGCACGCCATTCGCCGAGCGCGTCGAGGCTGTTCGCGAACGACGGCGTCATGAGGCGGCAGAGAACCTGTGAGCCCATCCAGCGCGCCCGCGCCGGGGTGCGCGAGGCCGCTGGGCAAGGCGCGTCGTGCGGCCCGGACTGGCCGTCCGGGCAAGCGGCGCAACGCCGCCCAGCGGCCTCGCACACCCCGGCCCGAAGGGAGCTTTCGCGGGCGCGCTGGATGGGCTCACAGGTTCTGGGCGTGGCGAGGGCATGCTGGAATCATGGTATCCGAGCAGGCCCGCAACACGAGGTGCCGAGACCTTCGCTCACCGGCGGGGTGCGCCGTTTCGCACGACGGGCGGCGCAGCGGGGTCGCCGGTGTGGCGCTAGCGCCGCTGGCAGCCGGGGCAGAAGAACGTCGATCTGCCGCCCTGGACGATGCGCCGAACGACCTGGCCGCAGCGCACGCAGGCCTGCCCGGCCCGGCCGTAGACGCGCGCCTCGAGCTGGTATGCGCCGGCCGCGCCGTGCGCGTCGCGGAAGTCGCGAAGCGTCGAGCCGCCGGCCTCGACGGCGCGCGCCAGCGTCTCGCGCACCGCCGTCGCAAGTGCCGCGGCGCGTGGCCGCGAGACGCGGTCGCTGCGCGTGCGCGGGTCGATGCCGGCCGCGAACAGCGCCTCGCAGACGTATATGTTGCCGGCGCCGACGACGATGTCGCCACCGAGGAGTGCCTGCTTGACGGCGACGCGACGGCGCTTGAGCGCGCCGTGCAGGTGCGCGCCGTCGAAGGCCGGGTCGAACGGCTCGAGGCCGAGCCGTCGCAGCAGCTTCTCGGCATCGCCTTCGGTGAGCGACGGCGACCAGACGACCGCGCCGAAGCGCCGCGGATCGGTGAGCCGCAAGGTGCCGCGCCGGGTGACAAGATCGAAGTGGTCGTGCGGGCCGGGCTCGCCCAGCTGGTCGGAGAACGCGAGCGACCCCGACATCCCGAGGTGCATCAGCAGGCCACCGCGGTCGAGCGCGAGCCACAGGTACTTGCCGCGCCGCGTGACGCCACCGACGTGCTGACCGACGAGCGCCTCGGGCGCGCACCCGAGCGGCCAGCGCAGCGGCTTGCCCAGGCGAACGCCAGTGACCTCGGCGCCGCGAATCCGGTCGGCGAAGCTCAGGCGGGTGACTTCGACTTCCGGAAGCTCGGGCATGACGCGAAGAGGTGCGGGAAGGGTCGGGAAAGCGGGCGATTATCACGAGCGACCGGGGGATTCGACGCATGCCGACGCTGAACGGAAAGCCGACCCTAGAATGCTTTTTCGTCAGAGGAGTCGCGATGTCGGCGCTACGCAAGTTCGCACCTTGGCGCCGCTGGTCGCGGCGCACGACGGCCGCGGCGGCCGCAATTTTTGCCGCATCGTTCGCGTGGTCCGGACCGTCCGCTGCTCAGACGGCGCCCGCGCAGGAGTCGCCTGTCGCGCCGCCTGCCGCGGTAAGCGACGCCGACGCTCCGATCATCCATTCCCAGCTCGACGCGCGGCTCTTCTACGAGTTGCTGCTCGGCGAGATCGAGCTGCGCGACGGCGACAGCGGCAGCGCCTACCAGCTCCTGCTCGACGCCGCGAAGCGCACCTCGAACGAGACGCTCTTCAAGCGCGCCACCGACGTGGCCTTGCAGGCCCGTGCCGGCGAGCAGGCGCTGGCCGCCGCGGTCGCCTGGCGGCGGGCGGTGCCGGAGTCGACTGACGCCTTGCGCTACCAGGTGCAGCTGCTGGTCGCGCTCAACCGGGTCGGCGAGACCGAGGAGCCGCTGATTGCGCTGTTGAAGGCCGCGCCTCGGCCGGCGCTGCCCGGGCTGATCGACGCGGTGCCGCGGCTCCTCGCCCGCAGCGCCGATCGGACGGCGGCCGCATCGGTGGTCGAGAAGGTCATGCAGCCGTTCGTCGACGGCCCCGACACCCGCGTCGCGGCGCTCGTCGCCGTCGGCCGCGGCTGGCTGGGCGCAGGCGAGCCTGCGAAGGCGCTCGAGTACGCCCGGCGTGCCGCCGCGATCGATCCGGCGGCCGACGGCCCCGCGCTGCTCGCCCTCGAGATGCTGCGGACCACGCCGGCTGCCGAAGGCATCGTCCGCTCGCGTGTCGCCGCGGCGCCCGCCAACCCGGCGCTGCGCCTTCTCTACGTCCGCACGCTCGCCGCGGCGCAGCGGCTCGCCGACGCAGCGGCGCAGGCACGCGCCATCACGACCGCGTCGCCCGACGTCGCGCCGCCGTGGCTGACGCTCGGCGCCATCGAGCTCGAACTCAAGCATCCCAAGGAAGCGACGGCGGCGCTTCAGACCTACGCGAAGCTCGTCGAGGGCGGCGCGGCGGTGACGTCGAGCGCGGCCGGTGCCGAAGGCGACGACGCCCCGGCATCCGCGAGCAACGCCCTCACGCAGGCCTGGCTGCTGCTCGCGCAGGCAGCCGAGCAGCAGCGCGATTTCACCGGCGCCGAGGCGTGGCTGGCGAAGATCGACAACCCGGCGAGCGCGCTCGAGGTACAGACCCGGCGCGCGTCGCTGCTGGCCAAGCAGGGTCGGCTGGCCGAAGGCCGCGAGCTGATCCGCCGCGCGCCCGAGCAGACCGCCGCCGACGCTCGCGCCAAGGTTCTCGCCGAGGCCCAGCTGTTGCGCGAGGCCAAGCAATGGTCGGAGCTCGCCTCGCTGCTCACAAGGGCGAGCGAGCGCTGGCCCGACGATGCCGATCTCGTCTACGAGCACGCGATGGCCGAGGAAAAACTCGACAACGTCGACGCGATGGAGACGCTGCTGCGCAAGGTGATGGCGTCGAAGCCCGACAACGCCAATGCCTACAACGCGCTCGGCTATTCGCTCGCCGAGCGCAAGGTGCGGCTCACCGAAGCGCGCGACCTGATCCGAAAGGCCCTCGAGCTGAGCCCGAACGAGCCCTTCATCACCGACAGCCTCGGCTGGGTCGAGTACCGGCTCGGCAACCGCGACGAGGCGATCCGCTTGCTGCGCACCGCCTACCAGGCGCGCCCCGACACCGAGATCGGCGCCCACCTGGGCGAGGTGCTGTGGGCGGCGGGCCGGACCGACGAAGCGCGCATGGTGTGGCGCGAAGCACGCTCGCGCGACGCCGCCAACGACGTCCTCGTCGAGACCCTGGCACGCTTGCGCGTCGACCTGTGAGGCCCGCCGCGCGGGCCGGTGTCGCCGCGACCGGCGCCGCCTCTCGGGCACCGGTCCGGGCCCTGGCATTGGCCCTGGCCTTGGCCGTGGCCGCGGCGCTCGCCGGCTGCGTCAACCTGGCGCCGCTGGCGGCCGAACCCGCCGGAGAGACGATCTCGGGGCGCCTGGCATTGCGCGTCGATGCCACCGCGCGCGATCCGGCGCGCGCCGTGTCGGCGGCGTTCGAGCTGCGCGGCCGCCCACAGGACGGCGTTCTCGCGCTCACCACCCCGCTCGGCAGCACGCTCGGCCAGGCACGCTGGAGACCGGGCAGCGTGACGCTCACGACGCCGCGCGAGACCCGCAGCTACGCCGACCTCGCCGAGATGACGCGCGACGTGCTCGGCGAGAGCGTGCCGGTCGAGGCGTGGTTCGACTGGCTGCGCGGCCGGCCGTGGCCGGATGCGCCGAGCGCAGCCGAGGCAGGCGGCTTCGCCCAGCTCGGCTGGTCGGTCGACGTCTCGGCACTTGGCGTCGGCGGCGTCGTCGCCACGCGAACGTCGCCGCCGCCCCGGGTGACGGCGCGCGTGCGCCTCGACACCCACTGAGCCGACGCGGACGAACATGGCGCTGCGATCGCTCGTCGACCTGCCGGCGCCCGCCAAGCTCAACCTCGACCTGCGCATCGTCGGCCGCCGCGCCGACGGCTATCACCTGCTGGTCTCGCGCATGGTGCCGATCGACTGGTGCGACACGCTGCACGTCGAACGGCGCGACGATGGCGTCATCGCCCGCCACGACCTCGGCGACCCGCTGCCCGTCGACGACCTGTGCCTGCGCGCCGCCCGGGCCTTGCGATCGGCGGCCGGCAACCCTGATCTGGGGACCGACATCTCGATCGAGAAACGCATCCCCTCGGGCGCCGGGCTGGGCGGCGGCAGCTCCGACGCCGCGACCGTGCTGCTCGCGCTCGCTCGCCTGTGGTCGCTCGATGTCCCGCTCGACCGGCTGCTCGTCCTCGGCGCCACGCTCGGGGCCGACGTGCCGTTCTTCCTCGGCGACGGCCCCGCGCTCGTCAAGGGCATCGGCGACGCGTCCACCCCGATGCCGCATGCTCCTGCGACCTTCGCCGTCGTCAAGCCGCCACCCGGGCTCGAAACGCGGGCAGTCTTCGCGGCAGCCGCTGCTAGAATCGCGGGCTTTTCCGAAGGTGGTGCGCAAGCCCGGCCGGACGAAAACAGCGAGCCGAAACCGACCGATCCCGAAGGCGGCAACGATCTCCAGGCAGCCGCCGAGGAGCTCTGCCCCGACGTGACGCGAGCGCTGGCCCTGCTTCGCACCGCCTACGGCACGAGCCGGATGACGGGTTCGGGAAGCGCGGTCTACGCCCGTGTGCCGAACGGCCCGCGCGACGCGGTGGCGCTGCCGCCGCTGCCGCCGGGCTGGCAAGGCAGGGTCTGCCGCTCGCTGGCCGCGCATCCGCTCTCGGGCTGGGCACGGCGCTAGTTTGTCGGGTTCGCCGCCGCAAGGCGACGGACCTGCGTAGGGGAGTCGCCAAGTTGGTCAAGGCATCGGATTTTGATTCCGACATGCGAGGGTTCGAGTCCTTCCTCCCCTGCCAAACCCTCCGAGGGCCTGTGGTCTGAAACAGCGCGTACCGCGCCACACACCGTGCTTTTCAACACCGTCCTGTTCACCGGCAACTCGAACCCCTCGCTCGCGCTGGCGATCGCCGAGCATCTCTCGATCGGCCTCGGCAAGGCCAAGGTGGGGCGTTTTTCCGACGGCGAGGTCGACGTCGAGATCGAACAGAACGTGCGCGCCCGCGACATCTTCGTCGTCCAGTCGACGTGCGCGCCGACCAACGAGAACCTGATGGAGCTGTGCATCATGGTCGACGCCTTGAAGCGCGCCTCGGCGCGCCGGGTGACGGCCGTGATCCCCTACTTCGGCTATGCGCGGCAGGATCGCCGGCCGCGGTCGACCCGGGTGCCGATCTCGGCGCGCGTCGTCGCCAACCTGCTCGAGGCCGTCGGCGTCGAGCGGCTGCTGACGATGGACCTGCACGCCGACCAGATCCAGGGCTTCTTCAACATCCCGGTCGACAACATCTACGCGTCGCCGGTGCTGCTCTCGGACCTGCAGAGCAAGCGCTACGACGACCTCGTCGTCGTCTCGCCCGACGTCGGCGGCGTGGTGCGCGCCCGTGCGCTCGCCAAGCAGGCCGGCTGCGACCTCGCCATCATCGACAAGCGCCGGCCGAAGGCGAACATCTCCGAAGTGATGCATGTCATCGGCGACATCGAGGGCCGCAACTGCGTGATCATGGACGACATGATCGACACCGCCGGCACGCTCGTGAAGGCGGCCGACGTGCTCAAGGAACGCGGCGCGAAGAAGGTCTACGCGTATTGCACGCACGCAGTCTTCTCGGGCCCGGCGATCGAGCGCATTCACGAGTCGAAGCTCGACGAGGTCGTCGTCACCGACACCATCCCGCTCGGCGACGCCGGCATGCGCTGCGCCAAGGTGCGCCAGCTCTCGGTGGCGTTCCTCTTCGCCGAGACGATCCGCCGCATCTCCGACGGCGAGTCGGTCACGTCGCTCTTCGCCGAGCAGAACAACAATTTCTGATTTTTCGGGGCATCGCCCCGATTTCACGAGGAGCCTGGTCGCGGGCCCTCATTCTTGGAGTCGACATGAAGTTCACCGCTTACGAGCGCACGTTGCAGGGGACCGGAGCGAGCCGCCGCCTGCGAAATGCGCAAAAGGTCCCCGGGATCGTCTATGGAGCCGGTACGCCGGCCATGATCGAGCTCGACCACAACGCCCTCTTCTTCGCGCTGAAGAAGGATGCGTTCCACTCGTCGCTGCTCGACATGGAGCTCGCCGGCAAGAGCCAGCAGGTGCTGCTGCGCGACTTCCAGATGCACCCGTTCAAGCCGATCGTGCTGCACATCGACTTCCAGCGCGTCGACGCATCGACGCGCATCACGAAGCGCGTGCCGCTGCACTTCACCGGCGAGGAGGAATCGCCCGCTGTCAAGACCGACGCCTGCGTCGTCAACCACGTGATGACCGAGCTGCAGATCCAGTGCCTGGCGTCGCAGCTGCCGGAATTCATCACCGTCGACCTGTCCGAGCTGACCAAGGGGCAATCGCTGCACCTCTCGGACATCAAGCTCGAGCGCGGCATCAAGGCGGTCACGCACGGCAAGCCCAACCCCGTGGTCGTCTCGGCCAACGTGCAGGCCGCCGAGGAAGAAGAGCCGGCCGCGGCCGCTCCGGTGGTCGTCGCGCCGGCAGCCGGCGAGAAGGCCAAGCCGAAGAAGAACGAGAAGCAGAACAAGAAATAGGGCCACCCGCTCGCGCCTCCCCCGAACGGACTCCCGCTCGAAAGAGGCTCCCAAGCCCCGCCCCGGCGGGGCTTTTTCATCGAGGAGCCGAATCGATAATCGTCGCCATGATCAAGCTGATCGCCGGACTCGGGAACCCGGGCCTCGAGTACGAGCGCACGCGCCACAACGCCGGTTTCTGGCTCGTCGACACACTTGCGCGCGATCTGAAGGTATCGCTGGTGCCCGAGCGCAGCTACTTCGGCCTCGTCGCCCGCGCCGCCTTCGACGGTCGGCCGCTCTGGCTGCTCGAGCCGATGACCTACATGAACGTCTCCGGCAAGTCGGTCGCGGCGCTGGCGCGCTTCTTCAAGATCGCGCCCGGCGAGATCCTCGTCGCCCACGACGAACTCGACCTGCTGCCCGGCCAGGTGAAGCTCAAGCTCGGCGGCTCCCACGCCGGCCACAACGGCCTGAAGGACATCCAGGCGCAACTCGGCAGCGCCGACTTCTGGCGGCTGCGGCTCGGCATCGGCCACCCCGGCGTGCGCGCCGAGGTCATCGACTACGTGCTGCGCAAGCCGGCGCCCGACCAGCGCGACGGCATCGACACGGCGATCGCGCAGGCGCTCGCCGGGCTCGACCCGCTGCTCGCTGGAGACTCGGAACGGGCGACGATGCGCATCAACGCGCGCCCGCCGAAGCCCAGGCCTGCGCCGCCACCCGCGCCGAAACGGCCGCCCACCGGAGAAACGTCATGATCGATACGACCCTCGGCCGCAGCTCGCGAGCCGTCCTCTTCGCGGCGCTCGGCTTCGCTGCCGTCGCCGCTGCGGCCGACGCTGCCGTCTACCGCTGCGGCAGCGCCTATTCGGACCAGTCGTGCCCCGACGGAGAGCGCGTCGCGTTGCAGGACACGACCCCTGCCGCCGTCGACGCCGCGCGCGCCAGGGCGGCGGCCGAACGCGACGAACGCCACGCCGACCGCATGCAGCGCGCCCGCCTGTTCGCGCAGGCTCACGAACGTCCGCCGCAGGCAGGCTCGCTCGGCCCGGCCACCCGACCCGCCGCCGCCGCGCCGACGCACCCGAAGAAGAAGAAGGCCAAGGGCAGGATCCGGGTCGTCGACCGCGACGACTTCATCGCGACACCGCCCAGGCCCGCGAAGACGCCGGCGGCGCCGCGCTGAGAGATCAGCCCCCGACCCGCAGCCGCTCGAAGCGCGCCCACAGCACGGCACGCGACTCGACGTGCGCCGGATCCTTCGGGATGCACGCCACCGGGCACACCTCGACGCATTGGGGCGCGTCGAAGTGGCCGACGCATTCGGTGCACCGGCTCGGATCGATGACGTAGATCGACTCGCCCATGGAGATCGCGTCGTTCGGGCACTCGGGTTCGCAGACGTCGCAGTTGATGCACTCGTCGGTGATCATCAGCGCCATCGCGACAACCTCATTCCGCGGCGCGCTTCACGCGATCCTTGAGACGGTCGAGGACCAGCGGCGAGACGAACTTCGACACGTCGCCGTGGAGGCTGGCGATCTCGCGCACGAACGTGCCCGAAACGAACTGGTACTGGTCGCTCGGGGTCAGGAACACGGTCTCGACATCGGGCATCAGCTGGCGGTTCATGCCGGCCATCTGGAACTCGTACTCGAAGTCGCTCACCGCGCGCAGGCCGCGCACCACGACCTTGCCGCCGTGCTCGACGACGAAGTCGCGCAGCAGGCCGCCAAACGCCATCACCTCGACGTTCGGGTACTGCGTCGACAGCTGGGTCGCGATCTGCAGCCGCTCGGCGATCGAGAACATCGTGCGCTTGTGGTGGCCCGCCGCGACGGCGACGATGAGGCGCTCGAACAGCCGGCTGGCGCGGCGCATCAGGTCCTCGTGGCCGAGCGTCATCGGGTCGAAGGTGCCGGGGTAGACGGCTGTCAGGCGGGTCGCGGATGTCACGTCGATCTCCCGGGCGTCTCGGACGGGGGGCGCAGTTTAGTCTGCGGACTCGACCGCGGGCGTCGCGACGCGCCTGAGCAGGTGAAAGCAGACCGCGCCGGCGCGGCCGCTGCGCTGCAGCGACAGGCGGGCGTCGACCGGCGCGACGAGCGGCTCGCCCGCCTCCGCATAGACCCAGCCGCCGACGGCGACGACGGCCGCGGCCGCGGCGATCGCCGGCCCGATAGGACCGGCGTCGTACGGCGGGTCGATGAAGACGAGGTCGAACGACGCCGGCGGCGCCCGCCGCAGCCACGCCAGCGCATCGCTGCGCTCGACGCGAACCATGGCCTCGGCCTTCAGGCGCGTGCGGGTCTCCTGCAGCCGCTCGACGACGCGCGGCTCGCGCTCGACGAGCACCACCTCGGCAGCGCCGCGCGACGCCGCCTCGAAGCCGAGCGCACCGGTGCCGGCCCAGGCGTCCACGACGCGCCAGCCGGCGAGGTCCTGACCGAGCCAGTTGAAGACCGTCTCGCGAACGCGGTCGGGGGTCGGCCTGAGACCGGGCGCATCGACGACGGGCAGCCGGCTGCGCTTCCACATCCCGCCGACGATGCGGACCTCGCGCCGCGGCGGCCGATGCAGCGGTGCCGTCACAGCCGGACCGCGATGCCTGCGCGGGCGAGCCGTTCCTTCGCCTCGCGCACGGAGAACGTGCCGTAGTGGAAGATGCTCGCGGCGAGCACCGCGTCGGCACCACCGATGCGGATGCCGTCGATGAGGTGCTCGAGCGCGCCCACGCCCCCCGACGCGACCACCGGCACCGGCACCGCGTCGGCGACGGCGCGGGTGAGTTCGAGGTCAAAGCCGATCTTCGTGCCGTCGCGGTCCATGCTGGTGAGCAGGATCTCGCCGGCGCCCGCCTCGGCCATCGCGCGCGCCCAGGCGACGGCGTCGAGCCCGGTGTTGCGGCGACCGCCGTGGGTGAACACGTCCCATCCTGCGTCTTCGGGGCCGGCACGCCGCCGCGCATCGATCGCGACGACGATGCACTGCGCGCCGTACTTCGCCGACGCGTCGCGGATCAGCTGCGGGTCGGCGACGGCGGCCGAGTTGAAGCTCACCTTGTCGGCGCCGGCATTCAGCAGCCGTCGCACGTCGGCGACGGAGCGAACGCCGCCGCCGACGGTCAGGGGGATGAACACCTGCGACGCGACCGCCTCGATGATCGGCAGGATGAGGTCGCGGCCGTCGCTGGTGGCCGTGATGTCGAGGAAAGTGAGCTCGTCGGCGCCCTGCTCGTTGTATCGCGCAGCGATCTCGACGGGATCGCCGGCGTCGCGCAGCTCGACGAAGTTGACCCCCTTGACGACCCGCCCGGCGGTGACATCGAGGCAGGGAATGATGCGCTTGGCGAGCAATGCGTTCAGTCAGCCGACGCCAGCTCGTCGGCTCGCGCTTGTGCGGCCGCGAAATCGAGGTCGCCGCTGTAGATGGCGCGGCCGCAGATCACGCCCTCGATGCCGGCGTCGGCAACGGCGCAGAGCTTCTCGACATCCTCGATCGACGCCAGCCCGCCGGAGGCGAAGACGGGAATCGTCAGTTGCTCGGCGAGCCGCACGGTGGCCTCGATGTTCACGCCAGAGAGCATGCCGTCGCGGCCGATGTCGGTGTAGACGATCCCCTCGACGCCGTAGTCCTCGAACTTCTTCGCCAGGTCGAGCACCTCGTGGCCGGTGAGCTTGCTCCAGCCGTCGGTGGCGACCTTGCCGTCCTTGGCATCGAGGCCGACGATGATGTGGCCGCCGAACGCCGAGCAGGCGTCGCGCATGAAGCCGGGGTTCTTGACGGCGGCGGTGCCGATGATGATGTACGACAGGCCGTCGTCGAGGTAGCGCTCGATCGTGTCGAGGTCGCGGATGCCGCCGCCGAGCTGCACCGGAATCTCGTCGCCGACCTCGGCGAGGATGGCCTTGACCGCGCTTTCGTTGACCGGCTTGCCGGCGAAGGCGCCGTTGAGGTCGACGAGGTGCAGGCGCCGCGCGCCGGCGTCGAGCCAGCGGCGCGCCATCGCGGCCGGGTCCTCGCCGAAGACGGTGGCGTCGCGCATGTCGCCCTGCTTCAGGCGCACGCATTGGCCGTCTTTGAGATCGATCGCGGGGACGAGAAGCATGACCGGGGATGGGCCGCAGCCGGCGCTGCCGGCAGCGCGCGTCAGGGATTCCAATGCAGGAAGTTTTGGTACAGGGCGAGGCCGAGCGCGGCGCTTTTTTCCGGGTGGAACTGGGTCGCGAAAATGTTATCGCGGCCGAGTGCGGAGGTAAAGCGGGTCCCGTACGTGGTTTCGCCGAGGCTCGTCTGCGCCAGCGCCGGTCGGGCATGGAAGCTGTGCACGAAATAGAAGCGCGCACCGTCGGGGATGCCGCGCCACAGGGCATGCGGCCGCACCTGCATCACCTCGTTCCAGCCCATCTGCGGCACCTTGTAGCGGCTGCCGTCGTCCTGCAGCTGCCCGTCGAGGCGAAAGCGCACGACCTCGCCGGCGACGAGGCCGAGGCCGGGTGTCCCGGCCGCACCGGACCCTTCCTCGCTGCGGTCGAGCAGCATCTGCATGCCGACGCACACGCCGAGCAGCGGCTTGGTCGCTGCCGCCTCGCGCACCGCCGCCTCGAGGCCCGAATCGCGCAGCTCGCGCATGCAGTCGGGCATCGCGCCCTGCCCCGGCAGCACGACGCGCTCGGCCGCGCGCACCGCCTCGGGGCTCGCCGTGACGATCACCTCGAAGCCTCCCGCCGCTTGCGCGACGTGGGCGACCGCCTGCGACACCGAGCGCAGGTTGCCCATGCCGTAGTCGACGACAGCGACGGTGCGCCTGTTCAGCATCCAGCGCTCGCCGGGCCGCCCCAAGAGCGCCGGGCGCCACCTGGGGGGGCAGCGAACGCAGTGAGCGTGGGGGCGCCGTTCACAACGAGCCCTTGGTCGACGGGACGACGTCGCCCATCCGCGGATCGACGGCGACCGCCGAGCGCAGCGCCCGCGCGAAAGCCTTGAACACGGTCTCGCACTGGTGGTGTGCGTTCTCGCCGCGCAGGTTGTCGATGTGGACCGTGGCGAGCGCGTGATTCGCGAAGCCCTGGAAGAACTCGTGCGCCAGGTGGGTGTCGAAGCCACCGATCATCCCGGCCTTGAAGGCCACGTGCATCTCGAGGCCGGGGCGACCGGAGAAGTCGATGACGACGCGCGAAAGCGCCTCGTCCAGCGGCACGTAGGCGTGGCCGTAGCGGGCGATGCCGCGCTTCTCGCCGAGCGCCTTCGCGACCGCCTGGCCGAGCGTGATGCCGACGTCCTCCACGGTGTGGTGGCCGTCGATGTGCAGGTCGCCCTTCGCGTCGATCTCGAGGTCGACGAGGCCGTGGCGGGCGATCTGCTCGAGCATGTGGTCGAAGAAGCCGATGCCGGTCGACAGCGTCGACGCGCCGGTGCCGTCGAGGTCGACCGACACCTTGATCTTCGTTTCCTTCGTGTCGCGCTGGACGGTGGCGGTGCGGTTCGTCATCTAGAGGCTTTCCTTCAGCGCGCGCAGCATCTGCGCGTTCTCGTCGGGCGTGCCGACGGTCAGGCGCAGGCAGTCGGCGAGCAGCGGATGCAGCCCGGCGATGTTCTTGACCAGCACGCCGCGCGCTTTCATCCCGGCGAAGGCGCCTGCGGAATCGCGAACCCGCACGAGCACCATGTTCGCCTCGCTGGGAAACACGGTCACGCCGTCGATCGTTCGCAAAGCCTGCATGAGCTTCGCGCGCTCGCTGCGCAGGGATGCGGCCTGTCGCTCGTACTCGTCGGCGTGGTCGAGCGCGAACATCGCCGCCGCGGCGTTGAGCGAGCCGACGTTGTAGGGCGGGCGCACCTTGTCGATCTCGTCGATCAGGGGTGCAGCGCCGCAGAGGTAGCCGATCCGCACGCCGGCAAGGCCGAACTTGCTGAGCGTGCGCAGCACCACCACGTGGTCGTGCGCGTGGTCGGGAGACGCGATCCGCGGCAACCACGTGCGCGACGAGAAGGGCTGGTAGGCCTCGTCGATCACGACGAAGCCGCCCCGCGCGCCGACGGCAGCGACGATGCGGTCGATCACGGCGTCGTCGAACAGGTTGGCCGTCGGGTTGTTCGGATAGGCGATGTAGGTGAGCGCCGGCCGATGGCGCTCGATCGCGGCGAGCATCGCGGCTTCGTCGAGCTCGAAGTCGACGGTCAGCGGCACACCGACGAAGGCGAGCCCGCGCAGCTTCGCCGACATCTCGTACATCACGAAGCCGGGCAGCGGCGCGAGGACCGTAGCGCCCGGCACGTCGCAGGCGACGGAGAGCAGGTCGATGAGCTCGTCGGAGCCGTTGCCGAGCATCAGCTTGCAACCGGCCGGCAACGCGACATGCTTCGCCAGCGCCACCGCAAGTTCCGCCGGGCCCTGCCCGGGGTACCGGTTGATCGCCACCGCGGCGAGCCGCTCGCCGAGATCGCGCTGCAACTCGGCCGGCAGGCGATACGGGTTCTCCATCGCGTCGAGCTTGACCAGCCCCGCGCTCGGCTGGACGGCATAGGCGTGCATCGACGCGACGTCCTGGCGGACGGTCGCGCGGATGCGGTCTGCGAGCGGCGTCATGCGTCCAGCAGCTCAGGGCCAGCCATGAAGGGGTTGACGATTCGGACCTTGTCGATGCGCTGGTCGTGCTGCAGGTCTTCGGTCAGCAGCATCTCGCAGCGCTGCATCTGCGCCGCCGCGACGATCATCGCGTCCCCAATGCTCAACTGCCATCGATCCTGAATCTCCCATGCCAGATCGACGGTCACATCATCCACCGGCCAGGGAGGCCAGGCCCGAAGCACCTGCAAGCCGATGCGCCCGCGCGCCTCGCGCCGCGCGCCTCGCGCCAGCATCGCGCAAGCCAGGCCTCGGCGGCGAGCTTCTTCGCGGGCAGGGTATCGGCCCTCGAAAGGAAGCGCGTCGAACTTGATCGCTTCGCGCATCGCCTGTTCGTAGGGGCGGTCGTGACGCATCTTTTCGGCGAGCAATTCACCGACCATCCTGCTGTTTTCCATGGTGACAGTGACGTTCTTCAAGTCGGCTCTCCGATCATGGCCCACGATTCTCGTGGTCCACGAACTTCGTGTCACCTCGCTCGCATCTCGGCAGCTTGGGCGTGGGCTTCGAGACCTTCTCCCCTGGCAAGCTCGATGGCAGTTCGTCCGAGAATGCGAGCGCCCGCTTCGCTGACCTCGATGAGGCTCGTGCGCTTCTGGAAATCGTAGACGCCGAGCGGCGACGAGAAGCGCGCGGTACCCGACGTGGGCAGCACGTGGTTCGGACCGGCGCAGTAATCGCCCAGGCTCTCGCTGGTCCAGGCGCCGAGGAAGATCGCGCCGGCGTGGCGCAGCAGCGGCTCCCAGCGGCCGGGGTCGCGGGCGCTGACCTCGAGATGCTCGGGCGCGATGCGGTTGGCGATCGCGCAGCTCTCCTCCATCGACGCGGTGCGCACCAGCACGCCGCGGTGCTCGAGCGAGGCGCGGATCACGTCGCGACGCGGCATCGTCGGCAGCAGTCGTTCCATCGCTTCGAGCACGGCATCGAGATAGGCAGCGTCGGGGCAAAGCAGGATGCTCTGCGCGAGCTCGTCGTGCTCGGCCTGGCTGAACAGGTCCATCGCCACCCAGTCGACCGGCGTCGTGCCGTCGGCGAGGACGAGGATCTCGCTCGGGCCGGCGATCATGTCGATGCCGACGGTGCCGAACACGCGGCGCTTCGCTTCTGCGACGTAGGCGTTGCCCGGGCCGGTGATCTTGTGCACCGCGGCGATCGTGTCAGTGCCGTAGGCGAGCGCGCCGATCGCCTGCGCGCCGCCGATCGTGAAGAGGCGGTCGACACCGGCGAGCGCGGCCGCGGCGAGCACCAGTTGATTGCGTTCCCCCGCGGAAGGATGCGAGGTGCCGCCGCTTCGCGCCGGCATGGGCGCCACCGCGACGATCTCACCGACGCCCGCGACCTTGGCCGGGATCGCGTTCATCAGCACGCTCGACGGATACGCCGCCTTGCCGCCCGGCACATAGAGGCCGACGCGGTCGATCGGCGTCACCTTCTGGCCGAGCAGCGTGCCGTCGGCGTCGCGGTAGCTGTAGCCGCGGCCGACCTGCTCGAGCTGGCGCAGGTGGAAGTCGCGACTGCGGACGGCGGCGGCTTCGAGCGCGGAGCGACGCGCCGGGTCGAGGCCTTCGAGCGCCGCCGCCATCTCGTCGGGCGCGACCTCGAGCTCGGCGACCGAGGCGACGTCGATGCGGTCGAACCGTCTGGTGCAGTCGAGCACCGCGGCGTCGCCACGGGCGCGGACGTCGCCGAGGATCGCGGCGACGCTGCGCTCCACGTCGGCGTCGACGGTGGCCGAATACGCGAGGCGGCGAGCGAGCGCGGCGTCGAAGCCGGCGTCGGCGCTGTCGAGGCGCAGGATGGCGATCGTCATGGCGTGGCGGCCGCGTTCGATGCGGCGACGGCATCGGCCAGCGCGTCGATCAGCGCGCGGATCGGCTCGCGGCGCAGCTTCAGCGCCGCCTTGTGGACGACGAGGCGAGCCGAGATCGGCATCACGGTCTCGACCTCGACCAGCGCGTTGGCCTTGAGCGTGTCGCCCGACGCCACGAGGTCGACGATCGCGTCGGCGAGGCCGGTGAGCGGCGCCAGTTCCATCGACCCGTACAGCTTGATCAGGTCGACGTGGACGCCCTTGTCGGCGAAGTGGCGGCTGGCGATCGCCGTGTACTTGGTCGCGACGCGGATGCGCGAGCCCTGCCGCACGGCCGCCGCGTAGTCGAAGTCGACGGGCGCGGCAACGCTCAGGCGACACGCCGCGAGGCGGAGGTCGAGCGGGCGGTAGAGGCCCTCGCCGCCGTGCTCGAGCAACGTGTCGAGGCCAACCACGCCGAGGTCGGCGCCGCCGCGCTGCACGTAGGTCGGCACGTCGCTCGCGCGGACGAGGACGACGCGCAGGTCGTCGCGCGAGGTCGCGACGATCAGCTTGCGGCTCGTCTCGGGATCGTCGGCCAGGGTGATGCCGCAGCGCGCGAGCAACGGCAGCGCCTCGTCGAGGATGCGGCCCTTCGACAGGGCCAAGGTGATCACGCGGCCGCCTTCACGCGCTCGATGTCGGCGCCGAGCGCGGCGAGCTTCGCTTCCATCCGGTCGTAGCCGCGGTCGAGGTGGTAGATGCGGTCGACGATCGTCTCGCCGTCGGCGACGAGGCCGGCGATGACGAGCCCTGCCGATGCGCGCAGGTCGGTCGCCATCACGGTCGCGCCCGACAACCGCTCGACGCCCTGCACCAGCGCGGTGCGGCCGTCCACCTCGATCCGTGCGCCGAGTCGCGCCAGTTCCGGCACGTGGTTGAAGCGGCTCTCGAAGATCGTCTCCGAGATGCTCGCGGCGCCTTCGGCGACGCAGCCGAGCGCCATGAACTGGGCCTGCATGTCGGTCGGGAACGCCGGGTACTCGCTGGTCCTGAAGCCCGCAGCGCGCAGCCTCCCGGCCGGACCGCGCACGCGCACCCAATCCTCGCCCGATTCGATTTCGACGCCCGCCTCGCGCAGCTTGTCGAGCACCGCTTCGAGGTGGTCGGCGCGGGCACCACGCAAGGTCACGTCGCCGTGCGTCGCCGCGGCGGCGCAGGCAAAGGTGCCGGCTTCGATCCGGTCGGGGATCACGCGGTGGGTCGCGCCGTGCAGCGCGCGCACGCCTTCGACGCGCAGCCGCCCCGTGCCGATGCCGTCGATGCGCGCTCCCATCGCGACCAGCATCTCGGCGAGGTCGGTGATCTCCGGCTCCTGCGCTGCGTTCTCCAGCACCGTCTCGCCCTCGGCGAGCGTCGCCGCCATCAGCAGGTTCTCGGTGCCGGTGACGGTGACCATGTCGGTCGTGATCCGCACGCCCTTCAACCGGGCCGCCTTGGCGACGATGTAGCCGTGCTCGACCGTCACCTGCGCGCCGAGCGCCTGCAGCCCCTTGATGTGCTGGTCGACCGGGCGCGTGCCGATCGCACAGCCGCCGGGCAGCGACACGCGCGCCTCGCCGAAGCGGGCGACCAGCGGGCCGAGCACGAGGATGGACGCGCGCATCGTCTTCACCAGGTCGTACGGCGCCTCGCGCGACGCGATGCGGCTCGCGTCGAGCGAAACCGCGTTCTCGTCGCACGACGAGGCCGTGATCGCCACGCCCAACGTCTCGAGCAGCCGCTTCATCGTCGCGATGTCGTGCAGGCGGGGCACGTTCTCGAGCCGCACCGGTTCGGCCGTCAGCAGCGCCGCGCACAGCTCGGGTAGCGCGGCGTTCTTGGCGCCGGAGATGACGACCTCGCCTTGAAGGCGGCGGCCGCCGCGGATGCGGAGTCGGTCCATCGGGGGGAAAGCTCCTCCGCCTCAGGCGGAATGGAGGGAAGGATCGTGCCGGTGCTCGTCGGGACGGTATTCGCTCGGAGACAGCGTTTTCATCGACAGCGCGTGGATCTGCTCGCGCATCCGGTCGCCGAGCGCCTGGTACACGCGCTGGTGCCTCGCGATCCGGCTCTTGCCCTCGAACTCGGGCGAGACGATGGTCGCGAAGAAATGCCGCCCGTCGCCCTCGACCGAGACGTGCTCGCAGGCAAGCCCGGCGGCGATGAAGCGCTCGATGTCGGCGGTGCTCGGATCGGCCATGGGGCGATTATCGCGTCGGCGGTCGATCGCCGTGCCGGGCGGGCTCAATGCCGGATCTTGTAGCCGATCTTCAGCAGCCAGATGCACAGGCCGCAGACCAGGCCCAGCCCCGCGCCGACGATGCCCAGGCTCAGCCACGGCGAGACGTCGCTGGTGCCGAAAAAGCCGCGCCGGAAGCCGTCGACCATGTAGAAGAACGGGTTGAGGTGGCTCACCTCGTACCAGACCGGCGGCAGCGACGCCACCGAATAGAACACGCCGGAGAGAAAGGTCATCGGCATGACGACGAAGTTCTGGAACGCCGCGATCTGGTCGAACTTCTCCGCCCAGAGCCCGGCAATGAGACCGAGCGCGCCCATCAGCGCCGCGCCCATCAGCGTGAACACGACGATCCAGCCGGGCTCGGCGAACTTCAGCGGCGCGAACCAGTAGGTGACGAAGAGCAGCACCGCGCCGACCGTGAGGCCGCGCACCATCGACGCACCGACATAGGCCGCGAACCACGCCCAGTGCGACAGCGGCGTGACGAGCAGGAAGACCAGGTTGCCGGTGATCTTGCTCTGGATCAGCGACGAGCTCGAGTTGGCGAATGCGTTCTGCAGCACGCTCATCATCACCAGGCCCGGGATCAGGAAGCTCGTGTAGCCGACCGACCCGAACACCTGCACCCGACCTTCGAGCACGTGGCCGAAGATGAGCAGGTAGAGGATCGACGTGAGCACCGGCGCCGCGACCGTCTGGAAGCTCACCTTCCAGAAGCGCAGCACCTCCTTGTAGAGCAGCGTGCCCACGCCGGCGAACACGCCGCGCTCGACGGTCACGCCAGGAGCCGCGACGGCGTGCTCGCTCGCCGTCGTCATGCCGCGACCCGACCGTGCGTCGGCCGGTTGTCGGGGCCGCGCATGATCTCGAGGAACACGTCCTCGAGGTCGGCGCGGCCGATCTCGAGGTCCTCGGGTTCGCAGCCCGCCGTGCGCAGCTCCGCGAGGATCGATTCGACCTCGCGCGCGTCGTGCGCGGTGACCTGGACGATGCGACCGGTGACCCGCGCACGCGCCACCAGCGACTCGGGCAGCGGGCGATCGAGCTTGAAGCGCAGCATCGTGCTCGCGGTGCCCGCCAGCAGCGCGGTGGTACGGTCGAGCGCGACCACCCGGCCGAGCTTGAGCATCGCGATGCGGCCGCACAGCGCCTCGGCCTCCTCGAGGTAGTGCGTCGTCAGCAGCACCGTGTGGCCTTCCTTGTTCAACCGGGCGACGAACTGCCACAGTGTCTGCCGCAGTTCGACGTCGACGCCGGCGGTCGGCTCGTCGAGCACGATCACCGGCGGCCGGTGCACCAGCGCCTGCGCAACGAGCACGCGCCGCTTCATGCCGCCCGAGAGCTGGCGCATGTTGGCGTCGGCCTTGTCGGCGAGGCCGAGGTTGGCGAGCAGTTCGTCGATCCAGGCGCCGTTGCCGTGCACGCCGAAATAGCCGCTCTGGATGGTGAGCGCCTCGCGGACGGTGAAGAAGGCGTCGAACACCAGCTCCTGCGGCACGACGCCGAGCCGCTGGCGCGCCGCCGCGTAGTCGGTGACGACATCGTGGCCGAGCACCGAGACGCGCCCGCCGGTCGCGCTCGCCAGCCCGGCGAGGATCGAGATCAGCGTCGTCTTGCCTGCGCCGTTCGGGCCGAGCAGGCCGAAGAACTCGCCCTCGGCGATGTCGAAGCTCACGTTGTCCAGCGCATGCACCGGGCCGCGGGCGCCGGGGTAGGTCTTCGAGACGTGCTGGAACGAGATGGCGGGCATCGAGGGGCGCGATTCTAGGGATCGTCTGAAGAAGACACGGCGCGGCATGCACGACCGAGAAAGAGGTCGCCACTGCGTTGCGCAAGGTCGTCGATCAACGCTTCGCATCAGCGCGCTCGTGCGCGCCTTTCGAGGAGGCGAGTACCCGGCCGTCCGGGCGTTGGAGTTGCTTCCGGTCTACGACGCCATCGCCCGTGTGAAATCACGTGGCCATTGGCAGACCGACGTGCTGGCGAGCTTCGCGATCGGCACCGGAATCGCGTACTACGCGCATCGACGAAAGACGTCGCTCTTTGTGGGGGTGCTCCCTGGGGGAGTCACGATCGGTTGGAGGACGAAGTTCTGAGGGAGGCAGCCGACGTCAAGGGCCACCACCAGCGACGGCCTTTTTCTCCGCCCGCTGTGGGAGGAACACGATGCAGGCGACGATGAACACCGCCAGCACTGCCGAAGCCGTGTAGCGACTCAGCGCCATGCCGCCGTTGGCCACGGGCTTGTCGAGCAGGTCGCCGACCGTCGCCCCGAGCGGGCGCGTCAGGATGAAGGCGGCCCAGAACAATGCGGTATGCGACATCTTGGTCCAGAAGTACGCTGCTGCGACCAACGCCAGCCCTGCGGCAAACACGATCGCACCGCCCTCGTACCCCAAGCCGAGACCGGCCTTGCGGTCCGCCATCCAGTCGCCGAGCGCGGTGCCGAGCGTCTGCGAGAACATGATCGTGGCCCAGTAGAAGATCTCGGCCTTGCGCGAGTCGATCGATTCGATCGCCACCGAGCCCAGCGAGCGGTGCCAGAAAAACAGCGTCCCCAGCAACAGCACAAGCAGAATCGACGAGCCGCCCAGATAGCCGATGCCGAGCGATCGGTCGAGCAAGTCGGCCAGGGTGGTGCCGGCTGTCGTCGTGGCGACGATCACCGCCCAGAACAGGAACGGGTAGAACTTTTTCGCTGAGATCTGCGCACCGACGGCAATGACGAAGACAGTCGCGAAGATGGCGGTGCCCACCCAGTAGCCCAGGTGCATCGACATCGTCACCGAATCCCCGGCCGTCTCTCCGAGCGTGGTCGCCGCGATCTTGACGACCCAGAACCAGAAGGTGACCTCGGGGACCTTGGCCAAGGCCTGCCTGGTGGAATCGTTCATGCTGGTCTCGCGCGAGTCGGCGTGTTGTCGAGGGATATCGAGCGGGCGCGCCGGAGCACACTGACGAACAGCATGGCGCAAAGGCCGCCTGCGAACGTCGTTGCGGCGACAGCGCCGGCGGGCAGCAGGCTGCCGAAAAGACCGAGCCTGCCGCAGAGAACCCACAGCACGATCCCGAGCGCCAACAGGCCGTCGTCGACGAAGAGGATGCTCAACGTGCGCCACCCTCTGGACATGGCGCTCAGATGCCGAGATGAGCGCTCGACGGGCGGCGCGGCTTTCGGGTACCGGCGGCCGCGCAACGCTGCCCGTGCGCACAGCGGCACCGAGCAGACTGCCACGGCGAACAGCGTGCCGACCAAGCCGAGCAGCGCCCAGTCCGAGCCCGGCCACTCGATGCCGAGGCCTTCGCCGACCCAGAACATGCCAAACGCCCCAAGCATGACGCCGACGCCGAACTTCAGGGCGTTCTCCGGCACCCTTGTCAGGGGCCGATGGAGCCAGAACCCTAGCAACAGCACGAGCAGCAACGCGAGCGCGGCGCCGCCCGCAGCTGGCATCAGCAGGCTCCCGCCTGCGCCGAGGGCAATGACGATGAAGACGACCTCGATCCCTTCGAGCATGACGCTCTTGAAGACGGCGATGAAGGCAACCGTGTCGAACGGGGAATTCGAAGCGCCGCCCTGACGGCGCATCGCTTCGGACTCCTTGTCGAAGGCCCTCGCCTCGTCATGCAGCGGCAGGATGCCTGCCGAACGCAACACCGCCTTGGCAAGCCAGCGAAAGCCGAACAACAGCAGAAGCGTTCCCACCACGAGCCGCACCAAGTGAATCGGGATGCGCGTGAGCATCGGCCCGAGCGACGCCACCAGCAACGCCAGCACGCAGACCGCTGCCGCAACGCCGTACAAAGCCGATCGCCAGCCTCGTACGATGCCTACGGCCAGCACGATGGTGAGCGCCTCGACGAACTCGACCATCGAGGCCATAAACGAAGCGAACACCGAGGATGTCGCGGCGGTCCATTGCATCTTGCGGGCCCGAGGGATGTAGTCCGAAGTTTCCCTAGCGGCGCTCGGCTGCTGCCGTGCGGCGCAGGATCTCGGCGATGAACTCCCGATACTGCTCGCGCGTCTGCTTCTCGATCACCGACGGGCCGATCACCGGCGGCAGCCATGCTGCAGGAACGTATTCGCCGTGATGAACGATCACGGTCTGGGACCGATGCTCTACGAGGCGAGTGGTCGACCGGTACGACTTGAAGTCGCCTTTGATCAAACGTGAGCGGATCTCCCGGATCGGCAGTGGCTCGACCGAGCGCACGGTCGCAAACGAGAACGTCCTGAATGTCACCTTGCTCGCGCCAGACTGGGCGACCTCGAGAACATCGCCTTGCCTGCGCACGACGCGGCTGGACTTGACGTTGGAGCAGGAGGCCATCAGCGCTCCGATTCGCCCGCGTCTCCGAGCGCCTGCACCACAGTTGCAGCGATGCCCATCCGGCGAGAAACCAGGGGCGGATCGGGGCTGCAGATTACCCAAGAGTGGAGCGGTCGAGAACGCATGGAGATGCCGTTTGGTAGTGGTGATGAAGTTACCACCGGCCGGCCGCGCCTTGCCACGTGATCGTCTCTTTCTGCGGGTTTCGCGTCAGGTAGACGATCAACGCCGCGATGGCCGCCAGGAACAACAGACTTGTGCTCGAGGTGCCGAGCCCGAGCCCGCCTTTGCCGGTCGGCTGCGAGAGCCAGTCGCCCAGCGATGCACCGAGGGGTCGGGTCAGTACATAGGCGGCCCAGAAGGCGAAGACACCGTTGAGTCCGAACCGAAAGTGCGCGACAGCGATGACAGCGATGACCGCCGCGAAGAGCAGCGCCGACACGCCGTAGCCGAGTGCCAGGCCTTCGGCCAGAAGGTCGCCCGCCGCGGTACCGAGCGCGAAGGTGAAGAGGATCGCCGCCCAATAGAAGAGCTCCCGTCGCGTGGTGTCGATCGTCGTGATCGCCAGCGTTCGCTCGATGGCGTACCAGGCGCCGAACGTGACGGCCAGGGTGATGGCGAAAGCGACGGTCGTCGTCTCGAGCGGAATGCGGAAGTTGTCGACGAGGTTGTCGGTGATGAGCGTGCCGACGACACTGAGCAGGACGACCGCGACCCAGTAGACGACCGGAACGTAGCGCTTCAGCCGCAGTTGAACGGCGAGCGCGATCAGCAGCAACGCGCCCATCACATAGGTGGTCCCGGACAGGCCGAGCCCGAGATCGACGGCCAGGTAGTCCGCTCCCGTTTCGCCAACCGTCGTGGCCAGCGTCTTGATGATCCAGAAGAAGACGGTGACCTGCGGGACCTTGTTGAGCATCCGAACGAGGTCAGTGTCGCGGTGAGGTGTCATGTAGCCGGGCTTTCAGTGGGGCTCCATGTAACGCCGACCCGAGTCGGATCGGCGTCACAGGTTTGCGCGGCACGTCGAGCTCAGTCGTCGTCTTCCTCGTCAGCACGGTCGAGCTTGTCTTGCTGGCTCGAGAGGACGTTGCCGTCGGCGTCGACTTTCACGTCGTAGACCTTGCTGTCGGCCGACACGACTTCCACGGTGAAAGCCGCGCCGCCCTTGTCGGCCTCGAGCTCGGCCTTGGTCGCCTTGCCGCCGGCTTTGGCTTCGGCCGCGCCAATGGCCTGGCTCAGCGTGACCCGGGCCTGCGTCAAAGCGGCGACGGCGTCGTTCTCCGTGCGGTTGGCCTGCTGCGCGAAGGCCAGCCCGCCTGCGGTGGCGGCAAGCAGTGCGGCAGCGGCAGAAGCGATCAGCATCTTGCGGTTCATATCAATCTCCAGTCTGGGTAAGAACGACGAAGCGGGATGCCTGTCGCTGAACGCACTGTCGATGCGCGACGCTTAAGTGCGCCTTAGGCCGCCATGAAGTTCGCTGGGAAAGCACGACCGCCATGCGCCGAATGCTCCGTCGGCGCGACTTAAGGCGGGCTTAAGACGGCTTGGCCGACACTTCCCTCTTCAGTGCAACCCCTCCGCCCAGCGACGTGCGCATCCTCCTCATCGAAGACGACCACATGGTCGGCAGAGCGATTCGCCGGGGGCTCATGAACGCCGGCTTCGTCGTCGACTGGGTGCTCGACGGGCGCGCGGCCGATCTGGGGCTGGCCAACCCCGTCTACGACGTCGCGATCCTCGATCTCGGGCTGCCGAAGAAGGACGGCATGGACGTGCTGCGAACACTGCGAAAAGACGGCAACGCCATCCCGGTGCTGGTGGCCACGGCCAGAGATGCGGTGGCAGATCGGATCGGCGGCCTCGAGGCGGGTGCCGACGACTACGTGCTCAAGCCGTTCGATCTTGACGAGCTGGTGGCCCGTGTACGCGCACTGATCCGGCGACGCTCCGGCCAGGTCTCTTCGGTCATTTGCGTCGGCGAGCTCGTCCTGGATCCGACCCGCAAGACCGTCGAGCTCGCCGGTGCGGCGGTCGAGCTGTCCGCCAAGGAATTCGCCATTCTCGAGGCCTTGATGCAACGCAACGGTGCGGTGCTGTCGCGCGAGCAGCTCGAGGAGTCGGTCTATGGCTGGGGTCAGGAGATCGGCAGCAACGCGATCGAGGTGCACCTCCACCACCTTCGCAAGAAGCTGGGCGCCGACCGCATCAGGAATGTGCGCGGGGTCGGCTACCGGGTCGCCGAGGACTGATGCGCTCGCTCGAAAGACACCTCCTGGTCTGGGTGATGGGGGCGCTGGTGATCGGCGCGATCGGACTTTCGCTGATCTCCTACTTGGCCACGCTGCACGAGATGAACGAGGTCTTCGACGAGAACCTGAAGCAGGTGGCGTTGTCGGTGGCTTCGTACCACCACGCCGGCCACGGAAAGGCCGAGGCCTCGAGTCTCGGTCCTCGCACGGGCAAGGAGGACGGTGTCGATCCCGCCGACCTCGTCACCCTGACCTGGACGCCGGAGGGCAGGCTGACTTTCAGTTCTGATCCGGGCGTGTCGATACCTTTCGAGCGGCAATCGGGCGCTGCCAGGGTGCGAGCCGCGGATGGAACCGATTGGCATGTGTACACCGTCGTCCTTGAAGAAGGTGTCGTTCAGTCGGCGCAAAGCGTGTCGACGCGACGCGAAGCCGCGGCCGAATCGGCGACCAAGCTGTTTGTGCCGCTCGTGGCGTTTCTCGTGGTGATTGGAGCGCTCCTGGTCTTCGCACTGCGGCGAGGCTTGCGGCCGCTCGATGCCGCCGCGGAGCACGTCGCCGAGCGTACGGCCATTTCACTCGAGCCGATCGGCGTAGACGGCATGCCGCGCGAAATCCACCCTCTGGTGCAGGCGATCGACGCGATGATGGGACGCCTGTCCGTCGCGTTCGACACGCAACGCCGGTTCGTCGCCGACGCAGCCCATGAATTGCGGACCCCCATCACGGCGTTGCGCCTGCAGTCTCAACTCCTCGAGCAGGCGCAGGACGACGTCGCGCGGATCGCGGCGCTCGAGGAGCTTCGCGCCGGCATCGACCGGAGCGAGCACCTGGTCACCCAGCTCCTGCGCCTGTCACGCCTGGATCCGGCGGTCGCGGCGGCGCGGAAAGAGCGAGTCGATCTGTCCGGGTTGGCACGCTCGGTCGTAGCCGCCTGGTGCGTGCAGGCCGAGCACAAGGGCATCGACCTCGGTGCGGGCGGCCGTCGCGGCATCGAGCTCGAGGCCGATCGGGAACAACTCCTCGTCATGCTCAACAACCTGGTCGGCAATGCAATCCGCTACACGCCGCGGGGAGGTGTCGTCGATGTGACAACAGACGAGATCGACGGTCACCCGGCGGTGCTGGTCACTGACAACGGGCCCGGCATTGCAGAGGGTGAACGAGACCGCGTGTTTGATCGCTTCTACCGCAGTGAGGGGACGCAGAGCGATGCGGAGGTCGCTGGGAGCGGGCTCGGGCTTTCGATTGCGCAGGCGGTGGCGCATCGTCACGGCGCCACCGTGAACTTGCGGACCGCCCCGTCGGGCCACGGCCTCGAGGTGGGAGTCGTCTTTCCTCGAGCGGCAACGGGACATGCCGTTTCCGCGGCAGGCTCGCCGCCCACGTTGCCGCAAGCCTAGAGATCGCGAGTCGCGTCAACGCTATCGGTGCAACGCCGTTGCTTTTCGCACAATGTGTTCTCGATCGTGCATGCTGCACGCAGGACGGACGCCGACCCCAACGCATTGCGGTTCGCGATATAGGGTGGGGGACCGTTCCAGGCCGATCGGGCGAACTGCTCGCACCGACTTGAGTCGGAGCTAGGGAAGGCCTCAGTGGCGTGCGGCCGTGCCGCTGCTAGCGTCGCCGCCACGATGCCCACGAGGAAGCCGCCGCGCCGAACTGCAGAACGCATCCTCGATGCGGCGCTCGCGCTCTTCAACCGTCTCGGCGAGCCGAACGTGTCGACGACGGCGATCGCCACCGAAGTCGGCATCAGCCCCGGCAACCTCTACTACCACTTCCCCGCCAAGGAAGGCCTGATCACGCAGCTGTTCGACCGCTACGACGCGTCGCTCACCGAGCTGCTGCGCGCCGCCGACGGCGTGGAGAACGTGGAGGACGCGTGGCTCTTCTTCCACATGCTGTTCGAGCTGATCTGGCAGTACCGCTTCCTCTACCGCGACCTCGACGACCTGCTCTCCAACCACCGCAAGCTCGAACTGCACTTCCGCTTCGTGCTCGAGCGCAAGACCACCGCCGTGCGCGCCGCGCTCGACGGCGTCGCCCGCGGCCGCGGCATGGAGATCGACGCCCGAGACGCCGGGCCGGTCGCCACGGCGATGGTCGTCGTCCTCACCTACTGGCTCAACTTCGAGTTCGTCCGCGACCCGCGGCACGCGCTCGAGCCCGAGCATGCCGAGCAGGCGCTGCTGCGCGGCGCCTTCCACGTGCTGACGCTGCTGATGCCCTACCTCGATGTCGAGGCGCGCGAACACCTGCACGCGCTCGCCGCCCGCTACGTCGACGCCGCCGACTGAATCCAGACCCATCCGACCGGAGACCGCCATGGCCAAGTGGACCGCCTTTCCCTACCCCGACGACGACTACACGTACGAGGCGGCGGCGCTGAAGAAAGCGTGGTCGAAGCTGCACACCGGAGACGCCGAGGCGTGGCCCACCGACGACGCCCTCGTCGCCGCCTGGCGCCTCTTCCACGCCGGCGAGTTCCAGCAGGCGACCGAAGCCGGCCTGAAGGCGCACAAGTCCGGCGCCGGTGCCGGGATGACGGTGGCGAACAAGTCGCAGTCGATCTACGCGACCTACCTCGAGAAGAGCGAGCGCACGAAGCTGGCGCTGCTGCACGAGGTCGCCGAGCGCGCGGAGGCGCGCACGCGCGAAGACGCGAAGGACGCCAACGCCTGGTACTGCATGGCCTATGCGCTCGGCCGTTACAGCCAGGGCATCTCGATCGCCAAGGCGCTCGCGCAGGGTCTCGGCACGAAGGTCAAGAGCGCGCTCGACACGACGATCCGCCTGCAGCCCAGGCACGCCGACGCGCACATCGCCCTCGGCGCCTATCACGCCGAGATCATCGACAAGGTCGGCTCGCTGCTCGGCCGCACGCAGGGCGCGAGCCGGGACGCCGGCCTCGCGGCCTACCGCGCGGCGCTGAAGCTGGCGCCGAGGTCGGCGATCGCGATGGTCGAATACGCCAACGGCCTCGTCATGCTCGAGGGCGAGAAGCGCATGAAGGAGGCGACGGCGCTCTACGAGAGCGCCGCCGCCTGCGAGCCGATGGACGCGATGGAGCGGCTCGACGTCGAGATGGCGAAAGCCGAGCTCGCCGACTAGTCGGTCAAGGGCACGGCGCCGAGTTCATGACCGTGGCCGGCCGCAGGGCCCGCGTCGTGCCGCTCTCGTCAGGGCCAAGCGTGTTGCGCGTGTAGGTGCAGCCGTAGGTCGGCGCTGCCACCGTCGCCGGCGTGATCACGTCGTCGCCGCCCGGCTTGATGCCGTCGCGCTCCCACTTGATCATGTCGTCGAACGCCTCGACCTGCTCGGCGATCGTGAAGTCGCAATGGCTGACGCCACGGATCGCCCGCTGCACCAGCCACGCGCCGTTGCCCTTGGCGTCGGTACGCCTCCGGTAGACCTGCTCCATGCTGAACGGGACGAACAGGTCGCCCAGGGTGTGGATGGTGACGACCGGGATCTTGAACTCGCCGTTGACGACCGGAATCCAGCGCAGCCCGTCGCGGCGAAGGCGGTTGGCGTCGGGTTCGGCGACGAGGTCGATCGCCGCAGCGTTGAGCGCGGCAGAGCCGGCCGGGTCGCCGTCGATCACGTAGGTGAACTTCGTCGTGTCGAGGACGTTCTTGTTCAAGATGCCGGTGACGGTGCCGTCGGACCCGAACGTGCCGTAGGCCGAGGGGAAGCTGCCGCCGAAGGCGATGCCGAGGTCGAACATCGGGCGCTGCCCGCCGGTGAGGTTCTTCACCACGGAGAGGTACTTCACGCCCTGCGCCGTCGGCACCGAAGGGAAGGTCGTGAACAGCGTGTTCGTGACCAGCGTCTTGATCTCGGCGAACTTGTCGGTCGGATAGTTCGGCACGCCGGCGAGCGCCTGCGCCGTGACCTGCATGCCGGCGAACTCGTTGAAGAGCTCGACGTCGCCGACGACGCCGCACATCGGCACCGCGCCGGCGTAGCTCACCTTGTGCACCGCCGTCTTCGCGGCCTCGGCCTCGATCGCGGCGGCGGTGATGTGCCCGCCCATCGAATGGCCGGTGATGTAGGTCTTGGTCGGCATGGCCAGGGTACGGCCGTTCTTCGCCGCGATGGCGTTGAACTCGAGCGCGAGCGCGTTGGTGTCCTCGACACCGGCGCGAACGTCGTAGTAGTTCCTGCTGTAGCTCGACGCCGCCCAGGCGTATCCGTTCTGGATCAGGTAGCGGCGAATGGTCGGGTTGGCGACGCCGAGCACGGCGCCGGTGCCGGCGTAGCCGTGCGCGTACATCACGAGCTTGCCGTTCCAGTTGGCCGGCACCTCGACACGGTAGCCGGCCCCGCCCAGCACGCCGGCCCAGCGGCTGGTGGTCGTGACGTCGACGACGTCGCCGGTCGCCGGCGCCATCGCAGCGAACGTGGTGACGGTTGCGTCGGCGGTGAAGGTACGGGTGTCCTGCGCTCGCGTTTCCTCGGGCTTGGGCGGGGAATTGTCGTCGCCACCGCCGCCGCAGGCGGCCAGGAAGGTGGCGCTGGCCAGCGTGAGAGCGGTCAGCCGCAGGGCGGAAGTTCGGTGCATGTCGTCTCCTGGATCTCGTGGTGTGTGGGTGTCCACGGCACTGCTTCGGTGCCGCGGTGACCGGTCGAGACTAGCCTCGGCACAGCCGGCAGCGGGAGTGGCACAAACCCTCCTGTGGCTTCGCCGCCATCAACGTCCTCCTTCCCACGGCAGCATCAGCGACAGCAGCAGCAACCGCTCGAACTCGGGCTCGAAGCCGTCGACGATGGCCTGCGGGTCGTCGCAAAGCGCCTCGTCGGTGATGAGGCCGAACTGCACGCCGCCGCCGTAGGAGAGGATCGACACGCCGACGCCGATGTCGCCCGACGCGGGCACCCAGAACATCGTCTGGCGCAGCGTCGAGCCGCACAGCGTCAGCGGCACCGCCGGGCCGGGGACGTTGGTCATCACCGCCGTCGCCTTCCTGGAGAACTGGCCGAGCAGGAAGTCCTGCACCGGCTTCGGGGTCTGCCCTGCGACGGCGAGCACGGCGAAGCCGAGCAGCGGCTGCCAGCTCGCCTTCAGCGCCTGCATGCGCGCATGCACCGCATAGACGCGCTCGACCGGGTTGGCGATGCCGATCGGCAGCACCAGCGGCGCCAGGCCGAAGCGGTTGCCGAGCTTCCACGCGTCTTCTAGCGGCCGCAGGTTCACCGGCACCATGGCGCGGATCTCCTGGCCGGTGGGGTCGTCGCCCTGCGCCACGAGCCAGCGGCCGACGGCCCCCGAGACCGACGCGAGCAGCACGTCGTTGATCGAGCAGCCGAGCGCGTTGCCGATCGCCTTGACGTCGGCGAGCGCGATCGGCTCGCCCCAGGCGACGCGCTTGCGACCCGACGGACGGCCCTTCAGCCGCGTCGGCGAGTCGTCGGCCATCAGCGCCAGCGCCGCGACGTCGGCCATCGCCTTGAGCGCGGTGTGGGCACCGTCGAGCGTGGTGGCGAGCCCTTTCTGCGGATCGGCAAGGACGTCGAGCGCGCGGTCGATGCTCGCCTCGACGACGCCGGCCGCCTTGGCGGACAGGCCGCCGAGCGGCCGGAGCACCGCATCCTCGAGCCAGTCGCCGCCGGCGTCGACCGCGGCACGCCGACGGCGCGTCGGCGGGTCGACGCCGCCATCGGCCATCGACAGCATCACCGAGATGAGTGCGATGCCGTCGCCGATGCAGTGGTGCACGCGGGCGATCAGCGCGCTGCCGCCGTCGTGGCGCTCGACGAGGTGGAACTGCCACAGTGGCCGTTCGGGGTCGAGCGGCGTCGACGCGAGCTCGCCGACGCGCTGCTGAAGCGCCTCGCGCCCGCCGATGCCCTTGCGTTTCGGCAGCCGCTCGCGCACGACGTGACGGCGGACGTCGAAGTCGGCGCCGGCGTCGACCCACTGCGCGCCGGCCGCATCGCGAACCACGTGGCGGCGGAAACGCTCGTAGCGCAGCAGCTTCTCCTCGACGCGGCGCACGAGCGTGTCGTAGGCGAGCGCCGGCCGCAGCAGCCACACGCCGACGATCATCATCAGGTTGACGTCGTTGTCCATGCGCAGCCACGCGGTGTCGACGCGGGACATGCGCTCGGGTCTGAGGTTCGTCATGCGGGCGGCAAGATGATCGCTAACATGCGCGGCGTCAATCGCGACTTGTACCCAACCCAAGACAACCGGAGACGACGAATGGCCGATCTGACAGCGAACTTCGAGCAGGCGGTGGCCGATTCCAAGCAGCTCGCCGAGAAGCCCGACAACATGACGATGCTCAAGCTCTACGCGCTGTACAAGCAGTCGTCGAGCGGCGACGCGGAGGGCAAGCGCCCGGGCTTTTCCGACATGGTCGGCCGCGCCAAGTGGGACGCCTGGGACGGGCAGAAGGGCAAGTCGGCCGACGACGCGAAGCAGGAATACGTCGACCTGGTCGAATCGCTGAAGTGACCTGAAGCGCGCCGTTCAGGCCGGCGCCCGGTCCTTCGCGAACAGCTTCTTCGCCAGCGTCACGACAGCGAGCACGACCAGACCCGCGACGACGCCGACCACGCCGTCGAGCAGCGTCGGCACTACCACCCGCAGCGCGCCCGTCTGCGCGGCGATCGCCTCGATCGCATGGTGCAGTGGCGGCACGCCGTGGCTCACGATGCCGCCGCCGACGAGGAACATCGCTGCCGTGCCGGCGATCGAGAGCAGCCGCATCAGCCACGGCGCCGCGGCGAGGATCGCCCGGCCCGTGGCGCGAGCGAAGGCGCCGTCGCGCCGGCTGAGCGCGAGGCCGGCGTCGTCGAGCTTGACGATGCCGGCGACGAACCCGTAGACGCCGACGGTCATCAGGATGGCGATGCCGACGAGCACGATGACCTGCTCG
>JBBSUK010000013.1:0-39577 GCA_038234975.1 Burkholderiales bacterium
ACCATCCGGAGGCGACCGCCGCCGCGTTCGTCGAGTTCGAGGGCCGCACGTTCTTCCGCACCGGCGACCTCGGCCGGATGGACGAGGAGGGCTACTTCTTCCTCACCGATCGGCTCAAGCGGATGATCAACGCCAGCGGCTCCAAGGTCTGGCCGGCCGAAGTGGAGATGCTGCTCTACAAGCATCCGGCGGTGCAGGAGGCCTGCATCATCGGCGCCAAGGACCCCTACCGCGGCGAGACGGTCAAGGCCGTTGTCGTGTTGCGCGCGGATGCGAAGGGCAAGACCACGGCCGACGACATCGTGTCGTGGTCGCGCGAGCACATGGCGGCGTACAAGGTGCCGCGCATCGTCGAGTTCGTCGAGACGCTGCCGAAGTCGGGGTCGGGGAAGGTGATGTGGCGGCTGCTGCAGGAGCAGGAAGCCGGGAACGGCTAACCGGAGCGAGACGCGCGGCCGAGCGCCTCGCTTCGGAGGTGGGCGTCGGGTGCCGACGCAGTGAAGTAAAGGAGGAGAGGAGGGCCATACCTGGCCCTCATCGGGGGACATGAACGGAGTCGGCCACCCGGCGGCCGCCTCCGCGAACGAACGGAGACGAACTCAGTACGTCGCCCGCCCCCCCGACAGATCGAACACGCCGCCGGTGGTGAACGAGCAGTCTTCCGACGACAGCCACGCGACCATGGCAGCCGCCTCGCCGACTTCCAGGAATCGCCCCATCGGGATCTTCGAGAGCATGAAGTCGATGTGCGCCTTCGTCATCGACGCGAACATCGCCGTCTTCGCCGCCGCCGGCGTCACGCAGTTGACGTTGATGCCCTTGCCGGCGAGCTCCTTGCCGAGCGACTTGGTGAGGGCGATGAGGCCGGCCTTCGACGCGCTGTAGTGCGACGCGTTGGGGTTGCCTTCCTTGCCCGCCACCGACGCGATGTTGACGATGCGGCCGTAGCCCGACTGCAGCATGTGCGGCACGACCGCGCGGCACACGAGGTAGGGCGCGACGAGGTTGACCTCGATGACCCGGCGCCAGATGTCGGGTGCGAGCTCCCACGTCGTGCCGTTGCCGCCGGTGATGCCGGCGTTGTTGACGAGGATGTCGATCGCGCGACCGTCGGCTGCGCGCGACGCCGATGCGGTGACGGCGGCCTCGTCGGTCAGCTCGACGGCGTCGATGTCGACCTTGCCCTTGCCGCCAAGCGATGCCTTCGCCTCGTCGAGCTTGCCGCGGTCGGCGTCCCACAGGGTGACCGAAGCGCCCGAGGCGAGCATGCGCTCGGCGATGGCGTAGCCGATGCCCTGGGCACCGCCGGTGACGACGGCGTGGCGGCCGGCGAGGTCGATCTGGTTCATGGTGGACGTTCTTTTCTCGATGCGTTTCAGGCGAGGCCGGCGAGCGCTGCGGCGCCCTCTGGATCGGCGCGGCAATCGGCGATGTACTGACGGATGATGTCGGTGAAACCCGGGTCGGGTGCGAGCCCGATCGCCGCGGCGCGCGCGGCGGTCGAGCCCTTCGGCCAATTGGCGACGATGCCGGCGATGACATCGTCGCGAACGAAGCGCACGCGCTCGCGCACCTGTGGTCCGGCGACGGCTTCGAGCGCGTCGAGCATCTCGCCCACCGTCGCGTTGACGGCCGGCAGGTTGAGCGCGAGGCGCCCCTGCAGCTGCTCGACGCTCGCCTCGTACACGGCGATCAGCCCCTCGACCGTGCGCGCCACCGAGGTGAGCGGGTGCGACACGTCGGCCGAGACCGGGCAGATCGCCTCCTGCCCGGCGAGCGGCTCACGGATGATCCCGGAGAAGAACGACGACGCAGCGCCGTTCGGCCTGCCCGGCCGCACGGTGACGGTCATGAGGCGGGCGCTGCGGCCGTCGACGTAGCCCTTGCGCGAGTAGTCGGCGATCAGGTGCTCGCACATCAGCTTGTGCGTGCCGTAGGAGGTCTTCGGCGCGGGCAGGGTGTCGTCGCCGACGCGGTCGGGCAGCGGCTTCGACGGGTCGGGACCGAACACCGCCACCGAGCTGGAGAACACGAGCTTCGCCGGCTTCGCGGCGGCTCGCAGCGCGTCGAGCAGGGCGCGGGTGCTGTCGAGGTTGGAACGCAGGCCGAGGTCGAAGTCGGCCTCGCACTCACCCGACACGGCCGACGCGAGATGGAAGACGCCGTCGAACGCGTCGTCGCGAAACGCGGCGCATTGATCAAGCAGCGGCCCGACGCGCGACTCGACCCGCGGGTCGGCGGCGAGCGTGCCGCGCGGTGCGATCTGATCGGCGATGACGATCCGGTCGATCGGTGCGGTGCCGATCGTGCCGCGGGCCAGCAACGCCGCCGTGAGTCGCGATCCGACGAAGCCGGCGCCGCCGGTGACGAGCAGTTTCATCGGGCAGCCATCCTGTCGGTTGTCCTCGGCGACGCCGGCATGGTCGCCGACGTCTTCGGTGCAGCGTGTCGCATCCGCCGGTCGCCGCCGCGCATGTGGGCGACCGCCCGTCGGCGCGCGAGCGGCGCGTCGCCGGCGGCGACCGCCTCGACGATCGCCAGGTGCTCGCGGCGGACCGCGTCGATGTATTCGGGGCGGGTCGCGTCGTTGCGGCGGGTCACGCGCATCGACTCGCGGGTGTACTGCTCGAGGAAGCCGAGCAGGCGGGCGAAGTGCGGGTTGCCCGCCGCCTCGGCGAGCAGCCGGTGGAAGGCGAGGTCTTCGGCGACGCCGTCGCGCCCGTCGGCGACGCTGCGGTCGAGCGCACGCAGGGCCCGCCGCAACTCCGCGACCTGGCTTCGCGAGGCCCGCGCCGCGGCGAGCGCCGCCGTCTCGGCTTCGAGCGCGCGTCGCACCTCGCGCACCTGCAGCACCTCGTCGACCGAGCCGATCAGCGCCAGGTCGAGCATCAGCGGCTCGCCGGCCTTCGGCTCGGCGACGAAGACGCCCGAGCCTTGCCGCGAGTGGAGCAGCCCGCGCGAGCGCAGCTGGTGAACGGCCTCGCGAACGACCGTTCGCGACACGCCGTGCGCCGCCGCGAGCCGCTGCTCCGTGGGCAGCCGGTCCCCCGGACGCAGTCGCCCGGCGCCGATCTCGCCATGGAGCCGGGCGGCGAGCCGGTCCGACAGCCGCTCCGCCACCAGCGGCGAAGCCGTCGGTTGCGTAGCCGGATCGGATGGGCGAGGCAGCATGGTTGTCGGGTCATCATACGAATCCGGCGACGGCGGCGACTTGCGGTTTGCCCTCATGCGCAGGCGCCCCCGGGTGTGAATACTCGTGCGGTCGGCATCGTTCGCCGCTCGCTTCCGTTCGTGTCCCCATGGCCAGCGTCTCCATTCGTTCGGTGAAGAAGCATTTCGGCGAGACCGAGGTGCTGCACGGCGTCTCCGTCGACATCGAGGACGGTTCCTTCACCGTGCTGGTCGGCCCGTCGGGCTGCGGCAAGTCGACGCTGCTGCGCATGATCGCCGGGCTCGAGGAGATTTCCGGCGGCGAGATCCTGATCGGCGATCGCACCGTCAACGACGTGCCGCCGAAGGAACGCGACATCGCGATGGTGTTCCAGAACTACGCGCTGTACCCGCACATGACGGTGCGGCAGAATCTCGCGTTCTCGCTCATGCTGGCCAAGCAGAGCCGCGCGACGATCGAGCAGAAGGTCGGCCGCGCCGCCGAGATTCTCGCTCTGTCGGAGCTGCTCGATCGCTACCCGCGGCAGCTCTCTGGCGGCCAGCGGCAGCGCGTGGCGATGGGCCGTGCCATCGTCCGCGACCCGCAGGTCTTCCTCTACGACGAGCCGCTCTCCAACCTCGACGCCAAGCTGCGCGTGGCGATGCGCGGCGAGCTGAAGGAGCTGCACCAGCGCCTGAGCACGACCTCCGTCTACGTCACCCACGACCAGATCGAGGCGATGACGATGGGCGACCGGATCGTCGTCATGAAGGATGGGCGCATCGAGCAGATCGGCTCGCCGCTCGAGCTCTACGACTGCCCGGCCAACGTGTTCGTCGCCGGCTTCATCGGCTCGCCGGCGATGAACTTCGTTCCCGCGGTGCTGCGCCGCGAAGGCGGCGCGGCCCGCCTCGAGCTCGAGGACGGCACGCGCCTCGACGCGCCGCGCCAGGCCGGCGGCAGCGACGGACAGAGCGTCGTGCTGGGCACCCGACCCGAGCACCTGCACCTGGCCAAGGAGGGCGGCATCGCCTCGCGCGTGGTGGTGCTCGAGCCGACCGGCGCCGACACCTTCGTGTCATGCCGGCACGGCGCCAACGAGGTTGCCGCGGTGTTCCGCGAGCGGCACGCCTTTGCGCCGGGCAGCACGATCCACCTCGCCCCCGATCTCGACAAGGCGCACCTCTTCGACGCCGCCAGCGGCCAGCGCCTGGCCGCCTGACACACGCTTTCGTTCCCGACCCGCAAACCAGACGGAGATTTTGACCATGACCGACCGCAACCCCAACCGCCGCCGCTTTCTCGAAGGCTCGGCCGGCATCGCCGCGACCGCCGGCCTCGGCGCTGGCTCGCTCTTCGCGCCGGCCGTGCAGGCGCAGACGATGGCGTTCAAGCCGGAGAAGGGCGCCAAGCTGCGCGTGCTGCGCTGGAGCCGCTTCGTGCAGGGCGACATCGACGCCTACATGATCAACGTCAAGAAGTTCATCGACAAGACCGGCATCGAGGTGCGGATCGACAACGAGGGCTGGGAGGACGTGCGGCCGAAGGCGGCCGTGGCCGCCAACACCGGCGCCGGCCCCGACATCATCCTGTCGACCAACGACGACGCCAACCTGTACCCCGACAAGCTGCTCGACGTGACCGACCTTGCGGAGTACCTCGGCAAGAAGTACGGCGGCTGGTTCAAGGCCGGCGAGCAGTTCAACCGGCCCGACGGCAAGCACTGGATCGCGCTGCCGCTCGGTGCCGCCGGCTCGATGATGGTCTACCGCGAGAGCATCCTGAAGTCGGCCGGCTACGACAGCTTCCCGAAGACGACCGACGACTTCCTGAAGATGATGAAGGCGGTCAAGGAGAAGGGCACGCCGGGTGGCATGGCGCTCGGCAACGCCACCGGCGACGGTCTGTGGTGCAACTGGCTCGTCTGGGCCTTCGGCGGCAAGCTCGTCGACGAGAAGAACAAGGTCGTGATCGACAGCCCGGAGACGATGAAGGCGCTCGAGTACGGCAAGGAGCTCTACGCGACCTTCATTCCGGGCACGCTGTCGTGGCTCGATCCGAACAACAACAAGGCCTTCCTCGACGGCCAGATCTCGGTCACCAACAACGGCATCTCGATCTACGTGGCGGCGAAGAACTCGAAAGACGCCAAGGTCAACGAGATGGCGTCCGACATCAACCACGCCTCGTTCCCGATCGGGCCCGTGGGCGTGCCGACCGAGTCGCACCTGTACTTCAACCAGATGATCATGAAGTACACGAAGTACCCGAACGCCGCCAAGGAGTTCCTGCGCTTCATGATGGAGAAGGAGCAGTTCGACCCGTGGCTCACGGGCGCGCAGGGCTACGTCGCCCCACCGCTCGAGGCGTACACGAAGTCGGCCATCTGGACCTCCGATCCGAAGAACACGCCGTACCGCGACTCGGTGAAGAACCTGCGGCCCGCCGGTTACGCCGGCAAGCTCGGCTACGCATCCGCCGGTGCCGCAGCGGACTTCATCGTCGTCAACATGGTCGCCGAGGCGATCAGCGGCTCGAAGACACCGAAGGAAGCGATGGAGCGGGCGCAGAAGCGTGCCGAGCGCTACTACAAGGTCTGACGACACAAGGCACGTCGTGACCGTTCTGGAGCGGCTGCAGAACAGCCGCAACGCCCTCGGGCTGCTGTTCATGCTGCCCGCAGCGGTGTTGCTGCTGCTCTTTCTCACCTACCCGCTCGGGCTCGGTGTGTGGCTGGGGTTCACCGACGCCAAGGTCGGGCGCCCCGGCGAATGGATCGGCCTCGAGAACTACGAGTTCCTGTGGGGCGACGAGGTCACGCGGCTCGCCCTCTTCAACACGCTGCTCTACACCGCGGTCGCCTCGGTCCTGAAGTTCGGCCTCGGCCTGTGGCTGGCGCTGCTCCTCAACCGCAACATCCGCTTCAAGTCGTTCTTTCGCGCCGTCATCCTGCTGCCCTACATCGTGCCGACGGCGCTCTCGGCGATCGCCTTCTGGTGGATCTACGACGCGCAGTTCTCGATCGTCTCGTGGGCGCTCGTCAAGCTCGGCCTGATCGACCACTACATCGACTTCCTCGGCGACCCGTGGAACGCGCGCTGGTCGGTGATCGCGGCCAACGTCTGGCGCGGCATCCCGTTCGTCGCGATCACGCTGCTCGCCGGCCTGCAGACGATTTCGCCGTCGTACTACGAGGCCTCGGCCATCGACGGCGCGAGCCGCTGGCAGCAGTTCCGCCACGTCACGCTGCCGCTGCTCACGCCGATCATCGCGGTGGTGATGACGTTCTCGGTGCTGTTCACGTTCACCGACTTCCAGCTCATCTACGTCATCACCCGGGGCGGCCCGCTCAACGCGACCCACCTGATGGCAACGCTGGCCTTCCAGCGGGCGATCAACGGTGGCGCACTCGGTGAAGGCGCTGCGATCTCGATCGCGATGGTGCCGTTCCTGCTGGCGTCGATCCTGGTGAGCTACTACGGGCTGCAGCGTCGTCGCTGGCAGCAGGGCGGAGCCGACAAATGAGCGACACCAGCGCCACCGCCGACAGCGTCGGCATGTCCTACCTCGACACGCCGTCACGCAAGTTCGTGACGGTGTATGCGCCGCTCCTCGCCTTCCTTCTCGTCCTGCTGTTCCCGTTCTACTGGATGGGCACGACGTCGGTCAAGCCGGACAACGAGCTGCTTTCGCGCGAGGGCAATCCGTTCTGGGTGCATGCACCCACGCTCGACCATTTCCGCCACCTGCTGTTCGAGACGTCGTTTCCGCAGTGGGCGTGGAACACCATCCTCGTCTCCGTCGTCGCGACCTTCATCTCGCTCGCTGCCTCCGTCTTTGCCGCCTACGCGATCGAGCGGCTGCGCTTCCACGGCTCGCGCCAGTCGGGCCTGGCGATCTTCCTCGCCTACCTGGTGCCGCCGTCGATCCTCTTCATTCCGCTGGCGGCGATCGTCTTCAAGCTCGGCCTGTTCGACACCCGCTGGGCGCTCATCCTCACCTATCCGACCTTCCTCATCCCGTTCTGCACGTGGCTGCTGATGGGCTACTTCCGCTCGATCCCGTACGAACTCGAGGAATGCGCGTTGATCGATGGCGCGAACCGCTGGCAGATCCTCACCAAGATCGTGCTGCCACTGGCGGTGCCGGGGCTCATCTCGGCGGGCATCTTCGCGTTCACGCTGAGCTGGAACGAGTTCATCTACGCACTGACGTTCATTTCGTCGTCGGAATCGAAGACGTTGCCGGTCGGCGTCGTCACCGAGCTCGTCGAGGGCGATGTCTACCACTGGGGGCCGCTGATGGCGGGTGCGCTGCTGGGGTCGCTGCCTGTGGCGTTCGTGTATTCGTTCTTCGTCGAGTACTACGTTTCCGGAATGACGGGGTCGGTGAAGGAATGAGTGAGTGGCAGCGAGCGGGCTCGGGGCAGCGGCCGGCCCCGCACAGCTCCATGTCCCCCGGCGACCGCCAGGATACTGGCGCTCGCCTCCTCCTTTACTTGCGCTGTGCGGGGCCGGCCACTGCCCCGAACCTGAACCATCGCCCCGCATGAAGCGGCTCGTGCCGCTGGTGTCGGGCGTGGAGGTCGGGGAGCCGGTGGAGCGAAGTAAAGGAGGAGGCGAGTGCCAGTAATCTGGCAGTCGCCGGGTGACATGAGCGCAACCGGCTCCCCGCCCTCCGCGACCGCGAGTGCCACAACCCCGATGCGAGATCGAGATGACCAAGAAGCGTGACCCGAAGACCCTTCGCAGCCAGCAGTGGTTCGGCCGGCAGGACCGCGACGGCTTCGCCTACCGGAGCTGGGTCAAGGGCAAGGGCGTGCCGCACGACCAGTTCGACGGCCGGCCCGTGATCGGCATCTGCAACACCTTTTCCGAGCTGACGCCGTGCAATTCGCACTTCCGCACCATTGCGGAGGAGGTGAAGAAGGGCGTATACGAAGCCGGCGGCTTTCCGCTCGAGTTCCCGGTGATGTCGCTCGGCGAGACGCTGCTCAGGCCGACGGCGATGCTCTACCGCAACCTCGCCTCGATGGACGTCGAGGAGTCGATCCGCGGCAACCCGATCGACGGCGTCGTGCTGCTGATGGGGTGCGACAAGACCACGCCGGCCCTGGTGATGGGCGCATCGAGCGTCGACCTGCCGACCATCGGCGTCTCGGGCGGGCCGATGCTCAACGGCAAGTGGCGCGGACAGGAGCTCGGCTCGGGCACCGGTGTGTGGAGCATGAGCGAGCAGGTGCGCGCCGGCACGCTCAAGCTGGCCGACTTCTTCGACGCCGAGAGCTGCATGCACCGCAGCCACGGCCATTGCATGACGATGGGCACGGCGAGCACGATGGCCTCGATGGTCGAGGCGCTGGGCCTCGGCCTGCCGGGCAATGCCGCGTATCCGGCGGTCGACGGGCGGCGCAACGTGCTCGCGCGGATGGCGGGTCGGCGCATCGTCGACATGGTCCACGAAGACCAGGTGCTGTCGCAGATCCTCACCCGCGAGGCGTTCGAGAACGCGATCGTCGCGCTCGCCGGAATCGGCGGGTCGACCAATGCGGTGATCCACCTGATCGCCATCGCCGGGCGCATCGGCGTCAAGCTCGGCATCGACGACTTCGAGACGATCGCCAGCGAGCTGCCGTGCCTGCTCGACCTGCAGCCCTCGGGCAAGCACCTGATGGAGGATTTCTGCTACGCCGGCGGCCTGGCGGTCGTGCTGAAGGAGCTCTCGCGGCACCTGCACCTCGATGCGCGCACCGCCAACGGCAAGACGATCGGCGAGAACATCGTCGGCGCCGAGAACTACAACGGCGAGGTCATCAGGACCTACGACGCACCGTTCAAGGCGCACGCCGGCATCGCCGTGCTGCGCGGCAACATCGCGCCACGCGGCGCGATCATCAAGCCGAGCGCGGCGACGCCGGCGCTGATGCAGCACCGCGGTCGCGCCGTCGTGTTCGAGGACTCCGACGACTTCCATCGCCGCATCGACGACGACGCGCTCGAGGTCGACGAGACCTGCATCCTGGTGCTGAAGAACTGCGGCCCCAAGGGCTACCCGGGCATGGCCGAGGTCGGCAACATGCCGCTGCCGCCGAAGGTGCTGAAGAAGGGCATCACCGACATGGTCCGCATCAGCGACGCGCGCATGAGCGGCACCGCCTACGGCACCGTCGTGCTGCACACCGCGCCCGAAGCGGCGGCCGGCGGGCCGCTCGCCGCCGTGCGCAACGGCGACATGATCGAGCTGGACGTCGCGGGCCGGCGCCTGCATCTCGACGTGAGCGACGCCGAGCTTGCATCGCGCATGAAGGACTGGAAGCCGCCGGAGCCGCCGCTGCAGAGTGGCTACTGGAAGCTCTACATCGACCATGTGCTGCAGGCCGACCAGGGCGCCGACCTCGATTTTCTCGTCGGCAAGCGAGGCGCGTTCGTTCCCAAGGACAACCACTGAAGCAGGTCGACCGGGCGTTTCGTGAAGAAACGTGTCGCCGCCGTTTCGCTGTCTTGCTGCGCCCTGGCGCAAGGCAAAACCAGTCCGTGAACAGGGCAGGACGATGCCCACGGGGCCGGCCGGTGTCGGCCGATGTCGCAGTCTGGCGCGTTGTGGATGATGTCAGGGTGACTGACTCCAATGGAGACCCGAGATGAAAAGCATCACCAATCGAATCGCCAGGGCCGGCACTGTCATGGCGGTTCTTCTGGCGGCCGCAGCGGCTTCCTCCGCCATTGCCGCGCCGCTCAGCATCGACGTTCGCGTCGGCCCGCCGCCCCTGCGCTACGAGGCCGTCCCCGCGCCGCGCGCCGGCTACGTCTGGACGCCCGGATACTGGGACTGGCGTCGCAATCGCCACCATTGGGTCGCGGGCACGTGGGTCGGCGCTCGCCCTGGCTACGTCTACGCGCATCCGACCTGGGTGAACCAGGGCGGTCGCTGGCACCTCTATCGCGGTGCGTGGGCTCGGGGTGGCGGCGACCGCGACCACGACGGGGTGCCGAACCGCTACGACCGTCACGACGACCGTGGCCGCGTTCGACACCGCCAGGGACGGGACCGCGACCACGACGGCATCCCGAACCGCTACGACCGTGACCGCGACGGAGACGGCATCCGCAACCGGCGCGACCGGCATCCGAACAACCCGAATCGCCGCTGATCGTCTTCGTTCGCCCCAGCGCCCGGCGCCGCGCTTCGTCAGAAGCCGGCGCCGGGTCGCTTCAGGTACTCGATCTCCTCGGCGGTCGACTGCCGGCCAAGCACGTCGTTTCGGTGCGGAAAGCGACCGAACCGCTCGATGACGGCGCGATGCCGCTTCGCGTAGTCGAGCATCTCCGCGAAGCGCGGGTCGGCCTCGGCCAGCTGGCAGAACAGGCGCACGCCCTCGTCCTGCGTCTCGAGACCTTCGGCATGCTCGAAGGGGACGTAGACGAACGAGCGTCGGATCGGGTCCAGCGCCTGGTCGTGGCGCTGGCCGACCATCGCCCTGGCCGCCGCGATCGCCTGCGCGTCGCCGGCAAACACGCGCGGCGTGTCGCGAAAGGCATTGCGGGTGAACTGGTCGAGCAGCAGGATGCGGGCGAGCGCGCTCGCCGGCTCGACGGCCCAGGCATCGAGTTCGCCTCGCAGCGCCGCCTCGATCGCCGCGCCGAACCGCGCCACGATCTCGGCGTCGAAGGCAGGGTCCTTGCCGAACCAGGCCTTGCGCAGCGTGCCTTCTTCGGCGTCGCCCGGGGATGCGAACCACAAGTCGAGGATGTCGGATGGGGTCGTCATGGAGGTCGTTGCGAGCAGCGGCGGCCGGGTCGCGCGCAGTCTGCACGGCGCCGGATCGCGGCGCAACGGGTATCGTCAGATTCCTGCGCTCCCGCCACCGCCACATGTCCAGCAGCGACGCCCCATTCGACCTCTTCATCATCGGTGCCGGAAGCGGCGGGGTGCGCGCAGCGCGGATGGCCGGCCAACGCGGGTTGCGCGTCGCCGTCGCCGAAGCCGGCGCGCTCGGCGGAACGTGCGTCAACGTCGGCTGCATCCCGAAGAAGCTCTACAGCTACGCGTCGCACTTTTCCGAAGCGTTCGAGGAAGCCGCCGGCTTCGGCTGGTCGCACGAGTCGCCGCGCTTCGACTGGGAGACGCTCAAGGCCAACCGCGCACGCGAGATCACACGGCTCAACGGTGTCTACGAGGGGCTGCTGGCAGGTGCCGGCGTGACCGTCCTGCGCGGCCGGGCAAGGCTGGTCGGTGCGCGTGAGATCGAGGTCGCGGGCCGCGCGTACCGCGCCGATCGCATCGTCGTCGCCACCGGCGGCTGGCCGGTCGCGCCCGACGTGCCGGGCAAGGAACTGGCGATCTCGTCGAACGAGATCTTCGACCTGCCGAAGTTCCCGAAGCGGCTCGTCGTCGTCGGCGGTGGCTACATCGCCAGTGAGTTCGCGTCGATCTTTCGGGGTCTCGGCAGTGACGTCGTGCAGAGCTACCGCGGCGAACAGATCCTGCGCGGCTTCGACGACGACGTTCGCCACTTCGTCGCCGCGGAGATGGCGAAGAAGGGCGTCGACATCCGCACCGGCAGCCGCGTCTCGTCGCTCGCGCGCCGCTCCGACGGGGCGATCGACGTCGCCTTCGCCGACGGCGGCGCTGCCGTCGCCGACGCCGTGCTCTATGCCACCGGCCGCATGCCCAACACCGGCAGCATCGGCCTCGAGGCGGCGGGCGTCGTGCTCGAGCCGAACGGCGCCGTCGCGGTCGACGACGAGTACCGCACGAGCGTGCCCCACATCCATGCCGTCGGCGACGTGATCGACCGCGTCCAGCTCACCCCGGTCGCGCTCGCCGAGGCGATGGCGCTGGTCGATTCGATCACCGGCGAGACGCCCCGCAGCGTCGACTACACGCAGATCCCGACCGCCGTCTTCACGCATCCCAACATCGGCACCATCGGCCTGTCGGAGACGGCCGCGCGCAGCCGCTACGACAAGGTACGCGTCTATCGCGCCGACTTCAAGCCGCTCAAGCACACGCTCTCCGGCAGTTCCGAGCGCACGCTGATGAAGCTGGTCGTCGACGACGCGAGCGACCGGGTGGTCGGCCTGCACATGGTCGGTGCCGACGCCGGCGAGACGATCCAGGGCTTCGCGGTGGCGATGAAGGCCGGGGCGACCAAGGCGGTGTTCGACGCGACCATCGGCATCCACCCGACCGCAGCCGAGGAGTTCGTGACGATGCGGACGGCCGTGGCATGATTTCCCGCTTCTCGCGCAACCGAAGCCAGACACCGATGTCGCACCGTTCGTCTCGCCCCGTGGCCTGGCAGCTGAAATCCGCCGTCGCGGTCGTCGCGACCTTCGTGCTCGTCGGCATCGCCGACGCGGCCACCCCGAGCGTGCGTCGCGATCCGTCCCGCCCCGACGGCGACCGCATCCTCACGTCCACGCAGATCAAGGCGTGCCTGGCCAAGAAGGACTCCTTGCACGCGCAGGTCGATCAGGCGCTCAAGCACAAGGCGCAGATCGAGGCCGACAAGGCCGACATCACGCGCAGCGGCGTCAGCCTCGCCGACGAGGTCGCCGCGCTCGACCGGACCAGCACCGAGGCGGTCGCCGCCTACAACGAGAAGGTCGTCCAGCGCGATCGCACCATCGATGCCTACGAAGCCAGGGTCACGGTCTACAACACCGAGGCCGAAGGCGTGAAGTCGACGCAGGACGACTACGAGAAGTCCTGCGAGAACCGTCGCTACGACGAACGCGACCTGATCGACGTCAAGAGGAAGAAGAAGTGAACCCATCCGACAACCCGCTTCTGCAGCCGTGGACCGGGCCGTTCGGGCTCGCGCCGTTCGCGGCCGTCAAGCCCGAGCAGTTCGCGCCGGCGTTCGCGACCGGCATGTCCGAACAGCTCGCCGAGATCGACGCGATCGCCGCGTCGCCCGCGGCACCGACGTTCGCCAACACCGTCGCTGCGTTCGACCGCTCCGGGCGGCTGCTCGACCGCGTCGGCAGCCTGTTCTACAACCTCGCCTCGAGCGAGACCTCGCCGGCGTTGCAGGCCGTCGAGCGCGAGATCGCGCCGAAGACCGCGGCGCACGCCAGCGCCGTCTACATGCACAAGGGCCTGTTCGCGCGCATCGAGGCGCTGCACGAGCAGCGCGAAAGGCTCGACTTGACGCCGGAGGAAAAGCGCGTCCTCGAGCGCTTCCACATGGACTTCGTGCGTGCCGGCGCACGGCTCGAGCCCGCGGCGCAGAGGCGCTATGCCGAGGTGATGGAACGACTCGCCGACCTGACGACGCGCTTCGGCCAGAACGTGCTCGCCGACGAGTCGTCGTTCCAGCTCGTGCTCGAGGGCGAGGCCGACCTGGCCGGCCTGCCCGACTTCGCTCGCGCCGCCGCACGACAGGCTGCCGCCGAGCGCGGGCTCGACGAAAGCGCCCACGTGGTCACGCTGTCGCGCTCGCACCTGGTGCCCTTCCTCACCTTCTCCGAGCGGCGCGACCTACGCGAGGCGCTGTGGAATGCCGGCGTGACGCGCGGCGAGCACGACGGCGAGCACGACAACCGGCCGGTGGCCGCCGAGATCCTGCAGCTGCGGCTGGAGCAGGCGAAAGCGCACGGCTACGCCTCGTATGCCGACTACGCCCTCGCCGACACGATGGCCGGGAGCCAGGAGGCGGTCACGTCGCTGTTGATGCAGGTCTGGACGCCGGCGAAGGCGCGAGCGCTCGTCGAGCGCGACGACCTGCTCGCGGTGTCGCGTGACACCGGCGGGCCCGACGCGATCGAGGCCTGGGACTGGCGCTATTACGCGGAGAAGGTGCGGCAGCAGCGATTCCACCTCGACGAGGCCCAGGTCAAGCCTTACCTGCCGCTCGAGCGCGTCACCGAGGCGGCGTTCGACAGCGCGTCGCGGCTGTTCGACATCGCCTTCATCGCCCGCCCCGACATCGCCGCCTACCACCCGGACGTGAAGACCTACGAGGTCCGGGCCGCCGACGGCCGCACCATCGGCGTCTTCCTGCACGACAACTTCGCCCGGCCGACCAAGCGCAGCGGGGCGTGGATGAGCCTGTACCGCACGCAGTCGCGCCACCGCGAAGGCGGCGAGCCGGTTCTGCCGATCGTCGTCAACAACAACAACTTCGCGCGCGGCGCTCCGGGCGAGCCGACGCTGCTCAGCTTCGACGACGCGCGCACGCTGTTCCACGAGTTCGGTCACGGCCTGCACGGGCTGCTGTCGAACGTGACCTACGAGCGCGTCTCCGGAACCAACGTCCTGCGCGATTTCGTCGAGCTGCCGTCGCAGCTGTTCGAGCACTGGCTCGAGGAGCGCGACGTCCTCAAGCGTCACGCCAGGCACTACAAGACCGGCGAGCCGATGCCCGATGCGCTGATCGACAAACTCGAGCGTGCCCGCCACTTCAACCAGGGCTACGAGTCGGTCCGCTACACGGCGTCGGCGCTGGTCGACATGGCGGCGCACGCGCGCACCGACCCGGAGCCGATCGACGTCGTCGCCTTCGAACGTGCCGAGCTCGAGCGCATCGGCCTGCCGCGCGGCGTCGGCATCAACCACCGCCTCACCCATTTCCAGCACCTGTTCTCGGGCTCCGGCTACGCGGCGGGCTACTACGTCTACATGTGGGCCGAGGTGCTCGACGCCGACGGCTTCGAGGCCTTCGTCGAGGCAGGCAACCCGTTCGACCGTGGCGTCTCGGAGCGGCTGTTGCGCTTCGTGTATTCGGCAGGCGACTCGATCGAGCCCCGGCACGCCTACCGGTCGTTCCGCGGTCGCGAGCCGACGCCGCTGCCGATGCTGCGCGGTCGCGGCCTCGTCGAGGCCGAGCCGGCGCCGGCGTAGCACGCCTACGCGGGCGTCGTGTCTCCGGCCGGGAACAGGCGCTGCAGCGAGGCGACGAAGGCGGCGAAGTCGATCGGCTTGGTCCAGTACTCGTCGAAGCCGGCGTCGAGGCCGCGCTGGCGGTCGTCGGGCATCGCGTTCGCCGACAGCGCGATGCAGCGCATCGACGCCGTCTCGGGCTGCTCGCGCAGGCGCCGCAATACCTCGTAGCCGTCGATGTCGGGCAGCTGCAGATCGACGAGCACGAGATCGGGCGACGTCCGGCGCGCCCGCTCCACGCCGGCGCCGCCGGTGGTCTCCGAGGCGATCTCGAAGCCGCCCGCCACCTGCACCAGCTCCTCGACGAGCAGCACGTTGACGGGGTTGTCCTCGATGTAGAGGAGCCGTCCGCGCAGCCCGCCTTCGGCCAGCGGCGCCGATGCCGTGACGACGCCGCGCACCGCCTCCGCGGGCGCGGGCGCGGGAAGCTCGGCCGCGCCGGCTGCCGGGAGCCGCAGGGTGACCGTCGTCCCCTGGCCGATCGCACTGTCGACCTCGACCGTGCCCTGCATGCCCTCGACGAGCGCCTTGACGATCACCAGGCCGATGCCCGTTCCCACGATGCCTTCGTGCTCGGCGCCGAATCGGTTGAACGGCTCGAACAGGCAGGCGAGCTGCGTTCGGGTGAGGCCCCGCCCGGTGTCCCGGATGCGCAGGGTCGCACCATCAAGGTCGACCCGGCTGTCGACGAAGACGCGGCCGCCGCGACGGTTGTACTTGATCGCGTTCGACAGGATGTTGATCAGCACCTGGCGCAGCCGCGTCGGGTCGGCGCGGGCGTTGCCCGAGCCAGCGGCGTGCGTGTCGATGGTGACGTCGTGCTGGGCGGCGAGCAACTCGACCAGCGGCACGGCCTCGCGCACGCTCGCCGCCAGGTCGATCGTCTTGGGCGCGAGCTTGAGATCGCCCGCCTCGAGCCCCGAAAGGTCGAGCACGTCGTTGATGAGAGAGAGCAGGTGCTCGCCGGCCGACCGCACGTGGCCGAGCTTGGCCACCTGAGCCGCGTCGCCGGCACGGTCGGCCTCGAGCTGCAGCAGCTGCGTGAAGCCGAGCACGGCGTTGAGCGGCGTGCGCAGCTCGTGGCTCATGCGCGAGAGGAACTGCGACTTGGCCTGGATCTCGCGGCCGGCGATGGCCGCCTGCTGGCGGGCGCCTTCTGCCTCGTTGGCTTCGGTGACGTCCCAGTTGACGCCGACACGACGCACCGGCTTGCCCGCGTCGTCGACGACGAGCACGGAGCGCGAGGCGAGCCAGCGCCAGCGCCCGTCCGGCAGCCGCACGCGGAACTCGTAGGCCGACGGGCCGCTCGACAGCCCCTCCGGGTCGTTGCCGAGCACCTTCGCGCGGTCGTCCGGATGGACCATCGTCATCCGTTCGTCAGGACCGGGCGGGCGAGGCTGCGGTGTCAGGCCGCGCAGCCGGTACATCTGCTCGTCCCACGTCTGGACGCTGCCGTCGATGCGCACCTCCCACGTGCCGATGCCGGCGTAACGGGTGATGAGGCGGGTTCGCTCATCGGCTTCGCGCAACGCCTCGAGCGCGAGGTGGTGCTCGGTGACGTCGATCGCCACGCCGAGGAGGCGTCGACGGCTGCCGCTCGTCTGGTCGACGGTGGCGCGAAGGACGATCCAGCGCGGCGCGCCGGTCCGGGTGAGGGCGCGGAACTCGATCTCGAACGGTGCGTTGCCGTCGACGAGGATCGCGCGGGTCGCCTTCTCGACACGCTCGAGGTCGTCGGGATGCACACCGCCGGCCAGCCACTGGCGCAGCGTCGGCGGCGTCGGCGGCGCGAAGCGGTCGAACAGCGCGTACATCTGCGCCGACCAGTCGGTATCCGGCGGATCGGTGGCCGTCGACCACACGCCGACGCCCGACTCCCGCGACGCGATGTCGAGCCGCCGCGCCAGTTCCTCGCCGCGTCGCCGCTGCTCGACCGTCTCGGTGACGTCGAGGGCCACTCCGACAAAGGCGATCGGGCGCCCTTCGCGGTTGCGCTCGACGACGCGGCGCGTCAGCACCGTGCGCCAGCTGCCGTCCGATCGGAGGTAGCGCGCCTCCATGTCGGTCGGCACGTCGCTTTCCAGCGCGCGCTGCGCCGATTCGAGGACCCTGGGCACGTCGTCCGGGTGAATGAAGGCGCGCACCTCGTCGATCGGAATGCCTTCGCGTCGCACCGGCATGTCGAGGACCGCGAAGGCGCGCTCGTTGTAGTACATGAGCTGCGTCTCGAGCTCGTGACGCCAGATCGCGATGTTGCCGAGCTCGACGGCGAGCCTGAGCTGGTCGCCGATGTCGCCGAGGGCGCTCGCCTCGTCGTAGACCTCGGTGTCGTCCATCATGACGCCGACGGCGCGATCGGGCGTGCCGTCGGGGCCGTTCTTCACCTCCCACTGCGAGTGGATGCGGACGACGCGGCCGTCGGGGTGGACGACGCGGAAGCGCTGCGCGTAGCGGCCCGCGGCCCGCGTCGACTCGCGGTACGACATCAGCGCGCGGTCCTGCGGGTGCATGCGCTCGATGGCTTCGTCGAAGCTCGGCGTTCCGCCGCTCGGGTCGAGCCCCCAGAAGCGGAACACGTGGCGATCCCAGCGACCCTCGCCCGAAGGAATCCTGCGCTCCCACAGGCCGAGCCGGCCGAACTCCTGCGCGGTGTCGAGCAGCTCGCCCTGCCGGCGCGCCTGCGCCGCGAGGGAGCGCTCGGCGGTGGCGTCGTGGAACGTCCACAGCAGCGTCGCGTCGAGCCGGCTGGCCCGTCCGTCGAGCCAGAGTGTCGTGCCGTCGGCCGCGGTCATGGCGAGCCCGACCGCGTCGACGCTTCCGGTGGCGGCCGCGGCGTCGAACGCCTGGCGGGCAGCCTCGCCGTCCATACCCGGCCGGGCGAGGTCTCGCAGAGGCACCGCGGCAGCGGCCCCGGTGCGGTCGCGAAAGCGGGCGTTGGCCCAGACGATGGCGCCGTCGTGGTCGGTCGCGCAGGCGAGGTCGCGGCTCTGCGCGGCCATCGCCTCAAAGGCGCCTGAGGGAAGCACGCCGCAATCCGTCGGAAGTTCGTCGTCCATGCGTCGGACGGCGAGTCTAGGCGGCTTGTGGCCGCATCGGCAAAGCGCCCGTCAGTCGGCCGCGACCTGGAGCACGAGCTTGCCGAAGTTCTCGCCGCGAAACAGCTTGAGCAGCGTGTCGGGAAACGTCTCGATGCCGGAGACGATGTCCTCGCGGCTCTTCATCCGGCCCTCGCGCAGATGACCCGCGAGCTCGGCGATCGCCTGGGGATAACGGTCGGCGTAGTCGAACACGACCATGCCCTCCATGCGCGCGCGGTTGACGAGCAGCGACAGGTAGTTGGCCGGGCCCTTGACGGCGCCTTCGTGGTTGTACTGGCTGATCGCACCGCAGACGACGATGCGCGCCTTGCGGTTGATGCGAGTCAGCACCGTGTCGAGGATGTCGCCGCCGACGTTGTCGAAATAGATGTCGACGCCTTTCGGGCAGTGCTGCTTCAGGCCGTCCTTGACGGCGCCGTTCTTGTAGTCGATGCAGGCGTCGAAGCCGAGCTCGTCGACGACGAAGCGGCACTTGTCGGGGCCGCCGGCGATGCCGACGGTGCGCAGCCCCTTGATCTTCGCCAGCTGGCCGACGGTCTGGCCGACCGCGCCGGCCGCGCCAGACACGACCAGCGTCTCGTCCGCCTTCGGCAGGCCGACGTCCATCAGGCCGAAGTAGGCCGTCATGCCGGGCATGCCGAGCACGTTGAGCCACTGCGCCATCGTGCCGAGCGAGAGGTCGACCTTCGACAGCGCGTTGCGTGCGATCGCGGCTGCGTCGAAGCGCGCGTATTCCTGAACACCGAGCGCGCCGACGACGACGTCGCCGACAGCGAAGGCGCCTTGGTTCGATTCGATCACGCGGCCGACTCCGCCCGCGCGCATCACCTCGCCGATGCCGACGGGTGGGATGTAGCTCTTGCCCTCGTTCATCCAGCCGCGCATCGCCGGGTCCAGCGAGAGCGCGAGCGTCTTGACGGCGACGCCGCCGTGACCGGCAGGCTCGACCGGTTCGGTCGAGAAGCTCCAGTCGGCCCGCACCGGCAGGCCGGTGGGGCGACGAGCGAGGCGGACCTGATGGTTGAGCATGCCGCCTGCGCTCGAGCGTGCGTACGGGTCAGAGGACCTTGATGTTCGCCGCTTGCAGGCCCTTCTGGCCTTGCTTGACTTCGAATTCGACGCGCTGGTTCTCAGCGAGGGTCTTGAAGCCGTTGCCCTGGATGTCGCGGAAGTGGGCGAAAAGGTCGGCGCCGCCGCCGTCCTGGGCGATGAATCCAAAGCCCTTGGCTTCGTTGAACCACTTCACGGTTCCGGTCTGAGTCGTCATGGAGAAATGTCCTGTCTTGCTAAAAAGTTGAACACGAAACGAAATCCGCGCACGACGACGCCGTGCGCGCAGCGACACTCAAGAAACGATCCGGGGGTTTTTCAAGCGTCCGCCGCGAGGACCGCGGTGGGTGGAACGAGAATCACGAACAACGAAGGTCTTGCGTATAACTGTGGCTCGACTGTACACGAGACTCGACGAATGACCGAACCTCACTCTCACGAAGACCCCTCGGCGCCTCGCTGGAAGCACGACGGCGTGCGCGTCATCCAGCACGACCAGCTCGACCCGAACACCGCGCAGACGCCCGGCATGGATCGCCAGGCCGCGATCACCTTCGCGCGCACCGGCGCGCAGAAGCTGTGGGCCGGCACCGTGCACATCCACGCCGACGCCAAGACGGGTGCGCATCACCACGGGCATCTGGAAAGCGTGATCTACGTGGTGAAGGGGCGGGCCCGCATGCGCTGGGGTGATCAGCTCGAGTTCACCGCCGAAGCCGGCCCGGGCGACTTCATCTACGTGCCGCCCTATGTCCCGCACCAGGAGATCAACGCGAGCCCGATCGAGACGCTCGAATGCGTGCTGTGCCGCAGCGACGGCGAGGCGGTGGCGGTGAACCTCGACATCGAGCCGGTCGAGAAGCCGGAGAAGGTGCGATGGATCGACCCCACGCATCCGCAGGGTTAGCGCGCGTGAAGCTTTCGGTGCTCGACCAGTCGGTGTCGGTCGAAGGCGCGGGCGAAGACGCCGCCATCCGCGACACGCTCTCGCTCGCCGAGCATTGCGAGCGCCTCGGCTATGAGCGGTTCTGGGTCAGCGAGCACCACGGGTTGCCGACCATCGTCGGCACGGCGCCGGAGATCGTCATGGCGGCGATCGCGGCGCGCACGAGCGCCATCCGGATCGGCTCGGCCGGCGTCATGCTGCCGCACTACAGCGCCTTCAAGGTGGCCGAGCAGTTCCGCGTGCTGGAGGCGCTCGCGCCAGGCCGCATCGACCTCGGCCTCGGACGTGCGCCCGGAAGCGACATGCGCACGGCCCGTCTGCTCAACCCGCACGCGAGCCACGGCGCCGACGACTTTCCGCTGCAGGTGCGCGACCTGCACGCGTGGACGTCGATGCCGTCGTACCAGGGCGTACCGGCGCATCCGCTGGGGCCCCACGCGCCGCAGATCTGGATCCTCGGCAGCTCCGACTACGGGGCGCAGCTCGCCGCGCACTTCGGCCTGCCGTATGCATTCGCGTATTTCTTCAGCGACGGTGTCGGCGCAGCGGAAGCGATCGCGCTCTACCGCGAGCGCTTCGAGCCGAGCGGGCTGCTCGCGGCGCCGCAGGCGACGCTGTGCATCTGGGCGCTCGTCGCCGACAGCGACGACGAAGCGCGCCACCACGCGCTCTCGCGCGACCGCTGGCGCGTCGACCGCGCCCGCGGCGTGTTCGGGCCGCTGCAGCCGCCCGATGCGATCGCCGCCAAGGGATTCTCTGCGGGAGACGACGCGCACCTCGCGCCGATGCGTGACAAGTCGTTCGTCGGCTCGGCAAAGACGGTCGGCGAGAAGATCCGCCGCCTCGCAGCCGACTTCGCGCTCGACGAGCTCGTCGTCAACACCTGGGCGCACGACCCCGGGGTGCGGCGCCGCTCGTATGCGCTTCTCGCCGGCGAGTTCGGCCTTGTCGCCCGCACGCCGGCCTGACGCCATCACCACCTCGAAAAGGACAGCTCGATGTTCGAGACCGCCATCGCCGGCAGCCTGCCCAAGCCCGCATGGCTCGCCGAGACCGGCAAGCTGTGGCCCGAATGGAAGGAGTCGGGCGAAGCGCTGGATCGCGCCAAGGCCGACGCGACGCTGGTCTGGCTGAAGACGCAGGAGGACGCCGGCATCGGCACCGTCGGCGACGGCGAGCAGGCGCGCCAGCATTTCGTGCACGGCTTCCTCGCGAAAGTCGACGGCATCGACTTCGAGCACAAGGTGAGGATGGGCATCCGCGACAACCGCTACGACGCGATGGTCCCGCAGGTGGTGGGCGAGTTGAAGCTCGCCGGCCGCGTCCACGCGATGGAAGCGCAGCTCGCGCGGGCGCACACCACGCGCAAGCTCAAGTTCACGATGCCCGGCCCGATGACGATCGTCGATACGGTCGCCGACCGCCACTACGGAGGCGACCGCGAAGGACGCATCCGCATGGCGATGGCGTTCGCCGACCTGCTCAACCAGGAGGCGAAGGCGCTCGAGGCCGACGGCGTCGACATCGTTCAGTTCGACGAGCCGGCGTTCAACGTCTACATGGACGATGCCGCGGGCTGGGGAGTCGAGGCGCTCGAGCGCGCCGCAGCCGGCCTCGCGTGCAAGACCGCCGTCCACATCTGCTACGGCTACGGCATCGATGCCAACCGCAAGTGGAAGGACACGCTCGGCGCGCAGTGGCGGCAGTACGAGCAGATCTTCCCAGCGCTCGCGAAGAGCTCGATCGACCAGGTTTCGCTCGAGTGCTACCACTCGCACGTGCCGCCCGAGCTGATGAAGCTGCTCGACGGCAAGGAGGTGATGGTCGGCGTGATCGACGTCGCGAGCGACGAGATCGAGACGCCGGAGCAGGTGTCGGCCACGCTCGCGCAGGCCCTGCGCTACGTGCACCGCGACAAGCTCGTCGCCTGCACCAACTGCGGCATGGCACCAATGCGCCGCGAGATCGCCGAAGCCAAGCTGCAGGCGCTGGGGGCCGGGGCGCGGCTCGCCGCCGGCGGCTGAGACCGGGTCCCTGCGCATGATCGCGCTTGCGCCGCCCAGCGTCGCACCGGACCGCCTGGCGCAGGCGCTGCGCGAGCACGGCCACGCCGTGCTGTCGCCGGATGGATTCGCGACGTTCGCGAACACGTCGGCCGCGGCGCTGCACGAGCTCGCGCCGTCGTGGAACGACCTGCCGCCCGACGACTACCTGAGGGATGGCGGGCGTTACCGTCGTCGGCGGCACGCGTCGTTCGTCGCCTCGGCGGCAAGCGGCATCGCGCAGGCGCCGCCGCGGGCGCACTGGCAGCCGGTCGAATACAACGCCTTGCACGGCGGCCTCGAGCGCTGGTTCGCGCCGGTCGAGCCAGCGGTCGTCGCCAGCAACGCCTGGCAGCGCGTGCTCGGCGCGCTCGCCGGGCTCGCCGGCGACGTGCGCGGCCCGCGCGACGCCTGGTACCTCGAAGCGCACCAGTTCCGCATCGACACCGAAGGCGGCATCGGCCGACCGACACCTGAAGGCGCGCACCGCGACGGCGTCGACCTGGTCGCGGTGGCGCTGGTGTCGCGCGTCGGCATCAAGGGCGGCGAGACACGGGTCTTCGACGCCGCCGGCCCGGCCGGCGAGCGCTTCACGATGACCGAGCCGTGGACCTGCCTGTTCCTCGACGACGCCCGTGTCATCCACGAAAGCACGCCGATCCAGCCCATGGCCGACCACGGCTGGCGCGACACGCTCGTGGTCACGCTGCGTGCCGGCGGCTTCCAGGGACCCGGCGCCTGAGCGGGCGAGAGCCTCTTCCTACACGCGGCAGCGATGGCGTCCGAGCCGCTCGGCCGGAGGCCGTCGCTACGGTCGCGACATGCAGATTCCCGGAGCCAACATGGACAGCCAATCAGGTGCGCTCGACGCCGACGCCGGCCCGCATTGCCCTGCGTGCGGCTTTCGCGTCTTCAACCGGCGCTACCCGAAATGCGAATCGTGCGGCGCCGAACTGCCCGCCGACATCGCCTACACGGCCGAAGAACGGCACCGGATGAGGGTCGCGGAAGAGGCGATCGCGCTTGAGGTGGCGAGGCAGTCGCGCTCGGGTCCGGTCAGCGGCGCGGCGCCGATCGGCGACGATGCGCTGATGTCGACGATCGTCGAGTCGACCGGCCGCTAGAAGTCGGGCGGGGACCGCCCTGTCACGCTGCGCTCACTTCAGCAACGTCTGGCGCATGAACTGCACCGTTGCGTAGAACTGGAAGTCGGCGTTCTCCTTGCGCGCGAAGCCGTGGCCTTCGTTCTCGGCGCGCAGGTACCAGACCGTCGTCGAGCCCTCGCGCACCTTGCGCACGATCTGCTCGGCCTCGGTGTAGGGCACGCGCGGGTCGTTGCGGCCCTGCACGACGAACAGCGGCCTCTTGATCTTTGCCGCGTTCGCGAGCGGCGAGATGCGCTCGAAGAAGGCGCGCATCGCCGGGTCGCGCTCGTCGCCGTACTCGACGCGGCGGAGGTCGCGTCGGTAGCTTTCGGTGTTGCGCAGGAAGGTGTTGAAGTCGGAGATGCCGACGACGTCGACCGCACCGGCGATGCGGTCTGCGTAGTGGGTGGCGACGGCCAGGCTCATGTAGCCGCCGTAGCTGCCGCCCTGCACGAGCACGCGCGACGCGTCGAGGTCGGGCTGTCCGGCGATCCAGTCGAGCAGCGCGCCGATGTCCTTCACCGAGTCTTCGCGTTTCATGCCGTTGTCGAGCGACAGGAACGTCTTGCCGAAGCCGGACGAGCCGCGCACGTTCGGGCGCAGCACGGCGATGCCAAGCTCTTCGACGAAGTAGTTGGTGCGGCCGAGGAAGCCGAATCGCGCCTGGCCCTCGGGGCCGCCGTGGATGTCGATCAGCACCGGCCGCTTGCCGGCGAAGCGCGCCGGCGGGTGGCTGAGAAGGCCGGAGATCGCGAGCCCGTCGAAGCTCGTCCAGCGCACGATGCGCTGCGCGCCGAAGCGACGCGGATCGATCCCCGGCGGCGACTCGGGCGTCGTCCACGTCGTCGCGGCGGCGCGCGACGGGTCCAGCGTCGCGACGCGGCTCGGCGCGTCGTGGCCGTTGAGCGCGTAGGCGAGGTCCGGCAGCTTCGGGTGGAAGCGGATCTGCGTGACGCTGGCGTTGCCGACGGCCGGCTGCGGCAGCTCCTGCAGCCCGCTCGCGTCGAAGAAGCGCAGGTCGTTGCGACCGTCGACGTTGAAGGTCGCGGCGACGATGCGGCCGTCGGCGCTCACCTCGGTGTCGTCGACGTCGGCCTTGACGTGGCGGCTGAGCGGCGCGAGTCGGCTGTCGCCGACGGTGTACAGCATCAACTCGCGGAACTCGCTGCCGTGGTCGCTGGCGACGAAGAATCCCGAACCGTCGCGCCGCCACGGGCCCGCAAACCAGCTCGCGGTGGCGGCATCGCCGGCGGCGGGGAGCAGGCGCCGCACGGCACCGCTCGCCAGGTCGACGACGTGCACCTCGGATTCGGCGGCCGAGCGATAGCGGCTCAGCGTGGCGCTGCGGTCGTCGGGCGAGACGGCGCCAATGCTCCAGCCGCCGCCTGCGAGCTCGGCGACGACGCGACGCGACGCCGGGTCGGTCGGGTCGACGAGGGTGATTGTCGTCGTCACCTCGCGCCGCGTACCACCCGCAGCGGTGCGGTCGAGCGGCAGCGACGTGTGCAGCAGGCGGTTCGAGCGGTGCAGGAAGGCACCGAGGTCGTGCCGCATGCCGGGCAGCGAGATCGTCGTCACCCGTCGGGTCGCCAGATCGAGCCGGAGGAGCTGCGCGGCCTCGTCGCCGCCGCTGGCGCGCGCGAAGACAATGCCGTTGCCGCCGGGCTCGTAGCGCGCGGCACGCACCGGTTCGGCGCCGTCGGTCATGGGCTCCAGTGCGCCGAGCGGCGATGCCAGCCGGAACAGCTGCGTCGTGTCGGCGCCGGCCCGGCGGTGGGCGACGATCATCTCGCGCTTCGTCGGATGCCAGTCGACGAAGCCGTGACCGCGGAAGTCGTTGTAGCGCGCGACATCGTCGGCGATGCGCTGCGGGATCGGCGGAATGCCGCTGACGACGAGGTTGGCGTTGGCGGCGACGAACGGGCCTCGGGCGGCCGATGCCGTCGCGGCGGAGCCCGCAGCAGGCCCTGGCCCGGTCGACGCGGCGTCGGCGGCGCGGCGCAGCGGCGTGCAGGCGGCGAGCGCGGCCGACGACAGGTTGAGCAGGAGCAGCCGGCGTGTCGACATGTCGACGATTGTCGCGGCTGCGGGGATCGCGCCGGCCGGAACCGGCTCAGTTGTCGCGGATGTCGGCGGTCGGGTTCGAGCCGAAGTCGTCGCGTTCCGCGTAGGCGATCACGCGCGCCGCCGTCGCGTCGGCCGACTGCAGCGCGCCGCTGGTCTGCATCTCGACGAAGCGGCCCCGGTCGGGGAAGCCTTCGTCGCCGCTGCCGCGCAGCTGCACCTGCATGTCGGTGTCGATGATGCCGGGCGCCAGCGAGGCGATGCGTGCCGGCCGGGTGCCGTCCGGTGCGCGGCCGTGCTCGGCCTGGTCCAGCGCCATCGCCCGAGCCATGTGGTCGAGGCCGGCCTTGACTGCGCAATAGGTGGCCTGCCCGGCCATGGCATGCCGGCCGAGGCCCGACGAGATGTGCACCACCCGCCGATCGCCTGTCCACGCGGCGGTGGCGCGCAGGAACGCTGCGCTCAGCACCAGCGGCGCCTCGAGCCCGACCCGCGCTGCACGAGACAGCTCGTCAGTCGTGCAGCGCTCGAGCGCGCCGACGTTCGTGAGCACGGCGGCGTTGTTGACGAGGGTGGCGGCAGCGAACGCGTCGTCGGCTTGCGCCGCGAGCCAGCGCTCGAGCCGCTCCGCGAAGGGCGCCGGGTCGGCAAGGTCGGCCTGCCACGATTCCAGCGTCGCGCCCGGGGACGGCGCTTCGGTCGGCGCCGTTGCGCCGCGGGCGATGCCGATCACGGTGCAGCCGTCGCGCTGCATCAGCCGGGCGACGAGACCGGCGCCGAGACCCCGCGACGAACCCGTGACGATCCAGAGCTGGCGCCTCACCGTCGCGTCGACGATGGCCGCGTCAGGCCGCGCGGGACAGCGCGTCGACCTGCTGGATGCCGGCGATGGCCCACTCGCGGCTGCCGTCGGCCGGCTTCGTCAGGTGCCAGACCTCGTCGAACGGCTCGGCGACACCGCCGTCTTGCTCTCGGATCAGGCCGTGGAAGCGGACGCTGACGACCTGCCGGTCGGCCTCGTTGGCCACCTCGAGCACCTCGGCGTCGACCTGGACGACATCGGTGCGCTGCCCAACGGTGCCTCGCTCCTGCAACTCGAGGCGGGATGACGCGAACACCTCGGGCGTGGTGAAGGCGCGCAGGTCGTCGAGATCGCCGGCGTCGTTGGCGGCCTGCAGGCGGATGAAGATCAGCTTGGCGATGCGCTCGAAGGCGGCCGCATCGAACCCGTCGGGAAGCGACGGCGCGAGCGCCGCGGCGTTGGCTGCGGGCACGAAGGGCGATGCCGCGTCGCGCGGCGCGAACGGGCCGGCCGGCAAGGTCGCGTTCGGCTGCCCCATCCCGCCGCCGGCCTCGGCACCGGCGTAGCGTAGGGCGCCGACCGGTGGCTGCGGCGCGAAGCGGCGCATCAGGAAGCGGACGGCGAAGATGGCCGCGAAGGCGAGCAGCGCCAGCATCATGACGTTGGCGAGACCTTCGCCGAGGCCGAGGTGGCTGAACAACGCCGCCAGGCCGAGGCCGGCGGCGAGGCCGGCGATCGGGCCCATCCACGACCGCTTCGGCGCCGCGGCGGCGGCCGTGCCCGGCGTGGCAGGCGTCGCGGGAGCGGCCTTGCTGGGCGGCGGGGTCTGCGGTGTGGCCCGGGGCGGCATGCTGCGCTGCATGCCGAAGGACCCGCCGCCGCCGAAGCGCTTGGCGTAGGCGTCGGGCGCGGTCAGGCCCATGGCGACGAAGGCGAGCAGCACGGCGAGGGCAAACGATTTCATGGGTCGTGTCTCCGGGGTGACGCGTCGATCATACGAAGTGGCGGCGCCTCGCCGCCGGCTATACGTAGGGATCGAAGGGGCTTGTCGCAAGTCCGACCCGACGGAGCACGACTTGACGGTGAGGCTTCCGCACGCTCCCGACGCCGCTCGCGCCGAGCTCGCGCCTGCACCTGCTGCCCGGCGGCGCCTGCATCATCGACACGCCGGGCGTTCGCACGCTGCGAGCCGATGTCGACGAGGCGCAACTCACGTCGAGCTTCGAGGACGTGGTGGCGCTCGCGCTGCGGTGCCGCTTCCGCGACTGCACGCAACTGCCGCGCCGCGCAATCGGGGTCAGCGCTTGGGACCGAAGCTGCGCGTCGCCGGACGGCCCGACGAGGACGACGGCCCGCCGCGGGAAGGACCTTGGGGTCCCGGTCGCCGATCGCCGCCGCCGCTGCCACCACCGGCCGGTGCACCCTGCGGACGGCCGTGGCCTCCTTGTCGCGCGTCGCCGTGGCGGGCGTGGCCACCGCCGTACGACGAACCGCCGCCGCCACCGCCACCGCCAGCGTGGTGCGAGCCATGGCGATGCGGTGCCGGCCGGCGCGAGCCGCCGCGCCCGGCGCCTTCGCCGATCACCATGCGGCCGAGCACGATCGGCTCCGGCCGCTCGTTGGTCGGCGGCTCGAAGCCGGGAACGATCTCTTTCGGGATGTCCTTCTTGATCAGGCGCTCGATGTCGCGAAGGAAGCCGTTCTCGTCGACGCAGACGAGCGAGATCGCCTCGCCCGGCGTTCCGGCACGGCCGGTGCGGCCGATCCGGTGCACGTAGTCCTCGGGCACGTTGGGCAGCTCGAAGTTGACCACGTGCGGCAGCTGATCGATGTCGATGCCACGCGCGGCGATGTCGGTGGCGACGAGCACCTGCAACTTGCCGCTCTTGAACTGCGCCAGCGCCTGGGTGCGCGCAGTCTGGCTCTTGTTGCCGTGGATCGCCGATGCCCGGATGTCGTTCTTCTCGAGGTACTCGACGAGCCGGTTGGCGCCGTGCTTCATCCGCGTGAAGACGAGCACCTGATGCCAGTTCTGATCGTGGATCAGATGGGCCAGCAGCTCCTTTTTCATCTCGCGGCCGACCGGATGCACCTTCTGCGACACGAGCTCGGCGGTCTGGTTGCGGCGCGCGACCTCGATCAGCACCGGCTGGTTGAGCAGCCGGTCGGCGAGGGCCTTGATCTCGTCGCTGAAGGTGGCCGAGAAAAGCAGGCTCTGCTTCTTCTGCGGCAGCACCGCGAGAACGCGGCGGATGTCGGGCAGGAAGCCCATGTCGAGCATGCGATCGGCTTCGTCGAGCACGAAGATCTCGACCTTCGAGAGGTCGAGCGTGCCCTGCTGGTGGTGGTCGAGCAGGCGGCCCGGCGTGGCGACGAGGATGTCGACGCCGCGGCGCAGCTTGTCGATCTGCGGCTGCATGCCGACGCCGCCGAACATCACCATGCTCGACAGCTTCGAGTGCTTGCCGTAGGTGCGAACGCTTTCCTCGACCTGTGCCGCAAGCTCGCGCGTCGGCGTGAGGATGAGGCAGCGGATGGACTGCCGCACCTTGGGTGCGCGGAAGCCCGGCTGCATGCCGGCCTGCGGCGCCGGCTCGGTCGTCTTGCCCTGCATCAGCCGATGCAGCATCGGCAGCACGAAGCCGGCGGTCTTGCCGGTGCCGGTCTGCGCGCCGCCCATGAGGTCCTTGCCGGACAGGACGATGGGGATGGCCTGCGCCTGGATCGGCGTGGGGGTGGTGTAGCCCGCTTCGTGAACGGCACGAACGAGCGGCTCGGACAAGCCGAGGGTATCGAAGGACATGAGATTGCCTGAAGGATCTGGCCTCATGCACGCAGTGCGCGGCAGCCAGTCGAAGGCAAGAAAGGTGTGAAAAGTCGGGAGCGACCGCGTCGGCGCTGACTGGATGGGTGGCGACGCGGGGCGAATTCTACGGGGCTTCGCGACTTCGCGTGCACGGCGGGCCCGCCCGATGCGCCATTTGCCCGCAAACGGTCGGTCGTATCGTGCCGGGTGTCGATACCGGATCGGCCCGTTCGTCCACACCCTGCAACCTCAACAACGGAGCAACCCCATGCCCTACATCGACGGATTCGTGCTCGCCGTTCCGACGGCCAGGAAAGAAGAGTTCATCGCCCACGCCCGCCAGGCCGACTCGCTGTTCATGGAGCAGGGCGCGACCCGCATCGTCGAATGCTGGGGCGACGAGGTGAAGCCGGGCAAGCAGACCGACTTCCTGCGTGCCGTCGACGCGAAGGACGGCGAGACCGTCTGCTTCTCGTGGGTCGAATGGCCCTCGAAGGAGGTCCGCGACGCGTCGATGGCAAGGATGGACGAGTGGAAGAAGGATCCGCGCATGGACCCCGTGAAGAACCCGATGCCATTCGACGGCAAGCGGATGATCTACGGTGGCTTCGTCCCGGTCGTGACGCTCGGCGGCTGACCCGACGCGCTCTGGTCGGTCTGCATCGCGGCCGACGTCAGGACGCGTACACCGGGCCGACCCGCTTCGACCGCATCGACGAGCGCGGCGGCGACGGTGCGGTCGGCGATCGGCCGGACCGATGCCGGCACCAGTCCGCCGAGCCGGCGCAGCACGCCGAGCGCGACGCCTTCGCCAGGGCGGTCGGCCTGGCCGAGCGAGGCGCGGTCGCCGGTGATGAACGACGGCCGCGCGACGACGACGCATTCGTAGCCGAGTGACGCCACGGCGACCTCTGCTTCGCCCTTGGTGCGGTTGTAGAAGATGCGCGAGGCGGGATCGGCCCCGTGCGCCGAGACGAGACCCAGGCGCGTCGCGCCCGCGGCTCGCGCTGCCTTCGCGACGGCGACGACGGCGTCGAAGTCGACGGCGCGAAACGCCGCCTGCGAGCCCGCCAGCCGGATCGTCGTGCCGAGGGCGATGAAGCAGTCGTCGAGCGGCGGCAGCGGCGGCAGTTTCGAGAAGTCGGCAGCCACGTGGACGCGCGGCGCAGGCCGCAATGCCGACCATTCGGCGAGGCTGCGTCGGGCGACGATCTCGATGCTGGCGTTGCGCGCCTCGAGCAGCGCCAGCAACGCACGGCCGACCAACCCGGTGGCACCGGCGACGAGTGCGCGTCGTTGGGCAGGGTCGGGCATGGCGACTCGCATTGTCCGCGCCGTAGCCCGGGCGACAATAGGCGTCAATCGCTCCCGCGTCCTGCGGGCGCTTCGCATTCCAGACAGGCAGTTCCATGGCGCAGTACGTCTTCACGATGAACCGGGTCGGCAAGACCGTCCCGCCCAAGCGGCAGATCCTCAAGGGCATCTCGCTCTCCTTCTTTCCCGGCGCGAAGATCGGCGTGCTCGGCCTCAACGGCTCCGGCAAGTCGACGCTCCTGAGGATCATGGCCGGGCTCGACACCGACATCGAGGGCGAAGCGGTGCCGATGCCGGGCCTGAAGATCGGCTACCTGCCGCAGGAGCCGGTGATGAATCCGGAGCAGACCGTGCGCGAGGCGGTCGAGGAGGGCATCGGCGGCGCGCTCGCAGCCAAGAAGCGGCTCGACGAGGTCTATGCCGCTTACGCCGAGCCCGACGCGGATTTCGATGCGCTCGCCGCCGAGCAGGCCGAGCTCGAGGCGCAGATCGCCGCCGGCGGTGGCGAGAACACCGACATGCAGCTCGAGATCGCCGCCGATGCCCTTCGCCTGGCGCCGTGGGACGCGACGATCGGCAACCTCTCGGGCGGCGAGAAGCGCCGCGTCGCGCTGTGTCGCATGCTGCTCTCGCGACCCGACATGCTCCTGCTCGACGAGCCCACCAACCACCTCGACGCCGAAAGCGTCGACTGGCTCGAGCAGTACCTCGCGCGCTTTCCCGGCACCGTCGTCGCGATCACCCACGACCGCTACTTCCTCGACAACGCCGCCGAGTGGATCCTCGAGCTCGACCGTGGCCACGGCATCCCGTGGAAGGGCAACTACTCGACCTGGCTGGAGCAGAAGGAGCAGCGGCTGGAGCAGGAGCAGAAGACCGAGGACGCGCGCGTCAAGGCGATGAAGAAGGAGCTCGAATGGGTGCGCCAGAACCCGAAGGGCCGCCAAGCCAAGAGCAAGGCGCGCCTCGCACGCTTCGAGGAGCTGTCGGACGTCGACTACCAGAAGCGCAACGAGACCAACGAGATCTTCATTCCGGTCGCCGACCGGCTCGGCCATGAGGTGATCGAGTTCGAGCACGTGAGCAAGAGCTTCGGCGACCGGCTGCTGATCGACGACCTGAGCTTCAAGGTCCCGGCCGGCGCGATCGTCGGCATCATCGGCCCGAACGGTGCCGGCAAGTCGACGCTGTTTCGCATGATCGCCGGCAAGGAGCAGGCCGACAGCGGCACCGTCAAGATCGGCTCGACGGCCAAGATGGCGTTCGTGGAGCAGAGCCGCGAGTCGCTCGAGGGCGACAAGACCGTCTGGCAGGACGTCTCGGGCGGCCTCGACAACCTGATCGTCGGCAAGTTCACGATGCCGAGCCGCGCCTACCTCGGCAAGTTCAACTTCAAGGGCAACGACCAGCAAAAGCTCGTCGGCAACCTGTCGGGCGGCGAACGCGGGCGGCTGCACCTGGCCAAGACGCTGATCACCGGCGCCAACGTGCTGATGCTCGACGAGCCGTCGAACGACCTCGACGTCGAGACGCTGCGCGCGCTCGAGGACGCGCTGCTCGAGTTCGCCGGCTCGATCATGGTCATCAGCCACGACCGCTGGTTCCTCGACCGCATCTGCACCCACATCCTCGCCGCCGAGGGCGACTCGAAGTGGTTCTTCTACGACGGCAACTACCAGGAGTACGAGGCCGACAAGAAGAAGCGCCTTGGCGAGGAAGGGGCCAAGCCGAAGCGCCTGCGCTTCCGCTCCATGCACACCTGAGGCCGCGCGAACTTTCGCGCCCCACCCGCATCACACCGCCTCCCCCGAGGTCTCCATGCCACTGAACGCTCTCGGCCGCCTGCCGGCCCTCGCCGTCGCCGTTTCCGTGCTGGCCGGCTGCACGACGTTGCAGACCATCGTCCGGCCGCCCGCCACGACTACTGCCGATGCCAGGCCGCCGGCCGGCGCCGTCGGCCCGGGTGGCGCCGCGTCGGGCCCCCGGCCACCGGGCGCCGCGCCGGTCGCGGGAGCACCGCCGGGCTCGCCGCGGCCGTTCGCCGACGTGATCAAGGATGCGCAGCGCGTCGATGGCCCGCTGGTCGCCTGGACGAAGGACGACAAGGTCTGGCTCGAGCTCAAGCCCGACGACTTCGACAAGCCCTTCTTCCTCTCGCCCAAGCTCAAGTCCGGCATCGGCGAGCGCAACTTCTACGGCGGGCTGATGGAGGACAGCGGCATCGTCGAGTTCCGCCGTGTCCACAACCAGGTGCAGATGATCTGGCTCAATGTCGGCTATGTCGCCAGGGCCGGCACGCCGGAAGCCAGGGCCATCGCCGCCGGCTACTCGCCGAGCCTGCTGGCCAGCGCCGTGGTGCTGAGCCAGCCCGAGCCGGCGCGCAAGTCGGTGCTCGTGGAGGCCAATCAGCTCTTCCTCGCGGACCTGCTCGGCTTCGGCATGGACCTGCAGCGCGCCTACCGTCAGGGCTATTCGTTCGATCCGCGCAATTCAGCCATCACCAAGGTTCGATCGACACCCGAGGCGCTCGTGCTCGAGGTGCTCGGCCATTACGCCACCGCCTCGATCTCCATTCCCAACCCGGCGCTGCCGCCGAACGGGCCGCAGCCGTCGGCGCCGCGCTCGCTGCCCGACCCGCGCAGCCTGTTCCTGCAGATCCACTATTCGCTCGCGCCGTTGCCGGCCGAGGCGATGCACGGGCGCAAGGCAGACCCGCGCATCGGCTACTTCGAGAGCGGCCGCTACGACTTCACCGACGATCTGCAGCGCACGCCGCGCACCCGCTTCGTCAACCGCTGGCGGCTCGAGAAGAAGGATCACGCGGCAGCGGTCTCCGAGCCGGTCAAGCCCATCGTCTACTGGCTCGACCCGACAGTGCCGGTGAAGTACCGGCCGGCGATCACCGCCGGCGTCCTCGAATGGAACAAGGCGTTCGAGAAGATCGGCTTTCGCAACGCCATCCGCGTCGAGGTCGTGCCCGACAACGCCGACTTCGACACCCTCGACTTCGGCCGTGCATCGATTCGCTGGATGACCAACGTGTCGCCCTCGTTCGGCGCGATCGGCCCGAGCCACGTCGACCCGCGTTCCGGCGAGATCCTCGACGCCGACATCGGCATCGAGAGCCTGTCGTCGCGCAACGTCCGCGCGGCGAGGGCGCAGATCCTCACCTCGTCGAACCGCTTCGACGACATATTCGGCCACGCCGACTTGCCGCCCGCCGAGCGCGCGCTGATGCTCGCCGGCCGCCTGTGCACCTACGGCGAAGAGGCGGCCGAGCAGATGTCGTATGCCGCCGACGTGCTCGAGGCGCGAGGCGACCTCGACCCCGACAGCCCCGAGGCCGACGCCTTCGTCAACGCCTACCTGAAGGACGTGACGATGCACGAGGTGGGCCACACGCTCGGCCTGCGCCACAACTTCCGCTCGTCGCGGGTCTATTCCCAAGCGCAGCTCGCCGACCCCGAGTTCACACGCAGGAACGGCATCACCGGCTCGGTGATGGAGTACGCCGCGATCAACCTCAATTCGCCCGAGGAGGCGCGGTCGCGATACGGCACGCCGTTCAACGGCACGCTCGGACCCTACGACTACTGGGCGATCGAGTACGCGTACAGGCCGATGCCGTCGGGCCTTTCGGCACGCGACGAGGCGGTGGCGCTGGAGAAAGTCGCAGCGCGCAACTCCGAGCCGCTGCTCGCGTACGGCACCGACGAGGACAACTTCATCGGCATCGACCCGGAGTCGCTGCAGTTCGACCTCGGCAGCGACGTCATCGTCTTCGCGAAGAAGCGCATCGCCATCGCCCAGGACCTGATCCGTCGCCAGGAAACGCGCGCGCTCGGCCCCGACCAGCAATACAACGTGCTCAAGCGCTCGGTGAGCTACGCGATCCGCGACGTGGCGCGTTCTGCGAACGTGCTGTCACGGCAGATTGGCGGCGTGCGCACCGTGCGCGACGCGCCGGGAACCGGCCGCGATCCGCTGGTGCCGGTGCCGGTGGCAGAGCAGCGCGCCGCGCTCGACCTCATCACCGACAACCTGCTCTCGGCCGACAGCCTTCGCGTGAGCCCGGCGCTGCAGCGCAAGCTCGGCACCGACTTCGCCGAGCGGCTGGAGGCGATCCGCGGCGGCGACGGCAATGCGCAGACCGACTACTCGCCGACCGAGCAGGTGATCGGCCTGCAGAAGGCGCTGCTCGCGGTGCTGATGAGCGACCGCATCGCCACGCGCCTGATCGAGAGCACCGACAAGGCGCCTTCGGGCAGTGCGCGGGCGCTGCGCATGCCCGAGCTCTACGCGCGGCTGACGCAGGCGGTGTGGAGCGACCTCGACGGTCGCGGCGACATCGCGCCGGCACGCCGCGAGGTGCAGCGCGAGCACGTCAACCGCATCGCCGCGCTGCTCGTGCGGCCGGGCGCCGCGGCGCGCTCCGACACCCGCAGTGTCGTGCGGCAGCAGGCGAGGGTGCTGCTCGAGCGGCTGCGTGCCGCGGGGCGCAGGGGCGGCCTCGGCGACGAATCGCGGGCCCACCTCGCCGACAGCGCCGACACGCTCGAGCAGGCGCTCAACGCCAGGCTGGTGCGCGCCGGCGCCTGAGCCGGGTCACTCGACCCGGCGGACGGGCGAGGTGGCCGTGTCGACGGCGATCCGCGTCGTCGTGTCGGGCGCCGAGCGCGGGCCGCCGACGGTCACCGCCGGCAGCGTGATCACCGGCAGGGCAGCAGGTGCGGCCCGGTTGCGAAACAGCTCGGTGCCGATGGCAGCCGTTCCGGCCGCCAGCACGCCGAACGTCAGGACGGCGGTGAGGATGGTGTCGCGCATGTCGGTCTCCTTCGGTTTCGTTTCGACGACGCGGCCCATGGGTCGCGTCGGAAGTGACTCTAGGGAGCGCGCGTGACGTGCCGAAGTCGATTGCGACGAACCGGCAGATGCGGGTGACGAGACGCACCTGGCGACGACGCCCGGTGCGCGTCGCGCCCCCTACGCGTGCTCCGACTGCCGGGTCTCGTCGAACAGCGAGGGCCTGAAGACCGCCGATTCGGCGCGGTCGTTCATCGCCCAGATCAGCAGCGCGCGGCTCGACATCGGCCGCGCGAACAGGAAGCCCTGCAGCTCGTCGCAGCCCATCCCGACGAGCACCTGCTGCTGGCGCTGGTTCTCGACCCCTTCGGCGACGACCTTCAGGCCGAGCGCGTGGGCGAGCTTGATGACGGCGTCGACGACGGCGCGCGCGTCGGCGCTGTGCTCGAGGTCCATGATGAAGCTGCGGTCGATCTTCAGCTCCTCGGCCGGCAGTTTCCTCAGGTAGGCCAGGCTCGAGTAGCCGGTGCCGAAGTCGTCGATCGACAGGTGCGTGCCGAGCTCGCCGAGGCGGCGAAACGTCGTCTGCGTCGTCTTCGTGTCTTCCATCGCCGCGGTTTCGGTGATCTCGCAGGTGAGCAGCGACGGGTGGATCTTGTGCGTGTGCAACGCCCCCGTGATGCGCTCGACGATGTCGTCCTGCCGCATCTGGTGCGCCGACAGGTTGATCGCCACGCGCATTCGCAGGCCCTTCTCGCGCCACTGGCGGCTCTGCCGGCAGGCTTCCTCGATGACCCAGTTGCCGAGCGGGCCGATCAGGCCGAATCGTTCGGACAGGGGGATGAACTCGTTGGGCAGGAGCATGCCTCGGGTCGGGTGTCGCCAGCGCAGCAGTGCCTCGACCGCGGTCACCTTGCCGCTCTTGGAATCGATCTTGGGCTGGTAGTGGAGTTCGAACTCCTGACTGGCGATCGCCTTGCGCAGGTCGCGCAGGAGGACGAACTGCGCCTCGGCGTCGGCGTCCATCGCCGGCGAGTAGAAGCAGTGGTTCGAGCCGCCGGCGCGCTTGCTCGCGTACATCGCCGCGTCGGCGCGGGCGATGAGCTTCTGATGCGCGCAGCCGTCGGGGTACATCGCGATGCCGACCGAGCACGAGATCATCACGTCGCGCCCTTCGACCGTGTACGGTTGCGACAGCCCCTCGATGAGCCGCGAGGCGACCGCGGCGACCGAATCCGCCTCGTGGACGTTGGTGAGCAGGAGGAGGAACTCGTCGCCGCCGATCCGGGCCACGACGTCCTTGCCGCGCGAGGTCGCCTTCAGGCGCTGGCCGACCTGCTCGAGCACGCGGTCGCCGATCGAGTGGCCGTAGGTGTCGTTGACGGGCTTGAAGCCGTCGAGGTCGATGAAGAGGAGGGCGAGCTTGCCGGCGCCGGAGTCGGCCTTGGTCGCGGCGGCGGCGAGCCGGTCCTCGAAGTAGACGCGGGTCGGCAGCTGGGTGAGGTTGTCGACGGTGGGGACCGCGGTGTGGGCCCGGCGCGGCAGCGGGTGTTCGGCCGCGCCGAACTGCGGCGCTGCGTCGAGCGAGGCGTGGAGCACGAGCGCCAGCGCCAGCACGGCGGCCATCAGCAAGGCTTCGGTCCACGGCGTGACGAGGGCGGCGCCGGCGTCGACTGGATGGGCCGCCGCGGCGGTGAGCAGGCCGGCTGCCACGGCGGCGAGCCCGAGGCGCAGCGCGACTGCCTGGCGCCCGGGCTGGAAGTCGAGGCCCAGCGCGACGAGCGCCGCCGGCAGCGCCAGCACCGCCACGGAAGGACCCCATGCCCCCGCCCCGGCGGCAGCGCGGAAGAGGCCGGGCGTCGCGAAGACGGCATGGGCATAGGCGAGCATGACGGTGACGACGGCGAGCCCGGCGAAGGCCGGCAAGGTGCGCCGCGTCGCCAGCGTCGCCGTCGCTCCGGCGACAGCGGCGAACGCCACCGAGAGGAACCCGGCCACCAGTGGAATGCCGGCGAAGGTGCCTTCGGTGCCGACCGTCAGGAAGTGCCCTGGCCACCACAGCGCCGCGCTGGCGAGGCCGAGCGCCGCGAGCCTGAGCAGCCGGCCGCTGCGCTGCGCCCGCGCGCGCGCCGCGACGAAGAGCTGCGCCGCGCTCCACAGCGTCGCCGCGCTGAGGGCGAAGCTGGCGATGCTCGCGAGCAGCCGGGCGCTATCGGGCAGGTTCATGGATCGCGTTCGTGGGGCGGGGTCCGGCGGGCGGTGGCGTGAGGTCGCCGCGAAGGGCGTCCGGAGACGATTTCGGCGCGCCGCCCGAATCCTTGAGCGGACGCAGGGCGCAGCCTATCGGCTGCATGCGCTGCGTGACGATGTCGCGGCGCTCGGATCGCCCAATACCGCACGCTCGGAGCCGTCGATGCCGAGCCGGCGCCGAAGCGCCAGAGGCCGCGCGGTCTGCACCGCGCGGCCCCTGGCCCGGTTCGGTCCGCCCGCGTGGCCGCTCGGCCACGTACCGGCGTCAGCGGAGGTTGTGGCCGATCACCTCGACCCTGGGCAGCACGATGACGGGCATGTCACCGGCAGGCGCAAGGGCGGCGCTGCGCGCGACCGGCCGCTCGACGGCGTAGGCCAGCGTCGCGGTGGCGAGAACGGCGAACAGGGCGGCGGCGGTGGTGAGGCGGCTGATCATGGGGGGGCTCCCTGGGTGGTGCATCGGTGTGTCGATGGGTTGCACTCTAGGGAGCGCGGCGCCGCCGCGAAAGGGCGTTGCGACGAAGCCTGCGATGGTGGCGACGAAGCGCTGCCCGCGGCGACGAAGCGTCGCCACCGCCTCGATCCCGCCTCAGGTGCCGAGCGGCACCGTCCGCTTCAGGAGCCACGCCAGGGCCTCGCCCGAGACCCGCGGCGACAGCCGCTCGCGCACCGTGCGGTGGTAGGCGTCGAGCCAGGCGACCTCGTCGGAGCGCAGCAGCGACGGCTCGAGGCAGCGCGTGTCGATCGGGCACAGGGTCAGCGTCTCGAACGCCAGGAACTCCCCGAACTCGCCGGAGAGCTCCGGCGCCGCGACGTTCATCACGAGGTTCTCGACCCGAACGCCCCAGCGGCCGGGTCGGTACAGCCCGGGCTCGATGCTCGTGATCATCCCCGGCTGCATCGCCATCGTCGGGTCGGCGATCGTCCGCGAGATGGTCTGCGGGCCTTCGTGAACATTGAGGAAATAGCCGACGCCGTGGCCGGTGCCGTGGCCGTAGTCGAGCCCGTGATCCCACAGCGGCGCTCGGGCGATCGCATCGAGCATCGGCGACAGCGTGCCGCGGGGAAAGCGCGCGCGGCTCAGCGCGATCGTGCCGCGCAGCACCAGCGTCACGTCGCGGCGCTGCTCCGCGCTGATGCGGCCGATCGGCCACATGCGCGTGATGTCGGTGGTGCCGCCGCGGTACTGACCGCCGGAGTCGATGAGGAGCAGCCCGTCGCCTTCGATGAGGGCGTGCGACTCGGGCGTTGCCCGGTAGTGCGGCATCGCGCCGTTGGCGTTGAACGCGGCGATCGTCGCGAAGCTCGGGCCGACGTGGCCGTGGCGGCGCGCGCGCGCCTCGCCGAGCTTCTCGTCGATGGTGACTTCGGTGAGCCTGCCGCGCCAGGCCGGGTCGAGCTGCGCCTGCTCGAACCAGGCATAGAACTCGCACATGGCAGCGCCGTCCTCGGCCATCGCCTTGCGAATGTGCACTGCGTCGGCGTCGCTCTTGCGGCTCTTGGCGAGCGTGCTCGGGTTGGTGCGCTCGACGACCTGCGCCGTCGCCCGGTTTCGGGTACCGAGCGTCACGCGTTTCGGATCGAGCAGCAGCGACGCTGCGGCGGGCAACTCGGCCAGCGCGCGGCCGGCGTCGGCGTAGGGCGCGATGCGGATGCCGTCGGCGGCGAGCGCCGAGCGCAGCGGGTCGCCGACCTTGCCTTCGCCGATGAAGAGGGCAGCGGCGTCGGCGTCGACCAGCAGGTGGGCGAGGAAGACGGGGTTGTAGGCGACGTCGGCGCCGCGCAGGTTGAGCAGCCAGGCGATGTCGTCGACGGTCGAGACGAGGTGGTGCGTCGTGCCGGCGTCGCGCATCGCCTCGCGGATGCGGCCGAGGCGTTGCGCGCGCATTTCGGTGGCTTCGGGCGCGGCGTGCTCGTAGACGGCGGCGTCGGGCAGCGCAGGCCGCTCGGGCCACGCGGCGGCGAAGACGTCGACGTCGCTGCGCAGCGAGAGGCCGGAGCACGCGAGCTCGGCTTCGAGCTGCCGCGCGGCACCGAGGCCGATCACGTCGCCATCGACCGCGACGGTGTCGCCGCGCTCGACGTTGGCGCGGAGCCACTCGATGTGCTGCGATGCCGCCGGCGTCGGCACGCGAACGAGCTCGATGCCGCTGCCCGCGAGCTCGCGCTCGGCCTGCACCCAGTAGCGGCTGTCGGCGAACAGCGCGGCGGCTTCGCGCG
>JBBSUK010000014.1:0-39417 GCA_038234975.1 Burkholderiales bacterium
CCTCGCGCGCGGCGAGCGAGGTCTGCATCACCTTGGTGGCGACGCGGCCGGCGAACTCGTCGGCGTAGAAGCTCATGCTCTGGCCGAGCATGTGGCGGTGGAAGTTCCAGCGCAGCAGCATCGGCAGGTTGGCGGCGAGCGTCTGGTGCTTGATGAGTGTCTGCAGGCCGACGACGATCGGGCTCGCGAGCAGGATCGCGGCGAGCACGATCAGCGCGCCGCGGCGCTCGGCCCACAGCATCGTCGGCTGCACTTGCGCCAGCCAGTCGACCACGCGCCCGAGCATCGCGAACAGCAGCGCCTCGAACGCGCCGGTGATCGCGGTGCACAGCGTCATCCAGGCAAGCCACGGACGCGTGCCGCGGGTGCAGTCCCAGACGAAGGCGAAGAAGGTGGTCGGCGGCGCCGACGGCTCGGCAGCGGGATACGGGTCGACCCGGTCCTCGAACCAGCGAAAGACGGCCTTCACCGGAACGCGCGACGGCGCCCCGTCACTTCACGAGACGGCTCAGGCGCGCGGCGTCGAACGACTCGGTGGTCTGCGCGCCGTCGGGCACGCAATCGCCGCCGGGCAGCTCGCGCGAGCGTGCCGACAGCTTCTCGATCGCCTGCCAGAGCAGCGCGACCTGGTGCTCGTGGCCCGAGGCGTGGTCGATCAGGCCCTTCATCGCCTGTGAAATCGGGTCGTCGCCCTGCGTCACGCCGTAAGCCGAGAAGCCCATCTTCGCCGCGCTCGCTTCGCGAACCGCGTCGACTTCGGCCTCGATGATGCGGGCCGGGTTGCCGACCGCCGTCGCGCCCGGCGGAACGGGCTTGACCACGACCGCGCTCGACCCGATGCGCGCGTCGTCGCCGACGGTGAAGCCGCCGAGCACCTGCGAATTGGCGCCGACGATGACGTTGCGGCCGAGCGTCGGGTGGCGCTTGGCGCCGCGCGCGAGCGACGTGCCGCCGAGCGTCACACCCTGGTAGATCGTGCAGCCGTCGCCGACCTCGGCGGTTTCGCCGATGACCACGCCCATGCCGTGGTCGATGAACACGTGGCGGCCGAGCTTCGCGCCGGGATGAATCTCGATGCCAGTGAGGAAGCGTGCAACGTGCGAGACGTAGCGAGCGAGCCAGAACCAGCGCGCCCGCCAGCACCACGCGGCCCACCGGTGCAGGACGACCGCGTGCAGTCCGGGATAGCAGGTGAGCACCTCGAACGCCGACCGCGCGGCAGGGTCGCGCTCGCGGATGCAGGCGATGTCTTCGCGGAGCCGATGGAACATCGCCCGAGTTTATCGAGAGCGATCGATCACCGCTCGCGCGATGCCGCGCAGGATGTGCACCTCCTCGACGGTGAGCGCGGCGCGGTTGGCGAGGCGATGCAGTCGGGGCACGAGCTTGCGCGGCGCGGCAGGATCGAGGAAGCCGACCGCCTCCAGCGCGTCTTTCCAGTGCGCGATGAGGCTCGACACGGCGACGGCGTCGGCGAGCCGCGCGTCGTTGGTCGCGCGAGTCGCCACGGGCGGCGGCGCGGCGAAGCCGCCGATGGCCTGTCGCCATTCGTAGGCGATCAGCTGTATGGCCTGCGCCAGGTTGAGCGAGCCGTAGGCCGGGTCGGTCGCAATCGTGAGACAGGCGTGGCAGGCGTAGACGTCGTCGTTCGACAGGCCGAAGCGCTCGGAGCCGAAGACGAAGGCGACGCGGTGCGGCCCGCTCGCCAGCGCCGCGAAAGCGTCGCGCGGCGCGTGGTTCGGCGGGCCGAAGTCGCGCGGCGTCATCGCCGTCGCGCCGGCCCAGGTGACGCCTTCGAGCGCCTCGGCCAGCGTGTCGACGACGCGCGCACCCTCCAGCACGTCGAGCGCACCGCTGGCCAGCGCGATCGCCTCGGCCTTGCGGGCGACGTCGCGGTGCCGCGGCGCGACGAGCACCAGGTCGGCGAACCCCATCACCTTCAATGCCCGCGCAGCCGAGCCGACGTTGCCGGCATGGCTGGTGCCGACGAGGACGAAGCGCGGGCCGCTGCGCGGGGGACGGATCGACATGCTCTCGTAAAATTCTCGACGATCGCGGGCCTTCCGGCGCCGTGCTTTCCCAGGCACCCCATGTCGCAAGCGCTCCACCCCATGCTCAACATCGCCATCAAGGCGGCACGCGCCGGCGGGGCGATCATCAACCGGGCCGCGCTCGACATCGAGCGGCTGCAGGTCGGCGTCAAGGGGCCGAACGACTTCGTCACCGAGGTCGACCGCGCTTCGGAAGCGGCGATCATCGACCTGCTGCTCGGCGCCTACCCGGGGCACGGCATCCTCGCCGAGGAGTCGGGGTCGGCGCGCGGAGCGAAGGACAGCGAGTTCGTCTGGATCATCGACCCGCTCGACGGCACGACGAACTTCATCCACGGGCTGCCGACGTATGCGGTCTCGATCGCGCTCGCGTTTCGCGATCAGGTCCAGCAGGCGGTCGTCTACGACCCGGCGCGCAACGACCTGTTCTTCGCGTCGCGTGGCCGCGGCGCGTTCCTCAACGACCGGCGACTGCGCGTCTCCAAGCGCACCCGCATGGCCGAATCGCTGATCGGCACCGGATTCCCGTTTCGGCAGGGCGACGACTTCGGACGCTGCATGAAGATCCTCGAGGCGGTGATGCGGTCGAGCGCGGGCGTGCGCCGGCCCGGTGCCGCGGCGCTCGACCTGTGCTACGTGGCAGCCGGCTGGTACGACGGCTTCTTCGAGACCGGCCTGTCGCCCTGGGACGTCGCCGCCGGATCACTGCTCGTGAGCGAGGCCGGCGGGCTGGTCGGCAACTTCACCGGCGAGGCCGATTTCCTGCACCGCCGCGAGGTCGTTGCCGGCAGCCCGAAGATCTACGGACAGCTCGTAACGATGCTGGCGCCGTACACCTCGGTCGGCGAGACGGCCTGAAGGGGATCGGGGTGCAGACGACGCGAGGCGGCGATTCAAGCCGCGTGCGTCGGACCCGCGGACGCGCGATCGGCCACGGCCCCGCTGCCGGCCGCGAGCGGCATCGCCATGCTCTCGCCGGCCGCGCGGAGCTGCTCGCTGCGCCGCCCGCGGTTCGGGCTGGGCAGTTTCGGAAGGCCGAGCAGCGGATCGGACGCACGTGCGTTCGCCTCGGAGGCCAGGTGCGCCGTGACGACACGCCGCAGCAGCCGGTCGATCGGCCCGGGGCCGCGCGAAGGAACCACGCGTACCGGGATGCGACCCGCGGGCACGACGGTGTAGTAGCTGCAGCGCCGCTTCCAAATGTCTTCGACGACGTGGCGCGCCGGCATCATTCCGGCGGCTGTCCAGACGTGCGTGATGTGCTCGACGTCGTGGCCGCCGAGCAGGGAGACGGCGATGATGCGAACTTCCGTCATGCGGCCTCCGGTGCCCTCGATGCAGGTGCGCGAGTCTGGCATCGCATCGGTGCACCGCGCGAGCGACGCGACCCGACAAAAGTCACACCTCGTTACGCGAGCCGACTGACGGCGCACCGGAACCCGCCCCCGTGACCGACCCGGCGCACACGCCGATGATGCAGCAGTACCTGCGCATCAAGGCCGACCATCCGCAGACGCTGCTGTTCTACCGGATGGGCGACTTCTACGAGCTCTTCCTCGACGACGCGAAGAAGGCGGCGCGGTTGCTCGGCATCACGCTGACGGCGCGCGGCGCCAGTGCCGGCGAGCCGATCGCGATGGCCGGCGTGCCGGTGCATGCGGCCGACGGCTACCTCGCCAGGCTCGTCAGACTCGGCGAGTCGGTCGCCATCTGCGAGCAGGTCGGCGAGGTCGGCGCGGGCAAGGGGCCGGTCGAGCGCAAGGTCGTACGCGTCGTCACGCCGGGCACGCTCACCGAAGGCAACCTGCTGGCCGATCGAAGCGACTCGCCGCTCGTCGCGGTGGCGGCCGGCAAGCAGGGATGCGGCATCGCGTGGCTGGTGCTCGCCAGCGGCGAGATCGGCCTCACCGAATGCAGCACCGAGGAGCGATCCGGCTGGCTCGCCCGGCTCGCGCCCGCCGAGCTGCTCGTCGCCTCGGGCGACGAACGCCGCGTCGACGAGTTCCCGGACATGGCACTGACGCCTCGGCCGCCCTGGCAGTTCGACGCCGCGCTCGGCGCGCGCAAGCTCATGGCGCAGCTCGGCGTCGCGACGCTCGCCGGCCACGGCGCCGACGCGATGCCGCTCGCCCACGCCGCCGCCGGTGCGCTCATCGCCTATGCGGAGCACGCCCAGGGACGCCCGCTGGCGCACGCGACGAGGCTCGTGGTGCAGCGGACGGACGAGCTCGTCGACCTTCCGGCCGCCACGGTCCGCAACCTCGAGCTCATGCGCACCCTGCGCGGCCACGACGCGCCGACGCTGCTGTCGACGATCGACGCCTGCGTCACCGGCATGGGCAGCCGCGCCCTTCGCGCCTGGCTGGCGCGGCCGCTGCGCGACCGCGCCACTGCCGACGAACGGCTCGACGCCGTCGCCGCCTTCGGTGCACACGGCTTCGAGGCGACGCGGTCGGCGCTGCGCTCGCTGGCCGACGTCGAGCGCATCGCGACCCGCATCGCCTTGCGACAGGCGCGCCCGCGCGAGCTCTCCGGCCTCCGGACGACGCTCGCCACGCTGCCGGCGGTCGCGCGCGCGGTTCCGGCGGCGGAAGCGACGCTGCTCGCCCGCCACGTCGAGCACCTTGCGGTGCCGCCCGTCGTCGCCTCGCTGCTGGACGCCGCGCTCGCCGACGAGCCGGCGGCGCTCGTCCGCGACGGCGGCGTCATCGCCGACGGCCATGACGCCGAGCTCGACGAGCTGCGCGCGATCGGCGCCGGCGGCGGCGCCTTCCTCGTCGGGCTCGAGGCGCGCGAGCGGAGTCGCAGCGGCATCGCCACGCTGCGCGTCCAGTTCAACCGACTGCACGGCTACTTCATCGAAGTGCCGCAGTCGCACGCCGACAAGGTGCCTGACGACTACCGCCGACGGCAGACGATGAAGAACGCCGAGCGCTACACGACGCCGGAGCTGAAGGCCTTCGAGGACAAGGCGCTCTCGGCCGGCGAGCGGGTGCTGGCCCGCGAGCGGCTGCTCTACGACGCGCTGCTCGACGCGCTCGCGCCGCACGTCGCGGCGCTCGCCGAGGCGGCGCGTTCGCTGGCCGCGCTCGATGCGCTCGCGGCGCTCGCCGAAGTTGCGCGGCGCGGCGACTGGTGCCGCCCGAGCTTCGTCAACGAGCCGTGCATGGAGATCGAGCGCGGCCGCCATCCGGTCGTCGAGGCGCGCCTGGCCGAGCGCGGCGGCAGCTTCATCGCCAACGACTGCCGGCTCGACGCGAAGCACCGCATGCTGGTCGTCACCGGGCCGAACATGGGCGGCAAGAGCACCTACATGCGCCAGGTCGCGCTGATCGCGCTGCTCGCTGCGATCGGCTCGTTCGTGCCCGCCAAGGCCTGCCGCCTCGGGCCCATCGACGGCATCTACACGCGCATCGGCGCCGCAGACGACCTCGCCAACGCGCAGTCGACGTTCATGGTCGAGATGACCGAGGCGGCGGCGATCCTCAACGCGGCCACCGATCGCTCGCTGGTGCTGATGGACGAGGTCGGCCGCGGCACCTCGACCTTCGACGGGCTTGCGCTGGCCGGCGCGATCGCCCACCACCTGCACGAGAAGAACCGCGCCTTCACGCTGTTCGCCACGCACTACTTCGAGCTCACCGACTTCCCGGCCGAACACGCCCGGGCGCGCAATGTCCACGTCGGCGCGGTCGAGAGCGGCGAGCAGATCACCTTCCTGCACGAGATCGAGGCCGGCCCGGCGAGCCGCAGCTTCGGCGTACAGGTCGCCAGGCTCGCCGGCGTTCCGGCGCCGGTGCTGCGGCACGCCCGCGCCATGCTCGACAAGCTCGAGGCCGAGCGCCTCGCGCGACAGCCTCAGGGCGACCTGTTCGCCGCCGCGCCGCAGCCCGCGCCGGCCGACGTGCAGCAATCCGCGACCGACCCGCTCGCCGACGCGGTGCGTTCGCTCGACCCCGATATCCTGTCGCCGAAAGACGCGCTCGCCGCGCTCTACCGCCTCAAGGCGCTTCAGGAACCTCCCCCACCGTGAACCCCACCCCATGACCTACTGCGTCGGCGTCAAGCTCGAAGCGGGCCTCGTGTTCCTGTCCGACTCGCGGACCAACGCCGGGCTCGACCAGATCGGAACCTTCCGCAAGATGATGGTCTACGAGCGCGCCGGCGACCGCTTCATGGTCATGCTCTCGGCCGGCAACCTGTCGATCTCGCAGCAGGTGCGCGAGATCCTGCAGAGCGAGCGCCTCGAGGAGGAAGACCAGCCGCCCGTGACGATCTGGAACGCGAAGAGCATGTTCGACGCGGCGCGCGTCCTCGGCTCGGCGATCCGGCGCATCCACGACCACGAGGCGTCGTCGCTCAAGCGCGCCGGCATCGACTTCAACGCCTCGATGATCTTCGGCGGGCAGATCGCCGGCGAGGCGATGCGCCTGTTCCTCGTCTACTCGGCCGGCAACGTCATCGAGGCGACGCGCGAGACGTGCTTCTTCCAGATCGGCGAGTCGAAGTACGGCAAGCCCGTGCTCGACCGCATGCTGCGGCCGGAAACGCCGCTCGACGAGGCCGCCAAGTGCGCGCTCGTGTCGATGGACTCGACGCTGAAGTCCAACCTCTCGGTCGGCCTGCCGCTCGACCTCGTTGTGTACGCCGAAGGCGAGTTCCGCAGCGACAAGGTCGTCTGCATCGACGACCGCAATCCCTACTTCCAGATGATCCATGGCTCGTGGGGCCAGAAGCTGCGCGAAGCGTTCGAGTCGATCGAGGATCCGCAGTGGAACGGCGACGGTTCGAGCAGCGCTCCGCTGATCGCGCCGACGCTGCGCTATCAGCCGATGAAGAAGATCACGGAGCCCGGCGAGAAGCTCGGCTGAACGAGCCGTCGCGGCGCTCGGCCGACGGGCCCGCCGGTATACTCGCGCTTTCCCACCACGGCCTTCGCGTGCAAGCCGCCAACGACTGCCCGAAGCGCCGATCTTGATGACCAAGTTCGTCTTTGTCACCGGCGGTGTGGTGTCCTCCCTGGGCAAGGGCATCGCCTCTGCGTCCCTCGCCGCGATCCTCGAATCGCGGGGCCTCAAGGTCACCCTTCTCAAGCTCGATCCCTACCTCAACGTCGACCCGGGAACGATGTCGCCGTTCCAGCACGGCGAGGTCTTCGTCACCGACGACGGCGCCGAGACCGACCTCGACCTCGGCCACTACGAGCGCTTCATCACGACGCGGATGAAGCGGACCAACAACTTCACCACCGGCCAGATCTACAAGAGCGTCCTCGAGAAGGAGCGCCGCGGCGATTACCTCGGCAAGACGGTTCAGGTCATCCCGCACGTCACCAACGAGATCCAGGAGTTCATTCGTCGCGGTGCCGGTACCGACCTCGACGTCGCGATCGTCGAGATCGGCGGCACCGTGGGCGACATCGAGTCGCTGCCGTTCCTCGAGGCGGTGCGTCAGATGAGCCTGAAGATGGGCCCCGGCCAGTGCGCCTTCCTGCACCTCACGCTCGTGCCCTGGATTCCGGCCGCCGGCGAGCTCAAGACCAAGCCCACCCAGCACAGCGTGCAGAAGCTGCGCGAGATCGGCATCATGCCCGACGCGCTGCTGTGCCGCGCCGACCGGCCGATCCCCGACGAGGAACGGGCCAAGATCTCGCTGTTCGCCAACGTCCACGAGTTCGGCGTCATCTCGATGTGGGACGTCGACACCATCTACAAGGTGCCGCGCATGCTGCACGCGCAAGGGCTCGACGAGCTCGTCTGCGCCAAGCTGCAGCTGCACACCAAGCCCGCCAACCTCGCCCGCTGGGACCAGCTCGTCGACGCCGTCGAGCACCCGCAGCACGAGGTCCGGGTGGCGATGTGCGGCAAGTACACCGACCTGTCGGATTCGTACAAGTCGCTCAACGAGGCACTGCGCCACGCCGGCATCCACAACCATGCGCGGGTGACGATCGAGTACCTCGACTCGGAGGAGCTGACGCCGTCCAACATCGGCGCCCTGTCTCGCTTCGACGCCGTTCTCGTCCCCGGCGGCTTCGGCAAGCGCGGTGTCGAGGGGAAGATCCTCGCGGCGCAGTACGCCCGCGAGAAGAAGATCCCCTACCTCGGCATCTGTCTGGGCATGCAGGTGGCGACGATCGAATTCGCCCGGCACAAGGCGGACCTGGCCAACGCCAACAGCACCGAGTTCGACGCGTCGACCGAGAACCCGGTGATCGCGCTGATCGAGGAGTGGCAGGACCGCGACGGCTCGGTGCAGAAGCGCGACGCGAGCAGCGACCTCGGCGGCACGATGCGGCTCGGCGCGCAGAGCTCCGACGTCAAGCCCGGAACGCTCGCCCACGAGATCTACGGCGACGTTCTCACCGAGCGGCACCGCCACCGCTACGAAGCCAATGTCCATTATCTCGATCGACTCGGCGAAGCCGGGCTCGTCATCTCGGCGCTGACGCAACGCGAGAAGCTGACCGAGATCGTCGAGCTGCCGCGCACCGTGCATCCGTGGTTCCTCGGCGTGCAGTTCCACCCCGAGTTCAAGTCGACACCGTGGGCCGGACATCCGCTCTTCACGTCGTACATCCATGCCGCGCTGGCGTACCACGCCGAGCGCGAGGAGAAGGTGGCCGCATGAAGCTCTGCGGTTTCGAAGCCGGGCTCGAGCACCCGCTGTTCCTGTTCGCCGGCCCGTGTGTCGTCGAGTCGGAGCAGTTGCAACTCGACGTCGCCGGACAGCTCAAGGAAATCTGCGCTCCGCTCGGCGTGCCGTTCGTCTTCAAGTCGAGCTACGACAAGGCGAATCGATCGAGCGGCACGTCGTTTCGCGGCCCGGGCATGCACAAGGGACTCGAGATCCTCGCCAAGGTGAAGAGAGAGATCGGCGTGCCGGTGATCACCGATGTGCACCGCGAAGACGAGATCGCCGCGGCGGCCGAGGTCGTCGACGTGCTGCAGACGCCGGCGTTCCTGTGCCGGCAGACCGACTTCATCCGCGCGGTGGCGCAAAGCGGCAGGCCCGTCAACATCAAGAAGGGCCAGTTTCTCGCGCCCCACGACATGATCAACGTGATCGACAAGGCGCGCGCCGCGGCGAAGGAGAAGGGCCTGACGGAAGACCGGTTCCTCGCCTGCGAACGGGGCGTGAGCTTCGGCTACAACAACCTCGTCTCCGACATGCGGTCGCTGGCGATCATGCGCGAGACCCACGCGCCGGTTGTCTTCGACGCGACGCACTCGGTGCAGCTTCCCGGCGGCCAGGGCACGTCGTCCGGCGGGCAGCGCGAGTTCGTTCCGGTGCTGGCGCGCGCGGCGGTCGCGGTCGGCATCGCGGGCCTCTTCATGGAGACGCACCCCGATCCCGCCAAGGCGCTGTCCGACGGGCCGAACGCGGTGCCGCTCAAGCACATGAAGGCGCTGCTCGAGCAACTCGTCGAGCTCGACCGCGCCGTCAAGTCGCGGCCTTTCCTCGAGGCCGACTTCGCGCCTTGAGCCGCGACGCGCCCGATTCCCCTTTCCTTTCGTCTGGAGTGACATGAGCGCCATCGTCGACATCGTCGGCCGAGAAATCCTGGACAGCCGCGGCAATCCCACGGTCGAATGCGACGTGCTGCTCGAGTCGGGAACGATGGGCCGCGCAGCGGTCCCGTCGGGCGCTTCGACCGGCTCGCGCGAGGCCATCGAGCTGCGCGACGGCGACACCCAGCGCTACGGCGGCAAGGGCGTGCTGCGCGCCGTCGAGTACGTCAACACCGAGATCAGCGAAGCCGTGCTCGGGCTCGACTCGACCGAGCAGGCCTTTCTCGACAAGACCCTGATCGACCTCGACGGCACAGACAACAAGAAGCGCCTGGGCGCCAACGCGACGCTCGCCGTCAGCATGGCGGTGGCGCGCGCCGCGGCCGAGGAAACGGGGCTGCCTCTCTACCGCTACTTCGGCGGCACGAACGCATCGACCCTGCCGGTGCCGATGATGAACGTCGTCAACGGTGGCGCGCACGCCAACAACAATCTCGACCTGCAGGAGTTCATGATCATCCCGGTCGGCGCGCCGTCGTTCCGGGAAGCGCTGCGCTACGGCGCCGAGACCTTCCACGCGCTGAAGAAGATCATCGACGGCCGCGGCATGAGCACGGCGGTGGGCGACGAAGGCGGCTTCGCCCCGAGCGTGGCCAGCCACGAGGCTGCGATCCAGATGATCCTCGAGGCGATCGAGGCCGCCGGCTACCAGGCCGGCACGCAGATCGCGATCGGCCTCGACTGCGCCGCCAGCGAGTTCCACAAGGAAGGCCAGTACCGGCTCGACGGCGAAGGGCTCACGCTCTCGCCCTCGGAGTGGATCGACATGCTCGCCGGCTGGTGCGAGAAGTACCCGATCGTCTCGATCGAGGACGGCATGGGCGAGCAGGACTGGGACGGCTGGAAGGCGCTGACGGACCGGTTGGGCGAGAAGGTCCAGCTGGTCGGCGACGACCTGTTCGTGACCAACACGAAGATCCTCGCCGACGGCATCGCCAGGGGCGTCGCCAACTCCATCCTCATCAAGATCAACCAGATCGGCACGCTCACCGAAACCTTCGCAGCGGTCGAGATGGCCAAGCGCGCCGGCTGGACTTCGGTCATCAGCCACCGCTCGGGCGAAACCGAAGACGCGACCATCGCCGACATCGCGGTGGGCACCAACGCCGGCCAGATCAAGACCGGGTCGCTCAGCCGCTCCGACCGCACCGCCAAGTACAACCAGCTGCTGCGGATCGAGGAAGACCTGGGCGAGATCGCCTGCTACCCGGGCCGCAGCGCCTTCCGCCGGATGGCGGGCTGAGCAGCCGACGCGAACGACGTGCGCTTCGTCACCGCTGCCCTCGTCGTGCTGCTCGCGCTCGTGCACGCCGAGCTCTGGTTCGGCAAGGGCGGCGTCGCGAAGATGACGGAGCTGCGTGCGAAGCTCGACCGCCAGGAAGCGGTCAACGACGCCGCCCGCCGGCGCAACGCGCAGCTCGCGGCCGAGGTCGGCGACCTGAAGGAAGGCCTGGAGATGGTCGAGGAAAAAGCGCGTTCGGAGCTCGGCATGATCAGGCCCGACGAGATCTTCGTCCAGCTGACGACGCCTCCGGCAGCGGCCCGCTGACCGGCGCTGTCCCTGCAATCCGTGGCAGCGCTGCAGCCGCTGTTCGCGACCGCGTTCCTCGCCTGGGGAGCACCGGTCACCTGGCTCGAGATCGTCGCGTTCGTCATCGCGATCGCGATGGTGGTGTGCAACATGCGCGTCAACGTCGTCGCCTGGCCGCTGGCAATCGCGAGCTCGCTGCTCTACGGCCTGCTGTTCCGGAACAGCCGCCTGTACGGCGACGCGGCGCTGCAGGTGTTCTTCGTCGCGGTCGCGGCCTGGGGCTGGTGGCAGTGGTCGCGCGGCACCGACGATCGCGGCCACGCACTCGTCGTGCGCACGCTGTCGTGGCGCGGTCGGGCCGGCGCGCTGCTCGCGTTCGCACTGGCGTGGCCGGCGATCGGCCTCTTCCTCGCGACCGCCACCGACACCGACGTGCCGTGGTGGGATGCCTTCCCGACCGCCGGGAGCATCGTCGGCCAGTGGCTGCTCGGCCGCAAGTACGTCGAGAACTGGCCGACGTGGCTGGTCGTCAACGTCGTCGCCACGGCGCTCTTCGCCTACAAGGGGCTGTGGCTCACGGTGCTGCTCTACGCGCTGTTCGCGGCGATGTCGGTGTTCGGCTGGCGGGCCTGGCTGGCCTTGCGCGGGCGGACGGCGGCGTGACGGCGTGACCCCGTTGCCCGAGCGCGCCTTCGTCGTGGCGCTGGTCGGCGCCGAGAGCACCGGCAAGACGACGCTGGCCCGCGCCATCGGTCGGCGCCTCGCGTCGCGCGGTCTGCGCGTGTCGGTGATCGACGAGGTGCTGCGCGAATTCTGCGACGCGCACGGCCGCACGCCCCGGATCGAAGAGCAAGCCGGCATCGCCGGCGAGCAGACACGTCGCATCGACGACGCGGCGGCGCAGGTCGAGACGACCGACGTCGTCGTCGCCGACACGACCGCGCTCATGATCGCCGTCTACAGCGAGCTCGTCTTCGCCGACCGTTCGCTGTACGCGTCGGCACTCGCCGCGCAACACCGGGTCGACCTGACGCTCGTCACCGCGAACGACCTGCCGTGGCAGGCCGACGGCCTGCAGCGCGACGGTCCGCACGTCCGCGAGCCCGTCGCAACGCTGCTGGAGGCCGCGCTCGACACCGCCGGCATCGCCTGGTCAGAGGTCGGCGGAATGGCGCAGGCGCGCGTCGACGCGGCGCTCGCGGCGGTCGACGAGGCGCGGGACGCGCGCAGGAGTTCGCATCCTTCGTGAGCGGGGCCGGCGGCGGCGTTGCCGGCGCCCATGAAGCACGGTATCGTCCCCGGTCCCCGCGAGGGAGGATGAGGGTGCTAGCCATGAATCAGGCGCCAGGCGCGGAGATCGTTCGATGAGCAAACCCTGCCCCGTCTGCGGCACCGACAACAAGGACGAAGCGCAGTTCTGCCGCGCCTGCGGCACCGGCCTGGCAGCCTCTGCCGCGCCGCTCGAGCCGGCGGCCGATGCGCCGTCGGACAGCGGCATCGTCTGCGACGAGTGCGGCTTCCAGAACAAGCCCGGCCAGCGCTACTGCGCGAACTGCGGCGTCAGCCTGCTCGGGACGGTGATCGTGCCGCGGCCCCGGCCCGGCGCTGCCGGCGTCGACCAGCCGACCAGCCCGCCGCCGATCTCCTACCCGTCGTACGCGCCGGTCGCCCCCTACCCACCCGTTCCGCCGGTCGACGCACCCGCGTATCCACCGGTCGGTGCCCCGGCCTACTCGGCACCCGGCGCTGCGTCGCCCTACCCGACGTATTCGGCAGGCGACGACGGGTCGCACGCCGGCGCCCCTGCGCCGGGGTACCCGCCCGACTACACGCCCGACGATCCGCTGGCGATGCCCGACATCGCCGACCCTGCTGCCGCGCTGGCGGCGCAGCAAGCGGCGTACGAGCGGACCGAGGCCGACCCTGCCGCGTCGACCGCACCCGGTGTGGCCGTTCCGGCCGCCACCGGCGGGCGCGCCGGTCTGATCGTGGGCATCGTCGTCCTCGTCCTGCTGATCGCGGGCGCGCTGGCCTGGTGGTTCATGGGCCGCCACGGCTCGACGCTTCCTCCCGTCGATGCGGCCGCCTCTGCCGCTTCGGCCGCGGTCGAGCTGCCGCCTCCGGCGCCGGCTGTCTTGGCGCCGCCTCCCCCGGCAGCGGAAGCGGCTTCGGAGGCGATCGTCTCGCCGTTGCCGCTGCCCGTGGAGGCCGCGGCGAGCACACCCGAAGGCGTACCGGCCGTCGACGCCGCATCGGCTGCGCAGGCCAGCGTCGACCAGGAGGCGCGCCGCATCGCCGCCGAGAAGCGCCGTGAGCAACGAGCCAGGGAGCGAGTGGAACGCGAGGCCAAGACCAAGGCGCTGGCCGAGCAGCAGCGCGCCGAGCAGGACAGCGCGGCCGCGGCAGCGAAAGCGAAAGCGGAGCAGGACGCAGCGGCGCGACGCGGCGCCGACGAGGCGCAGCGGCGAGCCCGCAGCGTTCCACCTGCACCCGCTCCGCAACCCGCCAAGTCGCGCGGCGTGCGCGAGATCTGCGCCGGGCAGGGTTCGATCGCCGAGGCGATCTGCCAGTCGCGCGAGTGCTCGAGCAGCGAACACGCGAACGAGCCCTTGTGCCGGCAGAAGCGCGAGGCCGACGAGCGACGCCGCCTGTACCAGGGCTGAGAACCACGTTCCGAGGACGACGACCATGCCCGACGACAAGCCCGGCAACTCGCCGATCGGCCCCACCGCCTACACCGGCTTGTTCGCCTCGGTCGCGGGGCTGCGCAACGGGCGAGCCATCGCGGCGATGGCGGGCTGCGCCGTCGTAGGCGTCATCGTCGCCGGCCTGCTCGTCGCGATGGGCGGCAGGCTCGGCATGCTGGCCGGCCTGCTCGCCGCGATCGTGTGGTTCGTCGCGATCGGCACCGGCGTGAACGCCGCCGGCATCCTGCACATGGACACCGCGCGCGGCATCTCGCCGCGCGGCCTGGTCGACGCGGTGTCGCAGGGCCTGATGTGCATCCCGAAGCTGATCGTCCTGGCGATCGCGGTGCTGCTGGTCGAGATCGTCGTCTTCCTCGCCATCGCCGTCCTGCTCTTCATCTGCAAGATCCCCTTCCTCGGGCCACTGCTGTTCACGGTCGTGTTCCCGGTGTCGGTCGTCGTTGCCGGCGTCACCGTGTTCGGCCTCTTCCTCGGCGTCACGCTTTCCATCCCCGCCATCTGGCAAGGGGCGACGATCCAGCGCGCGGCGGCGCAGACCTTTGCCATCGTCCGCAGCCGCCTGGTCGAGGCCGTGCTGCTGTTGCTCGTCGTCGCCTTCCTGTCGTTCGCCGTCGCGGCCGTGGTCTTCGGCGTGCTCGGCGCGGGCATGGTGCCGACGCTCGGCATGTCGGCGGCGATCGTCGGCTTCGCCGGCATGAACCCCGGCATGGGTGGCATGGGCGGGGCGATGGGAATGGCCTCCGGAATGGCCGGAGGCGGGTACGCAGCGGCCGGTGCCATCGGCGGCCTGGTGCTGTGGGCGGTGGCGGTGTCGCTGGTCGCCCAGGTGTACCTGCTCGGCCTGTGCCTCGTCTACCTGCGCCTCACCGAGGGCCTCGACCTCGCGGCGGCCGAAGCGGCATTGCGCGACAAGCTCGACGAAGCGCGCCGTCGCGCCGGCGAGCTCGGCGAGAAGGCCAGGGCGGCGGCCCGTCCCGACTCGACGGCGGCAGCCAGCGCCAGGCCATCGGCTGCGGTCGGCGGGACGGCGGCGGCCGCCGGCGCCGTGGCTGCGGCCGAAGCCGCATCGGCCGCGAGCAGCGCACCGCAGGCCTGGTCGGCAGCAGCCACCGCGGCTGCGACGTCGCCCGCGCCCGCCCCTGCACCATCGAGCGCCGCCGACCCGTTCGGCGTCTCGCCCTTGTCGGAGGCCACGGCTGCCTCGGCCGCCGACATCGAGCTGCCGATCGACGCTCCGCCGCCGCCTGCGACGCAGCCGTTCGAGCCGGCGGCTGCGCTCGCCAACTGTCCCCAGTGCATGGCTCCGGTCACCCCCGACGACGTGTTCTGCGGCGTCTGCGGCTACCGGCTCCGATGAGCGGGGCGACCGGCAGCGTCGCGTTCTCGGCGGCGCGCGACGCCCTCGTCTCCGCCCGTCGCGATGCCACGCCGCTCGCGGCGTTTCCCGAGGCGTGGCGTCCTGCCGACATCGACGCGGCGTGGGCGCTGCAACGCGCGGTGATCGACGGCCTCGACGCCGGCGGCCGTGCGGCGTGGAAGGTCGCCGGCGTGACCGATGCGCAGCGCAAGGCGATGGGAATCGATCGGGCCATCGGCGCGACGATCCCGACGGCGTACTGCGTCGACGCGTCGGCGCCGGGCGCGACCTTCTCGCTGTCGCGCCTGATCGCGCCGCTCGTCGAGTGCGAGTTCGCGTTCCAGCTCGGTCGTGACCTGCCGCCGCGGTCGACATCCTGGTCGCGCGAAGAGGTCGAGGCGGCGATCGTGTCGATGCACTTCACGATCGAACTCGTCGATCCGAGGCTGCCGCGCGGCCTCGGCACCCTCGCCGACATGGCCGACGGCTTCAACAACGGTGTGCTCTTCGTCGGCAGCGCGGTCGAGGGCTGGCACGGCGCGTCGCTCGCACCGGTCGAGATCCGGCTCGACCGAATCGACTCGCACGGCCATGCTGCCGGAGAACCGATCGCAACCGGTTCGGCGCGAGTCATCGTCGACGGCGACCCGATCGATGCCGTCGTGCAGCTCGCGAACGCGCAGCCGGCGGGCGGCCCGACGCTGCGCGCGGGCGACGTGATCACCACCGGCAGCTGCACCGGCGCGCCGCGGCTCCCCGGCGTCGGCCGCTACCGCGCGAGCTACGCCGGTCTCGGTGCGATCGAGATCACGATCGTCGCCTGACCAGACGCACGCGACGCGGCGTCTGGAACTTCAGCGCGCCGGTACGCGGCTCGCGAGCGGCGCGGGACGATAGCCGGGCAGGAAGCGACACCCCTTGCCCGGATCGAACGCCGGGTCGAGTCCGGCGCAACGTGCAGCGATCGACGCCGGCGTCGGCTTGCCGCCCCGCTCGACCCAATCGAGCAACTCGCGCATCGCCGCCACGTACTCGGCGTCGGCGAGGTAGCTGTGCTCGTGATCGGCGGTGTACACCTGGACGAGGCGATCGACGCTGCCGCCGCCGACCATGATGTCGTGAAAGGTCGACTCGAGCTCGACGAACGCGGTCGGGTCGTCGATCGCGTGCAGCGTGAGTACCGGCACCAAGATGCGACCGGCGAGCCCGGCGTCGACGTCGAAGTCGGCGCGAGCGGACGGGTCGACGCGGTAGCGCGCCACGGCCGCGTTGAGCGCCACGTCGTCGGCGGAGCCCGCGTAGCGCACGCCTTCGTTGCCGAAGGCGTCGCGGCCGCCGAGGCGCTCGAAGGCGATGTCCTGGAAATGCCAGGTCGCCCACGCGAGATGGCCCTTCAACGAACGTTCGGGAATGCGGACGACGCCGAGGAGGGTCGCCAACCTGCGCTTCTGCTCGTCGGAGCGGGCCTCCGGCTTGCGATCGACTCCGGTGCACGTGTCGACACGGCGGCCGAGTTCGGCGCGGTCGAGCGCCGATCCTCGCGGCAGCCCCTGCCACAACGGATAGCCCGGTTCGCCCGGCAGCGGGTGGTTGGCGCAGACGGCTTCGTAGACGACACGCAGGTCGAGCCGGAAGTCGTACGACGCGGCACCGCCGCCGAGCACGCCCGAAGTCAGCAGCACCGCGTCGTACGGCCGGCCGCCGTCGAAGCGCTCGGCCGCCTTCGCCGCGACGCCGGCGCCCCACGACTGGCCGTGCAGCACGGTGCGTCTGGGCGCCCCGAACCTGGCGACGAAGATGCGGCGCACACGCTCGGTGTCCTCGGCCGCCGAGACGACGGCGACGCCGCCCTGCCGGAAGCCGGAGCCGGCGTAGGCGTAGCCGGCCCGCGTCCAGATGGACCAGCGCTTCAGGTCCTGCTCGGCACGCTCGGGCTTCGGCGGACCGAGCTCGGGGCCGCCGTGGGCGTGGACGACGAGCGTTCCCTCCCACCCCGGCGGAACGGCGAGCCAGACGGTGGCGCCGTGGCCATCGCCGCCCGTCCAGCACCGGCTGGCCGGCGCGACACCGGCCGGGCAGGAGGCCGGCGCGATGCCGTTCGCGGCGGTGACGATGTCGGTGTCATGCGCGCTGCGTGGCGACGCGCAACCGGCGAGCGCCGCGGCGACGGTGAGCGCGAGCCACGCAATCGAGCGGCTCGCCCCCGCGGTCATCCGCGCGCCAGGAACTGCCGGCTCTCGGCGCGCTTGGCGCGGGTCGCGGCGCGAGCGTATGCGGTCTCGGCCTGCTCGCGCATCGCCTTGGCGCGCGCGAGCGCCTCCTGATAGCGCTCCGGGGTGTAGGTGTTCTCGGTGCCGATGTAGACGCTGCTTCGCTGCGGCGTCCTGCCGTAGCGCGGCAGCGAGATCGAGAAGCTGCATTCGCGAACCGACGCTTCGCTGCGTTGCCGCAAGACCGGTCCGTTGATGCCGACCGGCAGGTCGCTCGTCTTGTTCACGTTCGGTGTCTTCTGCAGTCGCGACGGCGCCGGCAGGCGGGCGATGCGCGCATGCAGCTCCTCGGCCGCCTTGCGCAGCGAGGCGCGCGCGCCCTTGCCGATCGGGTCACCGTCGGAATAGAAGCGCGTGCCGCCGTACCGCAGCTGCCAGCCGTGCGTGGAGAGGTGATCGATGCGCTGGATGTTGGCAGGGACGACCATGCGCTTGCCGTTGGGGAGGGAGATCGTGCGTGTCTTCATGCGACGGATGCTAACGCCTACGCTGAGCGATACACCCAGGCAAGGTCATTCGGAGCACGGGCCAGGGTCCGCGGGCGCCTCGTCGGCGACGCGCTTCTCGCGCGAGATGACGGCATGCACCGTGCGCTGCGGGAACGGGATCTCGACGCCTTCGGCGTCGAGGCAGTCGAGCACCGCCAGGTTCACGGCAGACCGCACGTTGCCCTGCCCGTTCTCCGGGTCGGCGACCCAGAAGTTCAGCTTCAGGTCCATGCCGTCGGCGGAGAAGGCGGACAGGAAGACGCTCGGGCCCGGATCGTCGATCACCCGCGGCACCGCACGCATGACCTCGACGAGCTTGGGCGCCAGGCCCTTCACGTCGGTCCCGTAGGCCACCTGCACGGCCGACCCGACCGACACGCGCGTGTCGGCGAGCGACGAGTTCTCGACCGTGCTGGTGATGAGCGTCTCGTTGGGGATGATCGCCTCGCGACCGGTCAGCGAGCGTATGACGGTGTAGCGGGTGCGGATGTCGGTGATGCGGCCTTCGAAGCCGTCGACCGTCACCATGTCGCCGATGCGCACGCTGCGCTCTGCAAGGATCACGAAGCCGGAGATGTAGTTGGCGGCGATCTTCTGCAGGCCGAAGCCGAGGCCGACGCCGATCGCGCCGCCGAACACCGACAGCGCGGTGAGGTCGATGCCGACAGCCGACAGCGCGACGAGCAGGCCGACAAAAAGCAGCACCGAGCGGATCAGCGTCGCGGCGATCTTGCGCAACGACAGGTTCGAGCCGGTCTGGCGGAAGAGGAGCCGCTTCTCGAGCGCCGCCGAGATCCACAGCGCGACCACCATCACCACCGCCGCGGTGAGCGCGCCCTCGGCGGCACTGCGCAGCGTCAGGCTGGCGCTGCCGACCTTCCAGTGCACGTCGTCCATCGCGTCGAGCACCATCGGCGAGACGCCGGTGACCCAGAGCACGACGGCGATCCAGGCCAGCCACGAGATCCAGCGCTCGATCGAGCGGACCCAGCGCACGTCGGGGAAGGTCCGTCGCAGCACGCGCACCGACAGCCGGATGACGACGAGCGAGATCAGGATCGGGATCGCGACCTTGAACACCGCCGGCTTGAACGTGCCCTGCAGGCCCACCTTGGCGGCAAAGGCGAACAGCAGCGCGAGGATGGGGCACAGGACGCCGTCGAAGATGCGGTCGCCGAACCACACCGACTGCTGCGGCCGCGAGCGGCCGCGAACGACGAAGACGATCAGCCAGGCCGCAGACAGGCAGGCGACGAGCACGAGCAGCTCGGCGCCGGCGCCCGGGCGCGTGAGGTCGAGGGCGAGCTCGTCGAACTCGCGGATGTCGAACGACCGCACGCCGCTACCGCATGCCGCTACGAAAGACGCTGCGTCTTCTTCGGCTCGCCGGCTATGCCCGCTAGCACGCGCAGGTGCGCAGCGACGCTGCGGGCGAGCGCGCCGAGGTTGTAGCCGCCTTCGAGGCACGAGACGATGCGCCCCTTGGCGTGGCGCTGCGCGAGGTCGACGATCCGCTCGGTCATCCAGGCGTAGTCGTCTTCCACCAGGCCGAGCTGGCCGAGCTCGTCGTCGCGGTGGGCGTCGAACCCGGCCGAGACGAACACCATCTGCGGCCGAAACGCCTCGAGCGGGCCGAGCCAATGCTCCGTGATCAGCTCGCGGATCGCCGGGCCGCGCGTGTAGGGCGATACCGGCACGTTGACCATGTTGTCACCGAGCGGCACGACTCCGGTGCCCGGATAGAGCGGGTTCTGGAAGATGCTCGCCATGAAGATGCGCTCGTCGCCGGCGACGATGTCTTCGGTGCCGTTGCCGTGGTGAACGTCGAAGTCGATGATCGCGACGCGCTCGAGGCCGCGCACGTCGAGCGCGTGACGTGCCGCGACGCAGACATTGTTGAAGAAGCAGAAGCCCATCGCCTGGTCGCGCGTGGCGTGGTGGCCGGGCGGGCGGACGCTGCAGAACGCGTTGGCCACTTCGCCGTCGATCACCGCGTCGGTCGCGGCCACCGCGGCACCGGCGGCGCGCATCACCGCCGCCAGCGTGCCCGGGGCGACGATGGTGTCGGCGTCGATCGCGGCCTTGCGGTTGCTCGCCGCGATTTCCTCGAGCGCGCGCGTCAGCGTGGCAACGAAATCGGCGCCATGCGCACGCCCGAGCGCGCCGACGTCGACGAGCGGCGCCTCGCGTCGGTCGAGCGCGGCGGCGAGTCCGGTGGCGAGCAGGTGATCGTCGATCGCATCGAGTCGGGCCGGGCACTCGGGGTGGTGCGAGCCCATGTCGTGCCCCCGGCAGTCGGGGTGGCTGTAGAAGGCCGTCGTCATGAGGGCGTGGACGTTAACACGCGCTCTCGCGACCTCTAGCTGGTGATCGTCTCCACGCCCACGGCAATGCCGCTGGCGGCGACGTAGCGGCGGTACGCCGCGCTCAACCGGTCGGCGGCGCTGTGCAGCTCGCCGCCCGCGAGCGGCAGGCGCTTCGGACGCTGCGACTCGAGGATCGGCAGGTCCTGCGCGAAGATCCGGTCCTGGAAGGCGACGAGCGCGTCGTCGTCGCTGGCCGTGTCGGCCGTGAACAGGGTCATCCACACGCGCGTCGACTCGTGCGAGAGCGGGCAGGTCCACAGCGCGATCGCATCGGCCGGCGCGCTTTCGTCGGCCGACGCCTTGTGCAGCAGCGCTGCGTAGGGCGTCAGCACACGGTAGCGGTAGCGGATCCAGGCACCGCCTTCACGCGTCGCCGCGGCCCGTGGCTGGAAGGCGAGGTAGCGCTCGACCGAAGGGGCGCCGCGAGCATCGAGCGACACGTCGTACGCGGGGACTTCGGGCTCGGCCCGATCGCCGAGCAGGCCCTCGTGCACGAAGGCGAAATGCGACATGTCGAGGAAGTTCTCGACGACGCGCGGCGCCGACGTCTGCACGTCGTACGGGCCGCAGACGATGGCGCGAGGCGGCACATCGGCGACGTCGGGCAGCGCGAACGCGCCGTCGTCGCCGACCGCGCCGCCGAGCCTGGCCCACAGCAGCCCGTATGCCGAGCGCACGCCGTGCACGTCGAGCCGATGCGAAGGCGGTGGCTCGAAGCCGGGCAGCGCCGGCACATGCCGGCAACGACCGTCGGCTGCAAACTGCCAGCCGTGGTACGGGCATTCGAGGCGGCTCTGCCCGTCGCGCATGACGACCGAGCCGAGAGACAGCCGCGTGCCGCGGTGCGGGCAGCGGTCGTCGACGGCGTGGACCGCCCCGTCCGCGTCGCGCCACACGGCAACCGGACGGTTGACGACGCGCGCCGCGACCGGCGCAGCACCGCCGACGTCGCGCTCGGCGGCCACCGGGTGCCAGCCGACGGGCCGGGGTGCCGACTCGACCCACCCGACGGACATCGCGTCGCCCGGTCGATCGCCCACTTGCGCCGCGGGCTCAGCCGGCGTGCCGCTGCGCCATCCGCGACAAGGCGATGGCGAGCGCCGCGCCACCCAGCGACTTCACCAGCGTCGGGTGCTCGGCGTAGAAGTCGCTCATCTGCTCGATGATGCCGGGGCTGTGCTGCTCGGCGTGATCGGCCATCTGCTGGACCTGTTGCGGCGTCACCTGCGAAGCCTGCTCGGGCGTGACGGCGGGCGGCTGAGCTCCACCCTGGGTGAACCGGCCGAGGATGCTGTCCAGCACGCCGCCGCCCGCGCCGCCGGCGAGCGACGACAGCACCGTCGGCCCCATCGCCGCGATCAACTGGTTGAGCATGCCCGCCTGCTGCGTCGCGTTGGCGTTGCGGAACAACTGCCCCGCCATCTGGCCGAACGGAGGCGTCTGGTCGGAATGGAACATCGCCGACAGGCCTTGTCGCAGCAGATCGGGGGGCGCCGCCTGCGCGACCTGCTCGAAGTGCTCGGGAGCATTGGCGTTGGCGGCGTCGCCACCGCCGACGAATTGGGACAGCAGACCGCCGAGATCGAAACCCATGATGTGCACCCTGCGACAAGCCCGAAGGGCCGAGGTCGCATCATGCACCGCTTCGCGGCGCCAGGTCGGCCGGCGGCCGAGGGCGTGAAGGATGCCGGCCTCGGACCGCGCCTGAGCCGCGCAGCGGCGCGTTGCCGCACCGAATTCGGCTAACGTCGTTCGATGACAGAACCGCTGCGCGCGCGCCTCATCGCCCTCGTCGACCAGATCGCCACCGTCATCGTCGGCAAGCGCGCACAGATCGAGGACTGCGTCGCCTGCATGCTCGCCGGGGGCCACCTCCTCATCGAGGACGTTCCGGGCGTCGGCAAGACGACGCTGGCGCACGCGATCGCGGTCTCGCTCGGCCTGCGTTTCTCGCGCACCCAGTTCACCGCCGACCTGATGCCGTCCGACCTCGTCGGCGTGTCGGTCTACGAGCGCAGCCGCGAGGCCTTCGTCTTCCACCCGGGTCCGGTGTTCGCGCAGGTGCTGCTCGCCGACGAGATCAACCGCGCCGGCCCGAAGACGCAGAGCGCCCTGCTCGAGGCGATGGAGGAGCACCAGGTGACCGTCGAGGGCGAGACGCGTGTGCTGCCGTCGCCGTTCTTCGTGATCGCGACGCAGAACCCGACCGATCAGCTCGGCACCTATCCGCTGCCCGAGTCGCAGCTCGACCGTTTCCTCATGTGCATCACGCTCGGCTATCCCGACCGAAAGAGCGAGCGCGAGCTGCTCGCGGGCGCCGACCGACGCGAGACCATCGCGCGGCTGCCCGCCGTCATGACGCCGGAGCAGCTCATCACCGCGCAGCAGGCCACGCTCGCGGTGCACGCCTCTGACGCCTTGCTCGACTACTTGCAGGCGCTGATCCAGGCAACGCGCTCCGGTGCCTGGTTCGTCGATGGCCTCAGCCCGCGTGCCGGCATCGCCGTGCTGCGCGCTGCGCGGGCGCGGGCACTGCTCGGCGGCCGCGACTACGTCGCCCCCGACGACGTTCAGGCGGTGCTGCCGCAGACGGTCGCGCACCGCCTGCTCCCCGTGTCGGGCTCGGGCCGCGGCCGGCAGGAGCAGGTGCGGGCGATGGTCGAGGCGGTCGCGTTGCCGTGACGACGACCCCCGCGGCCGCGGTGTCGCGAGGCTTGCCGAATCCGCTCGCCAGGGCGCGCGCACGCGTGCGCGGCTGGCTGCAGTCGCGGCTGCCGAAAAGCGACACGCAACTGCTGACGCAGAACAACATCTACATCCTGCCGACGAAGGCCGGCTGGATGTTCGGCGTGACGCTGCTCGTGCTGCTGCTCGCGTCGATCAACTACCAGCTCAACCTCGGCTACGTGCTGACCTTCCTGCTCGCCGGCAGCGGGCTCGTGTCGATGCACGTCACGCACGCGACGCTGCGCGGGCTCACGCTGCACCTGCGGCCGCCGCAGCAGACCCACGCCGGCACCGCGGCGGCGCTGGAGCTCGTGCTGACGAGTCCGGGCACCGCGCGCTTCGGCATCGGCCTGCGCGCGCTCGAGGCCGACGCGTCGACGCTGGTGTGGACCGATGTTCCCGCCGGCGGGCAGGCCGTCGTTCGCGTCGGCTGGGTGCCGCCGTCGCGTGGTCGGCACGCCGTACCGACGCTCAGCGCCGAGACGCGCTTCCCGCTCGGTCTGTTCCGCGCCTGGACGGTCTGGCGACCGGAATCGGCGCTGCTCGCCTGGCCCGCCCTCGAACCGGATCCACCGCCCCTGCCTGCCGCCAGGCCGATCGTCGGCGGGCCGAGCAGCACCCGATCGAGCGACGGCGGCGAGGTCGAGGGCGTGCGCGCGTATCGGCGCGGCGATCCGATGAAGCTGATCGCGTGGAAGAAGGCGGCGCAGGCGCTCGAGACCGGCGCCGAGCTCGTGAGCCGCGACACCAGCGTGTCGACGCGCCGCGAGCTGTGGGTCGACTGGGACGCCGCTGCCGGGCTCGGCGTCGAGGAGCGGCTGTCGCGGCTGGCGGCGTGGACGCTCGCTGCCGAGCGCGCGGGCGCCGATTTCGGCCTGCACCTGCCCGGCGCCGACGTCGCGCCGGCGGGCGGCGAGATGCAGCGCCGCGCCTGCCTGGAAGCGATGGCGTTGTGGCGGGCGCCATGAGCACGGTCGACGCCCTCGTCTCTCGCGGCGGCATCGGCCGTCTCTTGCTGGGCACGCGCTGGCCGGGCTGGCGCGCGTTGCCTCGCGACGCGAGAGACACGCTCTTTCTCCTCGCCGTCATCGCCTGGACGGTGCTGCCGCATGCCAGCCACCTGCCGACGTGGACCATCGCGCTCGTCGTCGCCGTACTCGCATGGCGCGGCCGGGTGGCCGTCAGCGGCGGCGCACTGCCCGGACGGTGGATGCTCGTCGGCGTGCTCGCGGTGGCGATCGTGCTGACCCTCGTCACATTTCGCACGTTGCTCGGCAAGGAGCCCGGCGTCACGCTGGCCGTCGCCCTGATGGCGCTGAAGACGCTCGAGCTGCGGGCCCGGCGCGACGCCTTCGTCGTCTTCTTCCTCGGCTTCTTCATCATCCTCACCCACTTCCTTTATTCGCAGTCGCTGCTCGTCGCAGGAGCGATGCTGGTGTCGGTATGGGGGCTGCTCACCGCGGTCGTGCTCGCGCACATGCCGGTCGGCCAGCCGAGTCTGGCGCGCGCCGGTGCACTGGCGGCGCGCACGGCGATGCTCGGCGCGCCGGTGATGGCACTGCTGTTCCTGCTATTCCCGCGCATCGGGCCGCTGTGGGGCGTGCCGCAGGACGGCGGCTCGAAGACCGGCCTGTCGAACGCGTTGCGACTCGGTTCGCTGGCCGAGGTCGCGACCGACGACTCGATCGCGATGCGCATCCGCTTCGAAGGCCCGGCGCCGGCGCCCTCGGCGCTCTACTTCCGCGGCCCGGTGCTGACCCGTTTCGACGGCACCGAATGGACGCCGCTCGCCCTCCCGTTCGCCGCCAACGGCGTCGCGCCGCGTCCGGCCACCGTGCGCTCCGAAGGCGCGCCGGTTCGCTACGAGTTGACGCTGGAGCCACTGCGCGTCGCCTCGGTGCCGATGCTCGAGGCGACCACGTCGGTGACGCCGACCGACGGCTTCGCGCCGAGCCCGCGCGACGACCTGCAGTGGCTGCTGCCGCGACCGTTGAACGAGCGCGTGCGCTTTCACGCCGAGGCGCAGACGCGCTTCGTGCTCGGCTCGGCGCGCCGCGGCGCCGAGACCTACGAGGCGCGCGAGCTGCCGCCGGGGTTCAACCCGCGCACCGTGGCCTGGGCGCGCGCGCTGCGCGACCACGCCGCCAACCGCGACGGCGACGCGCAGGCCTATGCCCAGCTCCTGCTCGCGCGCATCCGCAGCGGCGGCTACAGCTACACGCTGGCGCCGGGCGAGTACGGGCGCGACGCCATCGACGAGTTCTGGCTCGACCGCAAGGAGGGCTTCTGCGAGCACTACGCGGCCGCCTTCGTCGTGGCGATGCGCGCCGCCGGCTACCCGGCGCGCATCGTCACCGGCTACCAGGGCGCCGACCCGCTGTCGGTCGACGACTACTGGATCGTGCGGCAGAGCGCGGCGCACGCGTGGGCCGAGTTCTGGCAGGCCGGCACCGGCTGGATCCGCGCCGACCCGACCGGCGCCGTCGCGCCCGACCGCATCAACCGAAGCCGGCGGCTCGCCCCGCCGCCGGGCTTCGTGGCCGGCGCGCTCGACGCGATGAACCCCGAGTTGCTCGCGAGCTGGCGCAACGCCTGGGAGGCGGTCAACAACCGCTGGAACCAGTGGGTCCTGACGTACTCGCGCGGCCAACAGCTCGCCGTCCTCAGGCGCCTGGGCTTCTCCTCGCCGAGCTGGGAAGACCTCGCCCTGCTGCTCACCTTCTCGCTCAGCACGCTCGCGCTCGCCGGCGCAACGTGGGCGTGGTTCGACCGGCACCGCGTCGACCCGTGGGTGCGCCAGCTCGAGCGCATCAAGCGCCGGCTGGCGTCGCTCGGTGTTCCCGTCGCGCCGCACGATCCGCCCCGCGCGCTCGCGGCGCACGTGCGCGAGCGGCTCGGCGACGACGGCGAAGCGCTCGCGCTGGCCCTCGACACGCTCGAACGACAACGCTACGGACGTGCCGCGCGGCAGCGGCCCGACCCCGGCGTCGACCGCATCGTCGAGGTGCAGTGGCGTCGGTTGCGCTCGCAGGCCGGCCGATAATCCGCGGCCATGGCCGACGACCACACGCGACGACGACTCATCCTCGGCAGCGCCGCCGCGCTCGCGGCCGGCGGATGGTCGACGGCGGCCGTCGCGAAGAAGCCCGGCACGGTGTCGGGACAGAAGTCGAAACCGAAGGCCGACCGTCGCGACGCGCTCGACGACAACGCACCCGACGTCGTCACCTACGGCCGCCGCGACGACGTGCTGCGCTTCGCCGAAGACGCTGCAGCGCGACACGACCTGGACCCGGCCTGGCTGCGCGCGGCGCTCGAGCAGGCGCGCTTCATCCCTGCTGTCGCGCGGCTCATCATGCCGGCGCCGGTCGGCGTCGCGAAGAACTGGGCGGCGTATCGGGCGCGCTTCGTCGAGCCCGTGCGAATCCGCGGCGGCATCGCCTTCTGGCGTCAGCACGAGGCCTGGCTCGCGAAGGCCGAAGCGCTGCACGGCGTGCCGCCGGAGGTCGTCGTCGGCATCATCGGCGTCGAGTCGATCTACGGCCGGCAGATGGGCAACTTCCGCGTCGTCGACTCGCTCGCCACCCTCGCCTTCGACTTCCCGGCGGGCCGCCGCGACCGCAGCGACTTCTTTCGCGGCGAGCTCGAGCAATGGTTCGTGCTCTGCAAGCGCGAGGCGGTCGATCCGCTGGCCTGGCGCGGTTCGTATGCCGGCGCGATCGGCCTGCCGCAGTTCCTTCCGTCGAGCTTCAACGCGCACGCCGTCGACTTCGACGGCGACGGCCGCATCGACCTGCACACCGACCCCGCCGATGCGATCGGCAGCGTCGCCCGCTACCTCGCGGCGTTCGGCTGGCAGCGCGGCGTGCCGGCGCGCTTCGACGTCGTCGCGCCGAACGACACGTCGGCACGCGCCGCGCTGCTCGTTCCCGACATCGTGCCTTCGTTCAGCGCCTCCGAGCTGGCCGAGCGCGGTGCCGTCCTCGGCGACGCGGGCCGCAGCCACTCGGGACTGCTGGCGCTGGTCGAACTGCAGAACGGCAACGCGGCGCCGAGCCACGTCGCCGGCACGGCGAACTTCTACGCCATCACCCGCTACAACTGGTCGAGCTACTACGCGCTGGCGGTCGTGGAGCTCGGCGAGGCGGTGAAGCGCGAGGTCGCCGGCACGCCGGCGCTTCGCTGACGATCAGTCGCCGTAAGCGGCGATCGACGTGCCGGGCTCCGCGAGCGTGTCAGCATCTGACGCGGTCATCGTCGAGTGATCGACGCGCTCGACGAGCCGCGATCGCTCGTCGTCGCGGCCCGGCGCCGCTGAGATGGGTGCGACTGCCACCGGCCGGTGGGCAGTCACCGCTGCCGACGCCGCCAGACGCAGCCCTGCGATGGCTCCGACGGTCAGGCCGACCAGAACGGCGACCGTCGTCCACGCAGCCCGCTGATACCCTGCCGCGTTGTCCGTTCCTTCGTTCGTGTCCATCGCTCGACTCCTGTTCCGTGAACCCTGTCGAAGCACCGGAAAATCGGCGGCTTCGAAGGGTCATACGGAACGCGTGAGCGAAGGCGGACAGCTTGGTCGATGAGCTTTGTCAGTTGATGCGCGCTGCCTTGCGACGCAGGGTTTCGTCGATGGCTGCCGACGCATCGACCAAGCCGAAGCCGGTCGCGGCGTCGCGTTGGGGGGCAGCATCCTTCGGCGCTCCGTCGCGACCTAGTTGCTGAACCGAGGCGCCCTGGGTGATGTCGCGTGCCGTGACGCACAGGATGTCCTTGATCTGGGCTGGCGTGAGCGCGGGATCGGCCTCGAGCAGCAATGCGCACACTCCCGCAACCTGCGGGGCCGCCGCGGACGTCCCGCTGAAGATCGCCCAGCCGTCGTTCTCCGTCGTGCCGTCGTACCTGCGGCAGTCCACGTCGTAGGTCGAGCCAGACTGAACGGGAAGCTGGATGTGGCCCGCGTTGCCGACCGTGCCCACCAGGCCGCAGACATCCGGGACCTGGCGACCCGGATAGATCTTGCTCGTGAAAGCCGAGGCAAAGTTGGAGGCCTCGAACGTTCGGGTGCCGTCGGGAGCGATCGTCGCGTGCACGCCGCCAACGGAGATGACGTCGGGCATCTGCGCAGGGAAGCCGTACTGACTGTTGCCGGCGGCGGCCACGACAACAATTCCATTCTTGATCGCCGTCTCCACGTCCTTGGCAAGGTCCGAGAATGAAGCAGGGATCTCGCCGAACTGCTCCTTGCTATCGGCGTCGACAAAGTTCTGCAGGATGCTGAGCGAGATGACCTTGACCTTGAAGACGCCCATGGCCACCTTGAAGGCCTCCGGAAGAACGGCCCCGATGTTCGGCTCGTCTTCGTTTGTCGTCTTGACCCCGGTGACCCTTGCGCCTGGTGCAACGGCAAAGATGTTCGCTGCGACCGCTGTGCCGTGCCCGAGGTCGTCCCGCCCCGGTCCCGTGGCGTAACCGGCAAGGACGACGTCGCAATCCAGATCCCGTTTGACGAAGTAGTTGTGCGTCGACATCAACCCCGAGTCGACGAACACAACCCGAACGCGATCCCCCGTGCATCGTGGCGGCTGCTCGTCGGCACCCAGGAGCCTCGGCACATCCTCGATGAGGCGAAGGAACTCCACCTGCCCATCGACGCGGCCCGGCGGCGGCCACACGATGTCGGCAGCGGCGTACTCATACGGGGGAACAATCGACACCTGATCGAAGAGGGCGCGGACTTCCTCCGGAATGTTCAACTTTCTACCGTCCGGGATCAGATACTCGAATAGATGCGACTGCCGGCCCAGTTTCTCAGTCGACACTCGCCGCGGAAGGATGCCGAAGGCCCGCCGGAACGCTTCGGCGTCGCCCCGAATACAAAGCGAGTTGACGCTGGCGGACGACACCACAAACCCGAGACGTTCGATAACGGGCGTCACCTTCTCGACAAGGGCCGCGGTCGGGACGTCCCCATGCCCTTGCCTGAGTCGGAGGTTGACGCAGATCTCCGGAGGGGGACTCCCCGGGCGGCGCTGCGGCGGATCGACGGGCATTCGCTGCCGCGACATCAACCGCCCTGAGTGGGTTCCGGTCCCGGCGGGCGACCAACGTCTTCGGCGTTGGTACCGGCCGGCAGCTCATCGTCTTCGATGACCTCCAAGATCGTTTGGACGTGGGCTGCGAAACCCTTTATCTGTTCCAGATTGGCATTTGCAGTCTTGACGAGCTTCTTGATGTCGTCACGTGTCAGAGACATTGCTCTCTCCTTCATAAGAAGTAGCTCCTCGCGGCGTCACGTTGAGCATCGGTTGCAGAAAACGGGGGCGCTTGGTCAGACTCGTCACCCCAGGCCCGTCGCACTTTCAACATCGCAACGGAACGTAGCCGTTCCGCTTCCCGCCAGTGACCGAGGCGTTGGTGCGATAGGGCCTGGTTCAGTCGAAACAGCGCTATGAGCGGGTGATCAGAGCCGAGCTCAGCCGCCAATTCCGGCTCGGCACGTTCGAAAAATGCCAGTGCGGAGGCGTCATCGCCATCTCTTTGACTTGCGATCCCGAGCAAGATCAAGGACGTGCCTCGCTGTCCCCACGAGCGGACAGCTTGCAAGTCGTAGGCCACCCGCGCCCACTGTCGCGCCTGTGTCACTTCGGACATCAGGAGGGAGCACTCGGACAGGGCGATAGCTGCCGAGACGCGCAAGATCGGGCTGTTGTCCGGATCAACCGCCACGCTGGCGACTGCTTCTCGTGCCGATCGATAGCCCGCAAGGTCGCCCGACGCCGCCATCACGCGTGCGGCCTCGATTCGAGCCCTGACTTGTGAGGGCAACGCGGATGGAACGAGTGCAGCAGCTTGAAGCTCCGGGAGCAAGCCCCTTGCCTGGTCGAGACGGTCGGTTCTGAGGTAGAGCCTTGCACGCAGCGTCAACAGAAAAGAGCAAAACGAGTGAGTCTTGCCGAGTACGGCGGCGCAGTCGCCACGCAGTTCTTCAGACAGTTGCTTGGCGCGCACATAGCGCCCAGCCTGGAAGTACAGGCTGAAGCGAATGATCCGGAGTTCCAGTCGATCCTCAGGTGTTGCCTTCGAGCTCGCGCCCTCGGTGAGGAGCGCCGCTTCGATCCTGTCAATGGCCTCGTCGTAGCGTACCGTCGCACCATAGAGGTCAGCCAGCCCGCGCTGGGCCTGAATAGCCTCCGAACTCCCATGACCATGCACGGTTTCCAACGCAACGATGGCGTTCTTCATCTCCGCCTCGCTTCGCTGTACCTCGCCGATGCCTCGAAGCGCCCATGCATGGACGTACAGCATCCGCGCCGCCAGTGAGGCATCGGGCGCGTCCGTCTTTGCTGCCTCCAGTGCTTGGTTGATCAGCGCGGCGGCTCGGGCCGGCCGATCGAGACGATAAGCCGTGTACGAACCTTCCACCAGTGCGCGGATGAGTCCCGGCGCGTCACCGGCCGCGCGATGAGCGCTTGCAAGTCGATCGAGCGTCCTTTCGGCGAGCGCAAGCTGTCCCGCGTTGTCCTGTAGGTGGTAGATGCTCTCCAGCACTTGAGCCAGCAGCTCGGGTTGCTCCTTGAGCGCCGCGCCGGCCCTTTCGCTCGCGGTTTCGAGCACCTGACGCGCACTAGGTTCGTTGCCGTCGACCTTCTCGGGGTCGGCGACCTTGAACAATCCGATCATGAAGTCTCGCGCCGCTGCCGCAGCGCGAGTCTCCTCTCGTGCGCGCGTCGCCGACAACAGCGCCAGGACCGCGAAGACGACGAGCAGGGTCGCGGCCGTCGCGGTCGACGCCACCGCCAGGCGATGGCGGCGAACGAAGCGATCGGCGCGGTACCACGCTCCCGGCACGCGAGCTTCAACCGTGTCGCAGGCAGCCCACCGATCGAGGTCGCGGCGCATGGCCTCCGCAGACGAGTAGCGAGCGTCGGGAGTCTTCGCGATCGCCTTCAGGACGATCGCATCGAGATCGCGATCGATGTGCTTCGCATCGATCTTCACGCGGCTCGGCGGTCGCGGCTCGACATACAGGACGGCATCTTCGAATCGGGCGAGCGACCCCTTCTGCGGCTCGAAGGGTGTCGCGCCGGCCAGCAGCTCGTAGAGCACGATGCCGAGCGAGTAGACATCGCTCGCCGTGGTCAGCGGCGCGCCGTTGAACTGCTCGGGGCTCGCATATGTCAGCGTCATCGGCCTGCCGTGGCGGCGTGTCAGGTCGGTGTCGGCCTGTGACTCCGCGACTAGCTTGGCGATTCCGAAGTCGAGGAGCTTGACCGTGCCGTCGGTCGAGACCAGGATGTTCGACGGTTTCAGGTCACGGTGGATCACCAGGTTCGAGTGGGCATGCTCGACCGCAAGCAGAACCTGTCGGAAGATCGCAATTCGCCCCGCCACGTCGAGCCGTCGCTCATCGCACCACGCTGTTACCGGCAAGCCTTGCACGAGTTCGAGGGCGAGCCACGGTTGTCCGCGCGGCGTCACGCCCGCGTCGTGAAGGGCTGCGATGTTCGAGTGGGCCAGACGCGCCAGGATGTCGCGCTCGCGACGAAAGCGCTCGGCGAATGAATCGCGATGGGGGCCCGACGGGTGATCGAACAGCAGCTTGATCGCGACCTGCCGGAAAAAGGCACCGTCGACGCGCTCGGCGAGCCATACATCGGCCATTCCACCCGAACCAAGGGGGCCGAGCAGCCGGTACGGGCCGACGAGCTCGCCCTCGCCGCGGTCTCGAACCACGGCGCCCGGTCGCGCTTCGACCGCGCCCGGAAGCGATTGCAGAAAATCGGCCCGCGCCACGTAATCGCGGGCGGCCAGCATGCGGCGCAGGTCGGGCAACTGGCGATGTTGCTGCCGCTCGAGGTCGACGAGCCAGCGTGCCAGCTCGTCGCTTTCGAGCGCGTCGGCTTGCTCGTACAGCGCCGACAGCTCCTGCCAGTCTCCCACCGTGTCGAGCATCCTCAACCCCGCTCCCCGACTGCGAGCGCGAGAGGATAGGCCTCGGGCAAGACGGCCGCAACGAATTTCGCGGGCCCCATGGCCGGCTCAACGCGCGGCCGCCAGTGCCACGCGGTCGGCGGCGCGCGCCCCTTCGGCGGGCCGCCGACCCGTGGCCGGGGCATGGCTCGCGTCGGCGAGCACCGCGGCGGGGCGAAGGACGCCTGCGAAGGTGAACGCCCGGTCGTCCGCCGCGTGGCCGAAGACGAGCGCTGCCAAAGCGAGCGCAGCGGCGGCGGCTGTCGCGCCGGCGACGAAGCGCGAGGCGGGATGCACGAACCGGAAAGACGGTGCGGGATGCGGCTTCATGACGGTGTCCTGGTTGGTAGGCGAAGAAGCACCGCGATTCACGTCGGGTACCTCCACCGGGGCATACGCGATCGCGCTGGAAGACCGGACACCGCTCTGGACGGGGGAGCCGGCGATCGCTACGCTCGGTGCCGAGATGCCTGCCGCCCCGACTGCTCCCCGACGCGAGGACTTGCCGCCGATCACGGTCCTTCTCCAGCTTGCAGCCGGCGGCGACCGCTCGGCGCTCGATCAGGTCTACGCGTCCCTCTACCCCGACCTCAAGCGCATCGCCCGCTCCCGCCTGCGCCAGCAGGGCCGCGGCGACAGCATGGGCACGACAACGCTGCTGCATGAGAGCTTCATCCGCCTCGTCGGCGCCAAGGGCCTGCGGCTGGAAGACCGGCACCACTTCTTCGCCTACGCGGCGCGGTCGATGCGCAACATCATCATCGACAGCGCCCGCGAGCACCTCGCCGCGCGCCGCGGCGGTGGTGCGGCGCACGAGACGCTCGGCGGCGACGCGGCGCTGCAGGTCGCCGACATGGGCCAGAGCGACGAGCTGATCCGGATCAGCGAAGCGCTGCTCGATCTCGAGAAAGTCGACCCGCAGCTCGCAGAGCTGGTCGACATGCGCTACTTCGGCGGCTACACCGAGAGCGAGATCGCGGCGCTGCGCGATGTCACCGAGCGGACGGTCCGCCGGCACTGGGACAAGGCACGCGCCTGGCTCTACCTCGCGCTGGGCGACAAGGCGTCATCGGGGCAGGCGTCCGACTGACGCAGGAAGCCGTCGAGCCAGACGCCCAGCGGCACGTCGGCCGGCCAGCCCTCGCGAACGTCGAGACCGCGGTCGAGTTCCCAGGTCGAGTCGAACCAGCCGGGACCCCGGGACATCGACGGATCGGCGAGGTATGCCATGGTGATTTCGGGAGCGGGTTTGGATGCCGCCAGTCTCGGCAGCAGCCCTGCCCGCCGCCATCCCGCGAAGGGCCGCTTGCCGGGGGCGCCCCTGCCACCCCCCGCACGTGTGCCCCTCGCTATCGCGTCACTCCGGGATCACGCTCACCTCGACGGCCATGCTCTGCCCGCGCCCGCCCAGGATCACGCCGCGCAGCGGTACGACGTCGGCGAAGTCGCAGCCCCAGGCCAGCGTGAGGTGGCGGCGGTCGGCGAGCGTGTCGTTGGTCGGGTCGAACTCGACCCAGCCGTGCCCCGGTGCCCAGGCGGCGATCCAGGCGTGCGAAGTGTCGGCCCCGAGCAGGCGCTGCTGGCCCGCAGGGGGATTGGTGCGCAGGTAACCCGACGTGTAGCGTGCCGGCAGACCGTGACCGCGCAGGCAGGCGAGCATGACGTGCGCGAAGTCCTGGCAGACGCCACGGCGCTGTTCGAGCACCTCGTCGACCTGCGTCGTCACCGTCGTCGCGCCCGGCTCGAAGGCGAAGTCGGCGTGGATGCGGTGCATCAGCTCGGTCGTCGCCTCGAGCCAGTCGCGCCCGGCGCGCAAGCTCGGCGCAGCGTAGGCCCGCGCGGCTTCGGACCACGGAACGAGCACGCTCGCCTCGCACAGCCGCGCCGCGAGAAGGCCTCCGCTCGCCGGGTGGCCGCGTACGGCGTCGCGCACGGCCTCCCAGCTCGGCGCGGCGGCACCTGCGGGCAACGCCGGCGGACGGTCGCCGACCTCGACCTGCGCACGCATCACGACCTTCAGCAACGGGTGCGGCCCGTGCAGCGCGAAGTGGGTGACGCCGTTGCCGAACGAATCACGCTCGTCGCGGCGCTCGTCGGTCGCCGGGTCGATGGCGATCTCGTGCGACGCGACGTGCTGCCACGGCAGCTCGCGCGGCGTGAGATGGGCGAGCTGCCACGACTGCGACACGGCGATGCGGTAGGCATAGCGCGTCTCGTGGACGACCGTGTAGCGGTCGCGCCCCGGCATCGACGCGGCTGCAGTCCCGCTCATGCGGCGAGCGACAGCACGCTGCGCGGGCTCGCGTGCGAGAAGAACTTCAGCGACACGTCGTCGGACACGCGGTGCGCGGCGAGCAACAGCGCCTCGACAGTTCCGGCAAGCCGCTCGCTCTCGGGGTCGAGGTCGGCGGCGACCAGCGCATTCAGCTCCGCGTGCGCCGGGCCGAGCGTGTCGGAGGCGAAGCGCCCGTGCATCTGCTCCAGTCGCGCGATGTCGGCGGCGAGGTGGCGGGCCGAGAAGGCGAGCGAGCGCGGGTTGGCGTCGTCGCGCACGACCATGTCGAGCACCGGCAGCCACTCCGGTGCGGCGAGGTAGCGCGAGCGGTAGGTGATGCCGGAATCGGCGAGATCGAGCAGCCAGTCGAGGTCGTGGCTGCGGCCCTCGCCGATCGCCACGAGCAGCGCCTGCGCCATCGTCGACAGCCGCTCGATGCGCCGACCCATCGCCAGGAAGCGCCAGTCGACGCCGCGCGTCATGCCGTCGAGGACGAAGCCCGACAGCGTCACCATCGCCGCCAGCGCCCGGTCGAGCCAGACGAGCGTGTTCGGGAGCGACGGCTCGCGCCGGAACACCGCATCGGCGAGCAGCCGGTTGAGCGCACGCCAGTGGTCGTTCGACATGCGCTCGCGCAGCGTGAACGCCACCCGCGAGAGCTGCCCGAGCCGCTGGTGGAGGGTGCCGTCCGTGTGGGTCGCGGAGCGGCGCAGCAGCCGCGCGACGTTGCGCGTCGAGTCAACCAGGCCGAGCCGCTTCGCGAGCACCCAGTCGGGCTGGACGCCGGCCCTGGGCGCCGTCCCTTCCTCAAGGATGCGGGCAAGCGAGACACGCAGCAGCCGCACCGAGGCGTCGCAGCGCTCGCCGTAGCGGCCGAACCAGAACAGGCTCTCGGCGGCGCGCGACGGCACGGTCGCGTCGGCGTCGACGAGCTGTTCGGCCGACACCGTCTGCGACAGCAGCGAGAACGACGCATTCACCGGCGCATCCGAGAGCACCCAGGTGTCCTTCGAGCGGCCGCCGCGCTGCATGGCGATGACGCGCGAGTCGGCGTCGCCCGCCACGCGGGTCAGCCCGCCGGGCATGACGCGCCAGCCGCTCGCAGTGGCGATCGCGAACACGCGCAGGCCGACGGTGTGGGCGGCGAAGGCGTCGCCGCCGCCCGCGCTTCGCGGCTCGAGCACCGGCGCCTGCGAGACGTGCACCCACTCCTGCGCCACGTAGTGCTGCGGGCGCAGCGCGATCCGTGCACGCAGCGCCTCGCGATCGGCCTGCGACAGGTCCTCGACGACGATCGGACGCTCGGTCGGCGAGCGCTCGAGCGGCTTGACGATGAGCCGTTCCGGCCGCCGCCAGGCGTCGGCGAACGCCGCCGGCTCGCCGAGCCACCAGGTCGCCACCGAGGGCAGCTGCAGGTCCTCGCCGAGCATGCGGCGCGCCAGCTTCGGCAGGTAGCCCAGCAGCGCGCCCGACTCGAGCACGCCCGAGCCGAGCGCGTTGGCGAGGAGCACGTGGCCGCGGCGCGCGCTCTCCATCAGCCCCGGCACGCCGAGCGCGGAATCGGAGCGCAGCTCGAGCGGGTCGCAGTAGTCGTCGTCCTGGCGCCGGACGATCGCGTGCACGCGCTCGAGGCCGCCGATCGTCTTCAGCCAGACGCGGTCGTCGCGCACCGTGAGGTCCGACCCCTCGACGAGCGCGAAGCCGAGGTAGCGTGCGATCAGCGCGTGCTCGAAGTAGGTCTCGTTGTAGGGGCCCGGCGTGAGCAGCGCGATGCGCGGCGGCCCGCGCTCGCCGGCGTCGCGCGGCGCCCAGCGGACCAGCGCCGTGCGCAGCGCGTCGAAGAAGTCGGCGAGGTGCTGCACCGGCAGCGAACGGAACATCTGCGGGAACACACGCGAGACGACGAGCCGGTTCTCGAGCGCGTAGCCCGACCCCGACGGCGCCTGCGTGCGGTCACCGACGACCCACCAGCTGCCGTCGGGCGCGCGGGCGAGATCAGCGGCGTAATGCAACAGGTGCCTGCCGCCGGCGGGCACCACGCCGACCGCCGGGCCGAGGAAGCCGCGGTGGCCGAACACCACCGGCGGCGGGATGGCGCCGCTGCGCAGCAGCGACTGCTGGCCGTAGAGGTCGGCGAGCACCTTGTCGAGCAGGTCGGCGCGCTGGGCGATGCCGCCTTCGATCGCGCGCCAGTCGTCGGCGGGAAGCAGCAGCGGGATCGGATCAACCTCCCACGGCCGGTTGGCGCCCATCGCGTCGGCGTAGACGTTGTAGGTGATGCCCTGCTCGCGGATCTGGCGCTCGGTGAGCGACAGCGCGTCGCCGACGTCGCGTTCGCCGCGTTCGCCGCGCTCGACCAGCGCCTCGACGAACGACGCCCAGTGCTGCCGCGGCGACCCGGGGGCGGCGAGCAACTCGTCGTAGCGGTCGTCGAGCGCGGCGTAGCCGGCGAGGAGGCGGCTCAGCATCGCGCCCGGCGCCGCGAAGGGTCGCTCATGCGCTCGGGCGTCGCAGGTCGAGGGTGTAGGGGAAGTCCGGGTTCGGCACTTCTGCAGGCAGCGTCAGCGGGCCGGGCGTGTGGCCGCTGCGGAAGAAGCGCGCCAGCCGCCGCGCTTCGGCCTCCAGCGCGTTGACGGGGAAGTGCTTGTACGCGACGCCGCCCGGGTGCGACACGTGGTACTGGCAGCCGCCGATCGAGCGGCCCATCCAGGTGTCGACGAGGTCGAACACGAGCGGTGCCTGCACGCCGATCGTCGGGTGCAGCGCCGACGACGGTGCCCAGGCGCGAAAGCGGACCCCGGCGACGTGCTCGCCGACGGTGCCGGTCGGCTGCAGCGGCACGCGACGGCCGTTGCAGGCGAGCACGTGCCGATCGCCGACGAGCCCGCTCACCTTCACCTCGACGCGCTCGAGCGACGAATCGACGTAGCGCGCGGTGCCGCCGGCGTAGCCCTCCTCGCCCAGCACGTGCCACGGCTCGAGTGCGAGTCGCAGCGAGACCTCGACGCCGCCGGCCGAGAAGTCGCCCAGGTGCGGGAAGCGGAACTCGCGGTGCGGCGCGAACCAGTCGAGCTCGACCGGATAGCCGGCGGCGCGCAGCCCGTCGACGACATCGCGCAGGTCTTCCCACAGCACGTGCGGCAGCACGAAGCGGTCGTGCAGCTCGGTTCCCCAGCGCGCCAGCCGCTCGGGACGATAGGGCTCGTTCCAGAACCGCGCCACCAGCGCGCGCATCAGCAGCTGCTGGACGAGGCTCATCCGCGCGTGCGGCGGCATCTCGAAGGCGCGCATCTCGAGCAGGCCGAGCCGGCCGGTCGGGCTGTTGGGCGCGTAGAGCTTGTCGATGCAGAACTCGGCTCGGTGCGTGTTGCCCGTCACGTCGATGAGCAGGTTGCGAAGCAGGCGGTCGACCAGCCACGGCGGCACCGAACCATGGCTCGCTTCGGTCGCCTTGCGCAGCTCGAAGAACGCGAGCTCGATCTCGTAGACCGAGTCGTTGCGCGCCTCGTCCAGGCGCGGCGCCTGGCTTGTCGGCCCGACGAACAGGCCCGAGAACACGTAGCTGAGGGCCGGATGCTGGTGCCAGTACGCGATCATGCTGGCGAGCAGGTCGGGCCGGCGCAGGAACGGCGAATCGCCGGGGGTCGCGCCGCCGAGCACGAAGTGGTTGCCGCCGCCGGTGCCGACGTGGCGGCCGTCGAGCATGAACTTCTCGCTCGTCAGCCGGGCCTGGCGGGCGACGTCGTAGAGATGGGTCGTCTGCTCGACGAGCTCGGGCCAGCTCGACGTCGGCTGCACGTTGACCTCGATCACGCCCGGGTCGGGCGTGATCCGCAGCGTCGTCAGGCGCGGGTCACGCGGTGGCTCGTAGCCTTCGAGGACGACCTTCGTGCGCGTGGCGGCAGCCGTGTCCTCTACCGCGGTCACGAGCGCGAGATAGTCCTCCAGCTCGGCGGCCGGCGGCATGAACACGTAGAGCCGGCCGTGGCGCGCTTCAGCGGTGATGGCGGTGCGGACGACGTCCTTCGCTGCGATCGCGGCTTCGTTGTCGGCCTCGTCGTCGGCCTCCTTGCCGTCCGCAGCCTTGCACGATGCGTCGGTGCGGGGCTTTGCGACCGCGCCGGTCGTGAGGCTGTGCTCCCCGGTCGGCGTGTCGTGTTCGGCGGGGTCGCCCTCGAGATGGTTCACCGTCGCCTCGCCGACGGTGTGCCAGCCGTCGCGCGACGGGGAATGCTTCGCGGCGCCACGGCTCGGCAACGGCGGCGATGGCTGGTTCGCGTCACGGGGATGCACCCACGCCATGTCGGCGTCGGAGACCCACGGCAGCGCGTCGAGCGGCAGCCGGTAGCCGAGCGGCGAATCGCCCGGGATCAGCCAGGCACGGTCGCGCAACTGCCACGGCGTCGACCGCCAGTGGCCGGGGCGCTTCTCGTCGGGCGCCATCGGCAGCGCGTAGCCCACCACCGCGTCGAGGCCGCGGTCGTAGACGCGGCGCAGGCGCTCGCGCTCGAGCGGATCGGCGAGCTTCGCATCGTGCGGATCGACGTTGGACGGGAGCTTGCGCTCGCGCCACAGGAAGTAGAACGCGTCCTCGTAGGCGGGGAAGACGCGCTCGCCGTCGATGCCGAGGCGCTTGGCGAGCGCACGCAGGAAACGGCCGGCGTCGTCGGCGGTCGCGCCGAGATCGTCGTGCTCGTCGGCGTAGAGCGACGGGTCGGTCCAGATCGGCTCGCCGTCGGCGCGCCAGAACAGGTTGAGCGACCAGCGCGGCAACTGCTCGCCCGGATACCACTTGCCCTGGCCGTGGTGCAGCAGCCCGCCGGCACCGTAACGCTCGCGCATGCGCTGCATCAGCGAGACGCTGAGCAGCCGCTTGGTCGGGCCGAGCGCCTCGACGCTCCACTCGCCGCCGTCGCGGTCGTCGATCGACACGAAGGTCGGCTCGCCGCCCTGCGTGAGGCGGACGTCGCCCGCTTCGAGGTCAGCGTCGATGCGGCGGCCGAGCGCGTCGATGGCGGCCCACTGCGCGTCGCTGTAGGGCAGCGTGACGCGCGGTGCTTCCCAGATTCGCTGCACCGACATGTGGTGCTCGAACGTGGTCTC
>JBBSUK010000015.1:0-38622 GCA_038234975.1 Burkholderiales bacterium
GCGATCTGGATCTTTCTGGCCGGCGCCTTGGCGATCGGCGTTCTGGCCGACTGGGTGCGGCGTGCCACCGAGCAGCTCGCGGCGAAGTCGAATCCGGCGATCGGCGGCCTGCTCACCGTCAGCTTCGCCGACGTTGTCCTGGCCTTCTTCGTCCTCGCGGCAGGGAAGGTCGAAGTGGTGCGCGCCCAGCGGCTCGATCCTCGCTACGAGTCTGCTCGGTCTCGGGTTGGCCATCGTCGTCGGCAGCATCGGCCGCACGCAACGGAAGTTCGACCGCGACAAGGCCGGGCAGCTCGCCAGCCTGCTCATCCTGGTCGTGATCGCTCTGCTGCCGGCGGTGTTCGATTTCGCCGGGCGCCAAACGGCACCCGGATCAGACCGGGCCGTCACCGACGAGCATCTGAGTCTGGGCGTGCCGGTGGTGATGGTCCTGCTGTATGCGGCCAACCTCGTCTACACGCTCGTCACGCATCGCAACGTCTTCGCCTCGGACGAAGCGCACGGCAAGAGCGCCGGCGAAGACGCGGACGGCGCCGGCTGGCCGACATGGGCGGCGATCGGGGTGCTGATCGCGGCGACCGTCGTGATCGCGCTGGAGGCCCACCTCGTCGCCGGCGCGCTCGAGGAGACGGCGAGCACGCTCGGGCTCTCCGACATGTTCGTCGGCGTGATCGTGCTGGCCCTCATCGGCACGGCCGCCGACCTGTTCGCGGCGTCGTGGTTCGCACGCCAGGGCAAGATGGGCCTCGTTCTCGGCATCTGCGTCGGCTCCGCCATCCAGGTGGCACTCGTCGTGGCGCCTTTGCTCGTGATCGGCTCCTGGCTGATGGGCCAGCCGATGAGCCTGGTGTTCCATAACCCGATCGCCTTGTTCGCCGTCGCCAGCACGGCGTTCATCGTCAACGCGATCGCGACCGATGGGGAGACGACATGGTTCGAAGGCGTGCTCCTCATCGGCGTCTACGTACTGCTGGGCCTGGCATTCTTCTTCGCGCCGCCGATCGCCTGAGCGGCCTGTCATCGTTCAACGGGAGGACACGGTCCATGAACACATCGAATCGCATCGTCGCCGCCGCAGTCGTCTGCCTGGCCGCCTGGACGCCGTTCTCGGCCGGCGCGCAGGCGCATCAGGTCAACGAAGGCGGCTACACCTTGCGCAGCAGCACGGTCGGCAGCGAGACGCTGCCGGCCTCGGTGGCCCGAAAACACGGCTTCGAGCGGGCGCCCGGGCTCTCGATGCTGAACGTGACGATCACCAAGAAAGGCCGGGCCGGCAACAACACCATTCCCGCCGCCCTCGATGTCCAGGTACGCGATCTTGCGGGCCGCGCAATGCCCGTCGACATGAAGATGGATCGAGAGAACGGCTACGTCTCCTACTACGGCATCTATCGCCGACCACGTCATCAGTCGCTGGTGGTTGCCATCGAGGCATCACCCGAAGGTTCCACCCGCACCCTCAAGCTGCGATACCGAGACCGTTAGCGACGGGCGCGTTCAGGGCAAACCGGCTTGCGAGTCGTCTGCCGACAAGTAGACGTCGACGCTGCGCGAGGCGGCGATGGCCACCGTGTAGTGGCGGTGAATGGCGGACCAGTCGGCAAGAACGTGATAGGTCCCGGGAGTCAATGACACGTCCAGCAGCGTCATGCTCGCGGACAGCGACAGCACGTCGCCGCCGTCGCGATCGCGAATGCAAAGCCGGATCGTGTCGGCATCAGCCTCGGTCGTCGAGGGGAAAAGACGCCTGATCATCGCGCCGGCGCTCCATTTCGATGGTGCCTTCCGGGGGCGATGAATCACCAGTCGTGCAGAAGCAGGATGTGCCCAGGTAACGGATGCCGGCCGCGAGAGGTCGTCGAATCGATCAGCGGCCACGTCGCATGAGTTCGGGTGGGGGGAGATACGGCGATGCTCTGCTGCTCAGATCGTCGTCTCGTGTCGCGGGATCACCGCCATTGTTTCGAATGAAACCTGAACACCCGGCCGGTTCGCCGCGGCGTTCCGGCGGCTCACGCCAGCAACGTCTTCAAGGCCGCGGCCAGTGAAACCCGGTGAACGGGCTTGGTGAGGAGCTGTGCCGCGCCTGCCGCGGCAACCCGTTGCGCCAGCAATGCGCCGCCGTATCCGCTCACCACCAGAACCGGCAGGTTGGGCGCGGCCCGGCGCGCCCTCGATGCAAGTTCAGTGCCGCTCACGCCCGGCATCGACTCGTCGGTGATCAACGCTGCATAACGGCTCGGGTCATCCTGTATGCGGGCGAGAGCCTCCAGCGGATCGGACACGCCGGTCGGTTCGTAGCCGAGGCCTCGAAGCATCTCGATGCCCATCTCCACGAGCTCGGGTTCGTCGTCCACGAAAAGCACGGCTTGCCGATTTCCAGGGAGCGCGGTTTCTGCTTGCCAGGCTCCCACCGTCAGCGACGCCTGCGACTCAGGGAAGTAGAGGGTGAACGTGGCGCCGCCGCCGGGTTCACTGCGAACGTCGACGCCCCCACCGAATTCCGCCACCACGCCGCGCACCACGGCCAGCCCCATCCCCGTCCCGCCTTCGGATTTCCGCGTCGTGTAGAAGGGCTCGAACAGGTGTTCCATGGCTGCCGGGCCGACGCCGGGCCCCTGATCCATGACCGCCAGGGCGACGTAGTCGCCCGGCGCCAGCTCGCTGTGCGAGAGGACGCGGGGCTCGCCGACCACGGCGGACGTCAGTCGAACCTTGACGATGCCCCCGTTTGGCGAGCCCCGGATGGCGTTGTCGCACAAATTCAGAACCGCCTCGAAGGCCTGCATCGGATCGCCGCGGACCCGCCCGCCGCTGATGTCCAGGGCACGCTCCAGGACGATGCCCGGCCGCAGCGATGCGGTGATCAGATCCAACACCTCTTCGACGATGGACCGCAGCGCGAACACCGTGCGAGCCTGCGCCCCACCGGCGCTGAAGGCGAGGATCCGGCTGGCCAGGGCCTTGCCTCGCAAGGCCGCCTCCATGGCCTTGCCGAGATGGCGCGCCTGGTCGCTGTCGGGCGGGGCGGCGTCCTGTGCCATCTCGGCAAATCCGATGATGCCGGCGAGGACGTTGTTGAAGTCATGGGCCACGCCGCCCGCGAGCGTGCCGAGGGATTCGAGCCGGTTGGCACGCGAACGCTGGGCCTGCAGGTCGAGTTGTGCCTGTGCGCGCCGACGATCGGCGCGCGAGACCAGATGCACGGCAGCGAGCATGACCCCCAGCAACAGCACGAGAGCGCCACAAGTCAATTGCGTGGCCCCGAACCACTCCGCCAGGACGCTTCCGAGGCTGCGTTCAACGACGACCCGGATGGGGTGGCGGGGCACGCTCCTGACCCACACGAGGTTGTCTTCGTCGCCCTGCATGCTCGGTGTTGCGACGGCGCGGGCGGTGTCGCGCCACGGAGCATTTCGGGATTCGTCGTCCGACGGCGCGTTTGCCGCGGCCAGGAGCGTGCCGTCGTCACGAAAGACGGCCACCCGCACGTCCGGTGCGAGCGAGGTCGAGCTGAACGCGCCCAGCAGCGCCGACGAGGGCGCCGCGCCGACGACCCATCCCCCATCGGCTGCCTCCGGCGCATCTGCGAAGCGGACGGCGAACGCAACCTGTGTCTGGTGGCCCGGTCCATCCGGGTACGGCCGCCCGATGCTCAGTGAGCCTTCCTGCAACCTGTCGAGCGTCGGCGCAAAACCCGTGAGCTCGGGTGGCTGACTGGCGTCGGAGCCCATCAGCAGGCGCCCCTGCCTGTCGAACACCCACAGCGACGCGATCAGCGGCATCAGGTCTGCACGGGTGCGCAACTGAAGCGATGCATCCTTTCCCGAGAGCGCCAGGCGGCCGTCATGAAGCTCGCCGCGGATGACCGCAAACCCTTCCTCCGTTGCCGCGAGGCCCCTGTCGATCTCGTCGGCCAGGGCCAGAGAGAGCAACCCCAGCTCGCGCTTCTCGCTGCGAACGGCGTCCTGGCGTGCCTTGAACAGCGCAAACCCGGCAATGGCCCCCACGGCCAGCCAAACGGCGAGCACACCGAGCCACGGCCGCAGCCGCAACGCGACGTCCCGCGCCCGCCGCTCGCCTCTCGCGCCTGCAGGATCGTTCGGCAGGTTAACCTCCTCCAATCGCCGGCAAATCATGTACGAGACTGAACCCGTGAGGGTGAACGATCGCTCGCATTGGCGGACACTCCCGAGCGCAGAGCGACAAATCCATGACCGCAGCAACCGCCGCGCCGCACATTCTCGTCGTCGATGACGATCCGACCGTCCGCGAACTCGTCTCCGAGTACCTCGGCAACCACGACATGCGGGTCAGCACGGGCTCCTCGGGTCGGGACTTGTTCGAGTGCGTGGATCGCGAAGCCATCGACCTGGTGCTTCTCGACCTGAAGATGCCCGGAGAAGACGGCATGCGACTGGCGCGCATCCTGCGAGAGCGAGGCACCGTGCCGATCGTTTTGCTCACCGGCCGCAGCGAAGAGGCCGACCGCGTGATGGGCCTCGAGCTCGGCGCCGACGACTACGTGACGAAGCCCTTCAGCCCGCGCGAGCTGCTCGCGCGCGTTCGCGCGGTCCTGCGGCGCTATCAAGTCCAGGCGACCCTGCCGGAGCGCGACAGCACCCGCCGGGCCTTCAGGTTTTCCGGGTGGGAGCTGAATCTTCGTACCAGGCGACTGATGTCGCCCGACGGCAAGGTGGTTCCGCTCTCGAACGGGGAGTTCAGCCTGCTCGCCGCCTTCTGCCGGGCGCCCCAGCGGATCCTCAGCCGCGACCAGCTGTTGTCCTTGTCGAGACTGCACGAGACCGAGGTGTATGACCGGACCATCGACGTCCAGATCAGACGCCTGCGCACCAAGATCGAGGCCGATGCCTCGAACCCGGTGTTGATCGTCACCGAGCGCGGCGCCGGTTATCGGTTTGCGGGTTCGGTGCAAACCTTGTACTGACCTCGTGCTGACTTCGTACTGACGCCCACCGAGGCGCGCCTTCCGGAGGTCGCCTCCGGACATCTCCGGGTGCGACGTTGCAGTTGAAATGTGGCGCCGGGCGAGGTGCAAAGAACCGACCGCGCTGCGGGACGAAGATCTGCGCTCCTGGGCTTTCCCCGTGCGCGACCCCGAACTTTTGGCCGACGCGCTCGCCCTCGTTTCATGAATTCACCAACTCGCCGAAACGGATGACCGCGCCCACGCAGGACGAGCCGGATGCGGCCGCGCGCCTTCCCGTGCGCCGCCGGGAGCTGCTCCTGTGCGCTGCCACGTCGCTCGGGCTGGGAGGCGGCCTGCTGGCAGTCCGGTCGAACGCATCGACGGCCGCTCGATTGCCGCAGCGAGACGCCACCGCACGTCTCGAATTCTTCACGGCCGCCGAGGCCGCGTTCGTCGAGGCGGCCGGAGATCGGCTCATCCCGCCCGATGCATTGGGCCCTGGCGCCGTCGCCGCCGGCGTCACGTTGTTCATCGATCGCCAGCTGGCGGGTGCGTTCGGGCGCGCGGCCGACTGGTACATGCGCGGTCCCTGGAGCGACGGAACCGAACAACAGGGCTACCAACGGCGACGCACGCCCGCTGAGGTCTACCGTGCCGCCGTTGCCGTGATCGACGACCACTCGCGACGCTCCTCGAACCGGGTTTTCGCCGCGTTGAACGGCGACCAGCAGGATGCACTCCTGCATGCGCTCGAAGACGACCAGCTCGATCTGGGCGACGTCTCGGCGAAGACGTTCTTCACGCTGCTCTGGGAGAACACGCAGGAAGGTTTCTTCGCCGATCCGATCTACCTGGGCAACCGTGGCTTTGCCGGGTGGAAGCTGATCGGCTATCCGGGCCCTCGCTACAACTACGACGGCGCGATTCTTGACTACGGCCAACGCTACCCGCTGCCCACGGTCGGCCTGATGGGCCGCGATCCGTCGCGCCAGCCGAAGGGCCCGCTGTGAGCACTCGACTGCCGCCGATCGACGTCGTCCTCGTCGGCTTCGGCTGGACCGCAGCGATCATGGGCCACGAGCTGACCGAAGCCGGCCTGAACGTGCTCGCGCTCGAGCGCGGCAAATTCCGCGACACGGTGCCCGACTTCGCGACCACGCACGTCCAGGACGAACTGCGCTACGCCGTGCGGCGCGCCCTCTTCGAGCGCCCGGCGCGCGAGACCCTCACGTTCCGCAACTCGATCGACCAGACGGCGCTGCCGATGCGCCACCTCGGCTCGTTCCTGCCCGCGGCGGGGGTCGGCGGCGCCGGCGTGCACTGGAACGGCCAGACCTGGCGGTTTTTGCCCGAAGACTTCGTCGTCCGCTCGCACACGACCCAGCGTTACGGCAAGAATTTCATCCCCGCCGACATGACGATCCAGGACTGGGGCGTCAGCTACGCGGAGCTCGAGCCGTACTACGACCGCTTCGAATACCTCTGCGGCGTTTCCGGTCAGGCCGGCAACCTCGGCGGCACGATCCAGGCGGGCGGCAATCCTTTCGAAGGACCGCGCAGTCGAGGCTATCCGTTGCCGCCGCTCGAGCGCAGCTTCATGACGGAGAAGTTTCAGACGGCTGCGACCGAGGCGGGCTATCGGCCCTTTCCTTGCCCGGCGTCGAACACGTCCGAGGCCTACAAGAATCCGCTCGGCGTGCAGATGGGCAAGTGCACCTACTGCGGCTACTGCGAATGGTTCGCCTGCGGCAACTACTCGAAGGCGTCGCCGCAGACGACGATCCTGCCGGTGCTGCTGGCGAAGAAGAACTTCTCCTTTCGCACCGAATGCGACGTCACCCGCGTCAACCTCGACGCCAGCGGCAAGCGGGCGACGGGAGTCACCTACGTCGACGCCGAGGGCAAGGAGTTCGAGCAGCCGGCCGAGCTCGTGATCCTGTGCGCCTTCGCCCAGCACAACGTGCACCTGCTGCTGCTGTCCGGCATCGGCAAGCGCTACGACCCGAGGGCCAACACCGGCGTCGTCGGCCGCAACTACGCCTACCAGATCACCTCGTCGGTCGACGTCTTCCAGGACGACATCGTCAATCCGTTCATGGGCGCGGGCGCGCTCGGCCAGGCGATCGACGAGTTCAACGGCGACAACTTCGACCACGGCCCCGAGGGCTTCATCGGTGGCGGCTACATCGCCCTGTGGAACACCGGCGGCCGGCCGATCGACCAGCAGACGCAGGTGCCCGAGGGCACGCCGAAGTGGGGCAGCCAATGGAAGCGGGCGCGGGCCGAGAACTACCTCTCGGCGATGTCGATCGCCACGCACGGCAGCGTCATGTCGTTTCGCGATTCCTATCTCGACCTGGATCCGACCTACCGCGACATCTACGGCAACCCACTGTTGCGAATGACGTTCGACTTCCACGACAACGAGCACCGGATGTCGCGCTTCCTGACCGACAAGGCGGCGCTGATCGCACGGGCGATGAAACCGCGCTCGATCAAGACCAACTATCGCGACGGCCACTACTCGATCGTCCCCTACCAGACGACGCACAACACCGGCGGCGCGGCGATGGGCGACGACCCGACGACCAGCGTCGTCAACCGCTACCTGCAGTCGTGGGACGTGCCCAACGTGTTCGTGCTCGGCTCGAGCGTGTTCCCGCAAAACCACGGCTACAACCCGACCGGCACGGTCGGTGCGCTCGCCTTCTGGGCGGCCGACGCGATCCGCAACCAGTACCTGCGCTCTCCGGCCCCGCTGGTTCAGACCTGAACGACCTCCCGTGCAGCCGTATGTCCTCGCCCTCGCGTTAGCGGGAACGACCTCGGCCATCGCGCTGGGTTCGGCCGCAACGAGCCGTGCGGCCTCCGACACCTCGCCCGGATCGACGTCGAGCGCCGCAGCCAGCGCCGACGCGCTGCCGCAGCTCCAGCGCGGCCGCTACCTCGCTCACCTGGGCGACTGCGCCGGCTGCCATACCGCCAAGGGCGGCAAGCCGTTGGCCGGCGGCCTCGCGATCGAAACCGGCTTCGGTTCGATCTTTACCCCGAACATCACCGCCGACCGCGCCACCGGCATCGGCGCCTGGTCGAAGGACGACTTCTATCGCGCCCTGCACACGGGGCACGACGACGAAGGCAAGCATCTCTACCCTGCTTTTCCGTATCCGTGGTTCACCAGAATCACCCGCGACGACGCCGATGCGATCAAGGACTATCTCGACACCGTGGCGCCGGTCCACCAGGAGAACAAGCCGCCGCAACTGGCGTGGTGGATGAGCTGGCGGGCGACGGTGGCGGGCTGGAACCTGCTCTGGTTCGACGAGGGCACCTTCCACGCCGACCCGCAGCGCTCCGCCGAGTGGAACCGCGGCGCCTACATCGTCGAAGGTCTCGGCCACTGCGGCGACTGCCATACCCCCAAGGGCTACTTCGGCGGCGCGAATCGCGACCACGCCCTCTCGGGCGGCTACACCGAGGGCGGCCACGCCAACGGCTGGTACGCGCCGAGCCTGCGCGGCGATTCGCGCGCCGGCCTCGGCGGCTGGAGCGCAGGCGACATCGCCCTCTACCTGAAGACCGGCGCCAACGCGCACACGGCAGCGGCCGGCCCGATGGCCGAAGCCGTGAAGCGATCGATCCGCTTCTACAGCGACGCCGACCTCATGGCCGTGGCCGTGTACCTGAAGAGCCTGGCGCCGCAGCAAGACGACGTGCGGGTCCAGCCGATCGAAGCGCAGACACTGGTCCGCGGCGAAGGTCTCTTCGTCGACAACTGCGCCGCCTGCCACATGCACGACGGCGGCGGCATTGCGCACGTCTTTCCCACGCTGATGGGCAGCTCCGCGATCCAGGCGCGCGAGCCGGCGAGCGTCGTTCGCATCGTTCTCGAAGGCGCTGCAGTCCCCGCCGCCCATGGCCAGAGTTCGTATCTCGCGATGCCGGCGTTCGGCCGAAAGCTCGACGATCGGGAGGTCGCCGATGTCGTCAGCTACATCCGCAACGCCTGGGGCAACCGGGGCTCGGTCGTGGATGCCGGCGTGGTCGCCAAGTCGCGCAAGGCGTTGGCCGCCAAGACGTCCGAAGAGTGATGGCATGCCGCTGCGCCACCTGCTTGCGTTCGCGTTCACGGGTCTGACCATGTCGGCACAGGGTCAAGACGCGATGCCCCACCAACCCGTGGCCACCGCCGCGCTCGTGCAGCAGGTCTGCGCCGCCTGCCACGGCCTCGACGGCAACAGCAGGCGGGCCGGCGTCCCGTCGCTCGCCGGCCAGGTTCAGGCCTACCTCGAAGGGCAGTTGCATGCGTTCGCCGCCCAAGGCGACCTGCGTGCAAACGGGGTCATGGGCGCCATCGCCGTGAACCTGAACGCCGACGAGATGAAGCGCGTCTCGATCCACTACGCCCACCAGTCGCTTCGACCGACGAAGCCGGTCGACGCGCCGCGCTGGATCCGCCGCGCCGGCGAGAAGATCTTCTACGCGGGCCTTCCGGCCAAGGGCGTGGCCTCGTGCGCGTCGTGCCACGGCACCCGCGCGCAGGGCCTGCCCGACCTGTTTCCGCGCCTGGCCGGCCAGCACGCCGCCTACGTTGCCGAGCAACTGCGGCACTTTCGATCCGGTCGCCGAACCAGCGACCCGCACGCCATGATGCGCAATCTGGCGGCCCGTCTTTCAGACCGAGACATCGACGCGGTCGCGACCTTCGTCGCTTCGCTGCGCTGAACACCGCAACCCTTTCCTCGAATCCGACCATGACCTCCTGCATGAACTTCGCCGCGTCAGCGGGTCCGATCCTGAGGCGCTGGACCCTGGGCACGGCGCTCGCCGTGCTGGTCGTCCACCCTCTGGCCGCTGGCGCACAGGCGTCGGCTCCCGCGCCCCATCCGCCCGGCGTCCAGCCCGCCGGCCTCGGCACGGGGACCGCGCCGCCGTCGGCCGGCGTTTCGATTCCAGAGCCGGCCATGAAGGAAGCCTCGTCGCCCGCCGGCGCCGCGCCCGGACAGCCGCTGAACAACGCGCACGCCAGCTTCGCGCCCGCCTACCCCCCGGGCGAGTGGCGCAGCCAGGCACGCGACTACGCCAACACGCGCTACAGCCCGCTCGACCAGATCACGGCGGCCAACGTCGCCAAGCTGCGCGTCGCCTGGTCGTTCTCCGACGGCACGCCCAACGGCCACGAGGCCGCCCCCCTCGTCGTCGGCGACACGATGTACCTCGTCACGCCGTTTCCGAACCTCGCCTATGCGCTCGACCTCACCAAGGCCGGAGCGCCGATCAAGTGGTCGTACCACCCGAGGCCGACACCGCTGGCGATCGGCAAGGCCTGTTGCGACACCGTCAACCGCGGCAGCGCCTATGCCGACGGCAAGCTGATCTACAACCTGCTCGACGCGCACACCATCGCCATCGATACGGCGACGGGCAAGGAGGTCTGGCGCACGAAGATGGGCGACGTGACCACGGGCGTCACGATGACGATGGCGCCCTTCGTCGTCGGCGACAAGGTCTACGTCGGCAACAGCGGCGGCGAACTCGGTGTGTGGGGCTGGCTGGCGGCACTCGACGTGAAGACCGGCAAGGAACTCTGGCGCGCGCACAGCAGCGGCACCGACAAGGACGTTCTGATCGGCGCCGACTTCAAGCCCTACTACGCATGGATGAAGGGCAAGGACCTCGGCAAGACGACCTGGCCGGCAGGCATGTGGAAGACCGGTGCTGGAGCCGTCTGGGGCTGGGTCTCCTACGACCCCGAGACCAACCTCATCTACTACGGCACGAGCAACCCGGGCCCGCGTGTGCCGGCGCAGCGCCCCGGCTACAACCTGTGGACGAGCGCGATGTTCGCGCGCGATGCCGACACCGGGATGGCGAAGTGGGCCTACCAGTTCACGCCGCACGACCAGTGGGACTACGACGGGGTCAACGAGAACGTGCTGCTCGACCACACCTTCGACGGCAAGCCGCGCAAGGTCCTCGTCCACTTCGACCGCAACGCCTTCGCCTACACCATCGACCGCACGACCGGGGAGGTGCTGAGCGCGGCGCCGTTCGCGTATCAGAACTGGTCGCACGGCATCGATCTGAAGACCGGCATGCCCAAGGTCGTGGCCGAGATGCAGCCCAAGCCGAACGTGAAGCTCAGGAACGTCTGCCCGCCCGACATCGGCGGCAAGGACTGGCAACCATCGGCCTTCTCGCCGCGCACCGGACTCGTCTACGCCGGCATCTTCAACATCTGCATGGACGTGACCGACCATCCGCAGTCGTACATCCCGGGCACGCCCTATGACGGCATGGAAATGACGCGCCATGCCGGGCCCGGCGGCAACTGGGGCGAGTTCATGGCCTGGGACCCGGTGGCCGGCAAGAAGGTATGGTCGATCAAGGAACAGTTCATGACGATGAGCGGAACGCTCGCGACCGCCGGCGACGTCGTCTTCTACGGCACCGTCGACGGCTGGTTCCGCGCCGTCGACGCGAGAAGCGGCAAGGTGCTCTGGTCGCAAAAGCTCAGCTCGGGAATCATCGGCCAGCCGATGACCTACCTCGGACCCGACAAGCGCCAGTATGTCGCCATCTATTCAGGCGTTGGCGGCGCAGCCGGCGTCAGTGCTTCGCAGCCGGGCTATCCGCCCAAGGGCGGGGTGCTCTACGTGTTCTCCATCGACGGCGACTCGCCGCATTCGGCAGCCGGCATGCTGACAACCGAAGGCTCGGTGCCGGCCGTCTCATCCGATGGTGGCATGGGAGGCAAGCGATGAACTCCGGTCGGCGTCGTCGTCTGGCCGCCCTGGCGATCGCCTGCGGCGCAGCACTGGTCGCAGCGTGCGGCAAGAACAGCGGCGGCAGCACGGCGGCCGCGCCGCCGCAACCCGAGCCGGGCGCGACGGCGCTGGGCGACGTGCCCCTCGGCGATGTCGCCGGCGCAGCGCAAAGCGCGCTGGCGACGCGGTTCCCCAACCCATACGGGAATGATCCGCAAGCCGTCCAGCAGGGCAAGGAGCTCTTCGTCAAGATGAACTGCGCCGGCTGCCACGGCTACGGCGCCAAGGGCAACATCGGGCCGAGCCTCACCGACGGCTCCTGGCGCTACGGCGGCGTCCCGGCGTCGATCTTCAATTCGATCTATCAGGGTCGCCCGAAAGGCATGCCGGCGTGGAATCCGGCGCTGCCGCCGCAGGACATCTGGAAGATCGTCGCCTACATCCAGTCGCTCGGAGGCAGCTACCCCGCGAGCCAGTATCAGGCCTGGCTGCAAGGCGACAAGCAGGGCCAGAACGTTCCGGGCGAAGTCGGTGCGACGCTGCCGGCAGATCAGGCGGCCAGCACGCCGGTGCCCAAAGGCGGCACGCCGAGCGCCACGCCGCAAGCCGCAATCCAGCCGCTACCGGGCAGCGGCAAATGAGAACGAGCCGGGCCGGCTGCGGAGTCGCGCTTTGCGGATGGCCGCTCGTGGCCGCGGCCGAGTCGCCGATGTCGTACCTGCGCACCTTCGGCCCCGCGGGCGACCCGGCGACGAGGCTCGGCTGGGGACTGGGCATCGTCTCGATCGTCGTCGTGCTCGTCATCGTGGTGCTCCTTCTCGCTGCGGTCATGCGGCGCCGCGCCGGCTCCGCCGATCCGAACGCCCTCGCGGTTCGCAGCGACGAAGGCGGCATGTCGTGGCTCTACGTCGGTGTGGGCGTGTCGAGCGTGGTCCTCGTCGCGTGCGCGGTGTGGACGATGTTCACCGTCGCGGCGGTCGCGATGCCGGCGCGGACCGATCTGACGCTGCAGGTGACCGCTGCGCAGTGGTGGTGGAGCGTGCGCTACGTGAGCAGCGAACCCGACCGCATCTTCACGACCGCCAACGAGATCCACATCCCGGTCGGCCGGCCGGTGCGCATCGAGCTGACGAGCCACGACGTGATCCATTCCTTCTGGATTCCGCGTCTGGGCGGAAAGATGGACATCATTCCGGGCCAGACCAATGTCACCTGGTTGCAGGCCGACGAGCCGGGTGTCTATCGCGGCCAATGCGGCGAATACTGCGGCGCCCAGCACGCCCACATGGCGATGTACGTCGTCGCCGAGGCACCGCGCGAATACGCGACCTGGGTGCGCGACCAGCTTCGCGATGCCGTTGCTCCGGCGTCGGCGCCCGAGCAGCTCGGCAAGCAGGCCTTCGCGGCGCATTGCGCGGCGTGCCACGCTGTCCGCGGCACGGCTGCCGGCGGCATCCTCGGCCCGGACCTGACGCATCTGATGAGCCGGCACACCATCGCCGCGGGTTTGCTGCCGAACACGCCGGGAAACCTCGCCGCGTGGGTCGCCGATTCGCAGGCGCTCAAGCCCGGCGCTCGCATGCCGGCGCTGGCGCTTTCGGGTCGCGATCTCAACGCCGTCGTCACGTACCTGCAGACCCTGCGCTGAACCCGAGAGCGTAACCGTGGCCAACACCGACGCCCTGCGCATCCCCGTCATCGCCCGTCCCGGTGACGATGCGAGCATCGCGCCGCGCCTGCAACGCATCTGGGAAACCCGCGCCGGCTGGATCGGCGCGCTCGCCTCGGTCGACCACAAGGCGATCGGCAAGCGCTACCTCGTCACCTCGTTCATCTTCCTGATCCTCGGCGGCCTCGAGGCCGCGGTGATGCGGCTGCAGCTCGCCCAGCCGAACCAGACGCTGCTGACACCGGAGCAATACAACCAGCTCTTCACGATGCACGGCGTGACGATGATCTTTCTCTACGCGCTGCCGGTGCTTTCGGGATTCAGCAACTTCCTCTGGCCGTTGCTGCTGGGCTCGCGCGACATGGCGTTCCCGCGACTGAACGCGTTCTCCTACTGGATCTTCCTGTTTTCGGGCCTCTTTCTCTACGCCAGCTTTCCGGTCGGGCGGGCGCCCGACGCGGGCTGGTTCAACTACGTGCCGTATTCGTCGCTGGCCTACAACCCGGGCATCAACATCGACCTCTATGCCCTTGGCATGGTGCTGCTCGGCGTCTCGACGACGGTGGGCTCGATCAACTTCATCGTCACGCTCATCCGCACCCGCGCGCCGGGCATGTCGATCAACCGCGTGCCGATCCTCGTCTGGGGCACGCTGACGGCCTCGGTCGGCAACATCTTTGCGGTACCGGCGGTGAGTCTCGCTTTCCTGATGCTCTGGATGGACCGCCGCTTCGGCATGCACTTCTTCGACGTCGCAGGCGGTGGCCAGCCGTTGCTCTGGCAGCATCTGTTCTGGATGTTCGGCCATCCGTGGGTCTATGCCATCGTGCTGCCGGCCATGGGCATCGTCTCCGACGGCCTGCCGACGTTTTGCCGGCGGCCGCTCGTCGGCTACACCGCCGTCGCCCTGGCGACCGTGACGACGATGGTGCTCGGCTTCGGTGTCTGGGTGCATCACATGTTCGCGACCGGGCTGCCGCCGCTGTCGCTGTCGTTCTTCAGCGCCGCGAGCTTCGTCATCGTCATCCCGAGTGCGGTCGGCGTCTTCGCCTGGCTGGCGACGATCTGGACCGGCCGCCCGCAGTTCACCACGCCGTTCCTCTTCTTCGCCGGCTTCGTGATCGTGTTCGTGATCGGCGGCGTCTCGGGGTTCATGACTGCGGCCGTGCCGGTCGACACGCAGCTCACCGACACCTACTTCGTCGTCGCCCACATTCACTACGTGCTGATCGGCATCAACGTCTTCCCCGTGGTCGGCGGCATCCACTACTGGTTCCCGAAGTTCACCGGCAAGCTGATGAACGAGCGCCTCGGCAAGTGGACCTTCTGGACCATGTTCGTCGGCTTCAACGTGGGCTTCTTCCCGATGCACATCCTCGGCCTGCTCGGCATGCCGCGGCGCGTCTACACCTACGCGGCCGGCCTGGGCTGGGGCACGATCAACCTGATCGTCACGATCGGCGCCTACCTGTTCGCCTTCGGCGTGCTGCTCTTCCTGATCAACGTCTGGCGCAGCCTGCGCAGTGGCGAGCGGGCGGGCCCGAACCCGTGGAACGCGCCGTCGCTGGAATGGGCGACCTCGTCGCCGCCGCCGCCCTACAACTTCGCCGTCATCCCGACGGTCGGCAGCCGCTATCCGCTGTGGGAAGACCGGATGACCGGGCAGGCGGGCCAGAGCACGACGGCCGAAGGGTTCCTGCTCGACGACGGCCGCGAGACGATCGGCACGTCGGCGCTCGATGCCGTCCCCGACGTGATCCTGCGCATGCCCGGCGACTCGCTGGCGCCACTCCTGCTGTCGCTGGCCCTGGTGGCCGCCTTCGCCGGCATGCTCATTCACTCGTGGTGGCTCTTCGGCGCGGCGATGACGGCGTCGCTCGTCGCGACGATCGTCTGGCTGTGGCCCGAGGCCCGTCTCGGGCAGATCATGGACATCGTCCATGAGTGAAGCCGAAGCGCTCTACCGCGGCCAGGCGCTGCCGGTCGGCAGCAAGGGCCGCCTGTCGTCGGGCTGGTGGGGAATGATCACGGTGATCGCGACCGAGACCGCCCTGTTCGCCTATCTGCTCTTCAGCTACTTCTACATCGCTTCGCAGAACGGCGGCGCCTGGCCGCCGGGCGGTCCGCCCAAGCTCGATCTCGCGATACCCGGCACGATCGTGCTGATGCTCGGCAGCGTCACCATGTGGTGGGGGGAAAAGGGGATCCGCGCCGGCCGGCAGGCGCAACTCCTGATCGGCCTGGGCGCCTCGGTGCTGCTCGGCCTGGCTTTCGTCGCCCTCGAAGGCGTCGAGTGGAGCCGCAAGGGCTACACGCCGGCGACGCACGCCTACGGCTCGCTCTATTTCACCGTCACCGGCTTTCACCTCACGCACGTGCTCGTCGGCGTGCTGATGCTGGTGATGCTCTTCGTCTGGACGCTGCTCGGCTACTTCGGCGTTCGCCGCCATTCCACCGTGGCGATCGCGGTGATGTACTGGCACTTTGTCACGGTGGTCTGGGTCGCGGTGTTCCTCACCTTCTACGTCTCGCCCTACCTCTCCCGATGAACGCCACCACTGTCTCGACCGAAGAGTCGGCGCCGGAGCGCCAGTCGCACCCCTCCCCGCATCGGCACCGCGTGCAGCGCTGGGCGGTCTGGTTCGGGCTGCTCGGCGCACCCCTCGCCTGGAGCCTGCAGGAGCTCGTCAACGTGAGCCTCGCGGGGTACGCGTGCTTTCCCCACGACACGCCGCTGGCGGCGCCGCTCTGGTCGAATCTCGCGGCCATCGTCATCGCGGTCGACGCCGTGGCCCTCGTCGTCTGCGTGGCCGCTGGATTCGCGGCCTTGCACACCTGGCGGCGCAGCCGCAACGAGAAACCGGGCGACGCGGAGCAACTGCTCGGCGGCGGCGACGGCCGGACGCGCTTCATGGCGATGGCCGGGATGATGACCAGCGCGCTTTTCCTCGCCGGCACCGCACTCGCGGCGCTCAACCTCACGACCGTTCCCTTGTGCGGCGGCTGAACGTGAAACCGACCCGCCGAATGCTCGCCGCACCCGCCCCGCTGCGCCCGCCACGGGCCGCGACCGCGTCCTGCGTGATCGCCGTGGCGTTGCTGACCGCCATGCCGCTCGCGGTCGCCGGCCCCGTCTGGTAGGTGGTCGGCGGCAACGCGCAACGCGGGCCGAAGCTGATCGTCGCCTACGGCTGCTCCGGCTGCCATACGGTACCGGGCGTGCGCGGCGCGACCGGCAATGTCGGCCCGCCGCTGACCCGCTTCGGTTCGCGCACCTACATCGCCGGCATGCTGCGCAACTCGCCGTCGAACCTCGTCCGCTGGATCCGCGATCCGCAGGGCGTGGTGCCGGGCAATGCGATGCCGAACATGGGCGTCGGCGAAGCCGAAGCACGCGACATCGCCGCGTACCTCTATACGCTGCACTGACCGGACAGCGCTCCCGACCGACGCCGGTCTCCCACGGCGCCGACCCATCTCGACCCATCGAAGAGGAAGCCGCATGACCACACCCAGGAAAACCGCGAACAAGCCGGACTCGTTTCTCACCGACGTGAAGCAGTTGCGCCAGCGAGCGCGCAAACACATCGGCGACGGCGCAGTGACCGCGAACTATGGCGGCGACAAGGCCCAGGCGGTCGACATCCTGCAGGCGGTGCTCGCCACCGAGATCGTCTGCGTCCTGCGCTACACGGCCCACGCGATCATGGCCGAGGGAATCTCGAGCGAAAGCGTTGCCGCGGAATTCGAGGAGCACGCCGACGATGAGCGCCGACACGCCCTGAAGGTGGCCAATCGCATCGATCAGCTCGGCGGCGATCCCGACTTCAACCCCGCGACGCTGACCTCGCGCTCTGCCACCGAGTACTCGAAGGGGGACAACCTCGTCGACATGATCCGGGAGAACCTCGTCGCCGAACGGATCGTGATCGAGCACTACCGCGAGCTGATCCGCCACTTCGCCGACCACGATCCGACGACCCGGGTGATGATCGAAGGCATTCTCGCGGACGAGGAGGATCATGCGAGCGACATGCACGATCTGCTCGTCGCCCATGAAGGCAAGCCGTCGCTGGGAGCATGAGGGACCGACGCGACCTCTCGCATCGCAGTCCGCCTTCAGGCGCCTCCTCGACGTCGCACGATGTCGCGCGCATGGTGCGACGCGGCGTCGTGGCGCTTGTCGCGTTGCCCGGGGCCGCGGCGGCGCACACGGCCGATGCAGGCGGCGCCGAATCATGGTACCTCCACTGGTCGTTCGAGCCGTGGGTCGTCGCCTGTCTAGCCCTCAGTGCGGCGCTCTACCTGATCGGCATCTATCGCCTCTGGCATCACGCGGGTCGCGGTCGCGGAGTCTCTCCCGTTCAAGCGGCTGCGTTCGCCGGTGGCTGGGCGTTCCTGGTGGTGGCGCTGCTCTCTCCACTCGACCCGCTCGGCAACCAGTTGTTCAGTGCGCACATGGTGCAGCACGAGACGTTGATGCTCCTTGCCGCGCCGCTGCTCGTGCTCGGCCGCCCGCTCGCGGCGTGGGCCTGGGCGCTGCCTTTCCAATGGCGGCGGGCCACCGGTGGCTTCTTTCACGCACGGGCCTGGCGCACGCCGTGGCTCGTTCTGACCGGACCCGTTTCGGCGTGGTCGCTGCATGCGCTCGCGCTCTGGCTTTGGCATCTTCCCGTGTTGTTCGAGGCTGCGCTGGCCAGCGAAGTCCTTCATTCGTTCCAGCACATCACGTTTTTGTTCACGGCCCTGCTCTTCTGGTGGAGCGTCCTCGGCGCGACGACGCACAAGGACAAGGGGATCGCGCTCGTCTCGATCCTCACGACATTCGTTCATACGGGCGCTCTCGGCGCGCTGCTCACGCTGGCGCAGACCGACTGGTACCCGAGCTATGCGGCCACGACGGCCGCGTTCGGCCTGACGCCCCTGGAGGATCAGCAGATCGGAGGGCTCGTCATGTGGATTCCTGCGGGCGCGGTCTATGTGATCAGCGGTCTGCTTGTCGCCGCGAGCTGGATGAATCCGGGAAGGCGACCAGCCGCTCGCCTGGCTTGATGTCGGCGAAGAATGGGATCCAGTCATCGTCGCGGCGTGACGGACCGTGCCGCGATCTCGACCCGGGGGGCCATGCGGCCGCTCCGCCGCAAAAGCGCTCAGCACGGCGGCGCCGGCGGGCGCAGGCGACGGCTGCCAGTACGACATCGCCAAGGCCAGCGTCGACGGCGTCGGCATCGCGTTGAAGGATCGCAGCCTGACGCGGGCGTCCAGCTACGACCTGCGCATCGAGTCGGCAACCGCTCAGCACCCGGCCAACGTCGGCAAGGCGCCGGTGCGCTTCGAGGCGACTCTGCTCGCGCGCCCCCGGGCGGCACCCTGCACGCCAAAGGAAGCGTTGCCCCCGACGGCGCAGACCCTCAGGCCAGCCTTCAGGCCGACCAGCTTGCGCTGGCACCGTTCAGGCCTTGGCGAAGCGCGACGCGACCGCCAGCGGCCGCTGCCGGTGAGCCGTTGAATCTCGGCATCGAGGCACTGAAGCTGTCGCAGATGGCCGCTCACGATGCCGACTCCAGCGGATCGAACCCCTGGCGCCTGGACGTGGATCGGATAGACCTGGGGACGGCGCTGCAGTTGTCGACCGGCGGCGCCACCGCGCAGGTCACGGCGCACAACCTCCAGGCGCAGGTGCATGCGGCCGCGCTCACGGTCGACGACCGCAAGCCGCCGGCGCTGGCGCTCGCGTCGGCGACGCTGAGCGGCGGCACGCTCGACCTGGCCGCGCACCGAGCAGCGCAGATCCTCGCGACCCACCGAGCGGAGCGAATCGCACAGTTCCTCACTGAAAGGGCATCGAGCGGAGCCGCGTGCAGACCGGCCAGGTGGAATCGACACCGGTCACGGACGCGGGGACCGTCGCTGCCCGACTGCAGATGTCCGCGGCCCAACCGTGACGCCGCAGACAAGCACGTCTTCCTGCCTCCTGCCGCCCGCACGATGGCCCGTTGGACACCTTGCCTGCCCGATCGACCCAGCGGCCGGAAAAGCACACGAGGGCCCTCAGGAGTCTCAAGTTGTTGGGCGGAGGCATGGAGAGCACGTCATCGGCCTCGGTGGGCCAGGTCAAGCAAAGGACCGCAATGACACTCATCGATACCGCGTTCCTACTGCTGGGGCTGCTGCTGATAGCAGCCTTGGTGGCGCTGCGCGCGAAAACCCCACCCCCCGTCGTCTTCGCGGCGCTCGGCATCGTCGTCGGCTTGGGATGGCATTTCGTGCCGGCGCTGCCGAGGGTCAGCATACCGCCGCACCTGGTGCTGCTCATCTTCCTGCCCCCCTTGCTGGTCACCGCCGCCTACGCGTTGCCGCTTGCCTCCGTTCGCCGCAACCTGTGGCCGATCGTGATGCTGGCGGTCGGGCTGGTGCTGGCGACGATGCTGCTCGGAGCCGGCATCGGCCACTTCCTGGCCGGCCTGCCCTGGGCCGCGGCGTTCGTGCTCGGCGCCGTCATTGCGCCGCCCGATCCGGTCGCGGCGACGGCCGTCGCCGGCAAGACCGGGCTGGCGCACCGGCTGGTCGTGATCCTGGAGGGTGAGGGCCTCATCAACGACGCGATCGCCATCGTCGCCTACAGCGTCGCGCTCCAGGCCGCAGTCACCGGCGAGTTCAGCTGGGGTGGAGCGGCGCTCGACTTCATTCGCGAGTCGGCTCTCGGCATCACGGTGGGTTTCGTCTGCGGCTGGGCAGCGATGCAGCTCCGCATGCGCGTGAACGATGTGTCGCTGACGGTCGGCGTGTCGTTCGTGACGCCCTATCTCGCCTATCACCTGGCCGACCGCGCGGGCGGCTCCGGCGTGCTTGCCGTCGTGACGCTCGGCTTCCTGCTGCGCCACTACGCAGCCCGTGTCCCTTCGGCTGCGGCCCGGCTGGCCGCTCGCACCGCCTGGGGCGCCTTCCGCTACGGGACAACGGCCTCGCTGTTCTTCCTGCTCGGCCTGCTGCTGGGCGAGATCTCGATCGGCTGGCCCGGCTGGCCGACCTTCTGGTCGGGCCTCGCCCTGGCTGTGGCCATCAGCGTGCTGCGTCTTTGCTGGATGTGGACCGCGCCGCGAGTGAGCATGTCCCTCAATCCTGGCCATCCTTCGTCGACATGGCGGGAGCAGGCGGTGCTGGGCTGGGCCGGCATGCGCGGCGTCGTGTCGCTGGCGCTGGCGCTGGCACTGCCGATGACGCTCGAAGAAGGTGACGTTCGGACCACCATCATCTTCATGACCTTCGTGGTCATCTTCGTCACCTTGCTGTTCCAGGGGGCGACGCTTCTCCCGCTGATTCGCTGGCTGGGTGTGGGCGATCCCGAGGGCGCCCAGCGCGACGAACGCGATGCGCGTGCGCGTGCCGGCGAGGCCGGCGAGCGTGCCATTCGTCGGCATTGGAAGCGTGGTGGCATCTCCGATCGAGGCGAGCGCCTGGCCGCGAGCATCGCCAGCGGCAGCATCGGCATCGCCAGTGCGGGCTCGCCTGTCGGGCCGGGCGACAAGGAATTGCTGCTGGATGCGCTGGAGGCCCAGCGCACCGAGGTCGCGCGTCTGCGCGCCGCCGACCGCCTGGGCGAATCCGTGGTGGAGCGACTCGAAACCGAAATCGACATCGACGACATGGTCGTGTCCAGTGAAGCGGGCCGGCTCACGGGAGCAGACGAGGACTGACGCTGATCTGCAGATGCAGGCTGACGCGATCGAGGCTGTCGGCCGAGTGTCGCAGGGCTGGCGGGCGAGCGGACGCTTTCACCGACCGCGAACTGGCACTCAGGATCCGTCAGAGACACTCGCGGCAGCCAAATCGTCGCCGGGATGCGGAAGGTGGGGAGGACGTCAACGCCGTTGCTCTACCTGCGCAACGCCAGCGCGCGTCCCACGGTTCGGCGGGCTCGCGCGCGATGGCGACCGTGCCGACTCCTTACGTGCGGATCGCAGCAGCGCCACGACCGCCAGCACGAGCATCGCGCCCGCGACCGCTGCGAAGGGCTTCGGCTGCATCTCTGTCGCGGCCAGCGGCCGCGGCGCTTCAGCGCGGCGCCGTTGCCCGTGCCGGGCCCGGTGTGCGGACGAGTCGGTCTGCGGAGCCGCCTTCTCCGCTCGCGCTCGCGCGGCCGGGTCGCGCTCGCGTTGACCGGGCGTGCGTTCGCCTTTTTCCTTGCCATCGGCCGCATGGTGTTCGATGAGCGCGTTGATCTCCGACCCGAACAGGATGGCCAGCCCGGCGATGTAGAGCCACATCATCAGCACGATCACGGCGCCGACGCTGCCGTAGGTGGCGTCGTAGTTGCCGAAGCTTCGGGTGTACCAGGCAAAAGCCAGCGATGCGACCACGAGAACGACGACGCCGACGACGCTGCCGGCGGTGATGAACTTGAATTTCTGCTCGACGTTCGGTGCCAGGTAGTAGATGAGGCCGAAGGCCAGCAGCAGCCCTGCCAGGACGAGCACCCAGCGAAAGACGACGAAGAAGCCGAGCAGCGCCTCGCTGAAGCCGAAGCGCGAGCCCAGCCAGTCCTGGATCTGGCCGCCGAGGACGATCAGCGAGAAGCCGCCCAGCACCAGCACGACGAACATCAGGCTCAGGCCGATCGACAACAGCCGCGCCTTGAGAAAGCTGCGCGCCTCGTCGACGTCGTAGGTGATGTTGAGCTGCTGCATGACCGCGTACATGCCGGTCGACGTCGCCCACAGCGCAGCCAGAAGGCCGAACGACAGCACGCCGCCGCGCCGCTCACCGGTCACCTGCTGCACGACACCCGTGAACATGTCGGCGGCGCTCGTCGGCAGCGCCTGGCGCAGCAGATCCATGAGCGCCTGACCGACGTTTGCGATGGGCAGGTATGCAATCGCCGCCATCACGAAGATCATCGCCGGGAAGATCGCCAGCATCAGGTAGAAGCCGAGCACCGCGGCACCGTCGAAGATGTCATCGTCTGTGGTTTCCTGGTAGAGCTCCTTCAAGAACTGCTTGGTCGACACGGCTGCTGCCATTTCGTGCGCTCCTTAGGAAGTCGACATTGAGCTAGCGGCAGCAAGCCTCATTCCCAGGCGCCTGGGGATCAGCCCGGAAATAGGGGCTCGGAGTGCCGCGGCAACGCCGCATTCAGAGCCTGGCTCTGACGTCTACGCGCCTTTCGGCGCTTCCGTCGACGACGGTGTGCTGGACGGTCTCGCTGAACGCCGACGCACCGACGACGGCATGCGAATGACTTAGCATCGGCGTCATCAATGCGTTGATCTCGCAGAAGGAAACTCATGCTCAAGTGGGCGCTTATCGCAGCGGTGGTCTCGGTGATCGCGGGCTTTTTCGGCTTCTCAGGTGTTTCGTCTGCCACGGCCACCATCGCGAAGGTGTTGTTCGGGATCGCCGTCGTCGTATTCCTCGTGTTTGTCGCCCTCGCGATCTTCGCCGGCCAAGCAATCTTTTAGCGCGCGCCCCGAATAGCATTCTCCCGAGACACGCAAGCGATTCACGGTGCGACCGCGAAGTTGCGGCATGCGCTCCAGCACGCGATCGGCAAGCTGGAATCGAACCGGCACGGCGCCGAGCCAAACCCCTGGTGTTCGCTGCGTGACGGGGAGCGGGCATCTTGGCGTCGTTCGGCTCGCCTTCTGCCCGCGCCACGACTTTTGACGTCGAAGATCCGCCCGACCGCCCGAGCATCAGACGCGACGATGGCCGAGCGCCCGGATCCCCGCCCAAGCCACGGCCAGAACGACCAGGCTCGCAACGACGATCGCCACGATGGCAAGCCACCTCGCGTTCAGGATGAGCCAAGGCGTAGCGATCTGGCCGTCCAGGATCGTCGAAACCTGCGACGCAGTCACGCCGCCCTCGATGCCGCCGAACTGGGTGCGGACGTAGTTGGCGAGCGAGGCGATCTGTCCGTCGTCCATGCTCGTGCGAAAGGATGGCATCAGGGTGTGCCGGTCGCCAACCTGGCGGTCAACCCCGTGGGCGATGACTTGCACCAGCGTCGCGCCTTGCGGACCCCTGACCGATGCGATGCGAACCAGCGACGGGTGCTTCAGATCGCCAGACCCCTTTCCATCGTCGCCGTGACAAGAGGCGCAGGCGCTTTGGTAGAGGACACCTCCGTCCATGGTGTCGTGAGCAAGCATCGCTTGCCAATCGCTCGGACCAGCGGTTTCGACGAGACCCCTCCGGATGCTCAAGGTGCCCGCGCTCGCCGTTCTTTTCAGCTCGTCCGAAGCCACGGCAGGAACCGCACCAAGATAGGCCGAGATGGCATGGATGTCCTCCTTGGACAGCTTGCTCAGGCTGTGCGAGACGACCTTGCCCATGTCGCCAGCCGCAATCGCAACGTCCGTGTGCCCGGTCATCAGGAATGTCGACAACCGCTCGTTGCTCCAGCCGCCGATGCCGCTGCTATCGGGCGTGATGTTGGGTGCCCACCATCCTCCAACCATGGCCCCGGCGAGATGCCGCTCCGAGTCCTGCTGCATGAGCTGACCACGTGGGGTGTGGCAGGCGGTGCAATGGCCCAGCGTTTCGACCAATAAACGCCCACGCTCCTGCTCCTCGCCTGCAACCTTCACTGCCCCCGTCGGATTGCCGACATCGAGAAAGAACGCGTTCCATATGCCCATCATCGGTCGGTAGAACGGGAACGGCAGAGTGGTCGGCGGCGGCCTGTTCGACACGGGTGCGACGCCAAGCATCAGATACGAATAGAGAGCTTGAATCTGGCTCGTGCTCAAGCCCGTATATGACGGATAGGGCATTGCAGGGAAGAGATGACCGTCTGGTGCCTGTCCCTTGCGAAGGACGTTCGAGAACTGATCAAGCGTCCAGGCACCGATTCCCGTTTCCTTGTCTGGCGTGATGTTGCTGGCGTAGATATTTCCGATGGGACTGGGCACCGGATCACCACCCGCAAACGAACGACCATGGCAGGAGTCGCAATCGCCCGCCTTGGCAAGATAGCGCCCCTGGTCCACGAGTCCTGGATCGGCCTCAGCGGCCGCGGCCCCATGGCCCGGTTGCGCCACCAGGAGCGCGCATGCCAATAAAAAGGGCGCTCTCATCTTTCAAACCTGCTGCGCAATATGCTGTCCTGCCCGAACAGCGACTGCCATGCCCGTCAGCGTCGGATTGACACACGACACGGACGGAAAGACGCCGGTCGTCACGAGATACAGGTTCTCGTGATCATGGCATCGGAGATCACCGTCGACGACCGAATCACCGGGGTTCGTTCCCATGATGACGGTCCCCATGATGTGGTGCTGGTTGTACCAACTCGCTCCTGGAACCTCCTGGGGAACGGCATTCATGGCCTGTACCCAGTTCGCGAAATCATCGATCGTCCGCGGCAGCGCCGCCTTCGCGTAGTCCTGCAGGCGATAGTGAACCTTGATGCCAGGCTGACCGAGCTTGTCGCGGAACGACGTGTTCACCGTCACCGCGTTCGATGGATCCGGAAGATCCTCGAGCAGCAGCTGGACCGACATGAACTGCGACGCGCGCAAGCGCAGCTCGTCGTCCAAATGCTCCCCGACCATGCCGCCTTCCTTGAAGAGTGCTTCCGCAGTCGAGAGGGCCGCGTTGTGATTCATGAACTGATAGAAGCCGCCGGACACCTTTGCACGGTCGTCCGTGAGCCTGTGCTGGAGATTCGCGCCATGAAGATACTGGCCACGTCCGACCCAAAGCGGCTCATCGGCGTAAAAGCCCATCGCCAGGGTTGGATGCAACATCAGGTTCTTGCCGACCATGCCCGACCTGTTCGCAATCCCGTTCATCAGCAGGAGCTTCGGTGTCTCGAAACCATGCGCCGCGATGACGTAGACCTTCGCCGTCAGCCTCGTTCGCTGGCCCTCGTAGTCGAGATAGGAAACGGCGCTGATCCGACCCCGGCTGTCCTTCTCGATCCGGTCCACGACAACGCTGGTCCGCAACCGGGCACCGGCTTTTTGCGCAGCTTCCAGATCGTGGATCCCCGAATGCTTGGCACCGATCGGGCAGTTGGGATTGCAGATGTTGTTGCCTATGCAGGCCGGCCGGCCCGCGTAAGGTTGTGAAAGTCGCACGTTCGGAGCGTGGTCCCACCGATAGCCGCGCTCTGCCGCACGCATCTGGAACCGCTGAAGGGCGTAGGGCTTCGCTTCCGGGGGAAGCGGATAGGGCTTCGATCGCGGCGGATACGCGGTGCCGCGGTTGCGCCCGGAATAATCCGTCGAATCTGCGCCGTTGACCCCGACCTGGTACTCGGCCTGCGTGTAGTAGGGCTCCAGGTCTTCATAGGAAAAGGCCCAGTCCCGGCCAATCCCGAAATTGCTCTTCATCTTCATTTCCTCCGGAAGGAGGCGCCAGGCAACTCCCGTCCAGTGACGGGATGTACCGCCCGCGATGCGCAGCGTGCCGGGGATCCAGGCAACGTCCGCGTCGAAATCGATGTAGCCGGGGGTGTAGGAATTGGGGGCGAAAGGGATGTCGCCGAAGGGCGCGTTCAGGTTGCCCTTGCGTGGACTCGTTCGGACGTTCTCGGTGATCTTCCAGTCCGGCGTGACCGGCCCGGCTTCGAGGATGAGAACGTCCTTGCCTGCCCTGGCGATCTGCAGGGCGGCCAGCGAGCCCAACGAACCCGATCCGACAACGATGACGTCGGCGTCATAAGTGGCCATTTCACAACCTCAACAGCTTGTCTCGAGCAACGCGACACATTCATCCATGATCCGACGAGCTCGCGGCATGGGGCTTTTTCGCGCGCGCCTCCTCCACACTGGCGTGTGTGGCGGTGGCGTACGCCTTCCATTGCGGATCGGGCGCCATGATGGCCGTCGGGCCGCCCGGATGGAACGTCCAGTCCTTGATCTGCTCAGGCATGGGGGGCGAATCGACGCCCTCCGGAGCAGCGACCCATGACCCGGCGCTCCCGCGCGGATAGGTAGGGCGTGGAACAAATTCGATGATCTTCTGAAAGCTCTGCGCTTCGAGGAAGGTGGCGAAAGCAGCGTCGTCCTTCAGGACGAAATTCGATGGCGTGCCGACATAACCCAGGTACCAGGGCTTTGCGATGGACAGCGCGAACTTGACCTGTGCCTCGGACAGACGGGCGAGCATCTCCTCGCGACTACCGCCTGCCTCCATCGCCCTCGCAAGATGACTCAGCTCCGAGGCGAACCTGTCGTCTCGAGCGGCCAGCAGATCGCGGATTCGTCGGGCAACGTCGGCCGAAAGCGCATCGGTGCCGGTGATGATTCGACTCACGCGCAGGAAGACGTCGTCGTTTGCCGCCGCCAGCACGCCCGACGGATACAGGAGTTGTGTCGCCGGAAGAACCCCGGCCAGTCCGATCAGGATGCGGCGCCGGTTTGAGGAAAAGCGAACGGACATGGATTTGGCTCCAACTTTCGCAAAAGACGGGCACCTTCACCGAAGCAAACGATTCACAGTAACTCGGATCCGAACGTCAGTAGCTATAGACCAGCCGCACTCGATTTACCGCGTAGGTGTTGCGGCCGCCAACGCCGCTGCGCAGTCCGACGTCGTCGCTCACGGTAAGACCCTTGAGTGCGGATGCCACGGCGCCCAGGTGGCAGGTTGCTGTCAGGTCCCACTCGTGGCTCGACTGGCCAGGGACGAGGCCGCTGTCGAGGCCCTTGCCGGCGAAGAACGCCGGCCCGTCGTAGCCGTACAGCTCGCCGTTCGTTCCGTAGTCGGCGACGTAGTGGACGTACTTCGTCGTGATCGTGAAGCTCTTGCTCGGCGAATAGTCGAGCTGGACGCCGATCGCGCGGCCCGGGCCCAGATCTTCCAGTCCGGTGACCAACGTGTCGTCGTACAGCACGCCGCTCAGATCGCTGTAGGGATGGACGAGGCCACCGTTTCGAAACGTGCCGACGTGTCGCGGCGCGTGCTCGAAAACCACGGCGACATCCGCATTCTTGTATTTCACTCCCGCCTTGATGCCGGCGTAGGTCGCATGGACCTTGCCTGCGTAGCCAGCGCCGGTGTCCGATTCATGAAGGTACTGGAGCCGCACGTATGGCTTGACACCACCGGTGATTGCCGGCGCCTGATAGCCTGCCTCCACAAACTGGAGATTCGCGTAGTCGAAAAAGTTGTAGACCCAGAACCGCGCCATCAGCTCGCCTGCGGCAAGCGACTGCGCATACTGGATTCCCGCGGTGAAGAGGCCCGGTGTCGCCAGCGGCACCTGCGGATTCACCTGATGCAAGCCGGAGCTGTAGCGGTTCTCGTTGCTGAAGTCGCTGTCGAAGCGGCTCTCGTACCGCGTCATTCGCGCGGCGTAGAGCTTGACCTCCGGTCCGCCCTGCTTCGGCTCATCGGCGAACGGTGCAAGGACGCTGAACTCGAACGGGCTGGAGTTCTTCTTTTGCTGGATCGCACCCGAGTCGCCGAAAGCGAGCGCCCCGGAGATGCCCTGAAACGAGCGGGGCAGCATCGTGTACATGTCGCCGTTGGCGAACGGGGTATCCATCAGCTGGCGCCCGACGGTGATGCGGCTCAGCGAGCTCTGATGCCGGAGATGGGCTTCGCCCAGATGGGTCACGTGAGCCGCGAGCGATGAATTCTCGTTGTCGTAGCCGACCAGCGCCTGCTGTGTGTAGAGCGACAGGCCGCCGCTGAAGCCGCGCCAGCTGCCGGACTCGACGATCAGGTCGCCGCCGATCGCCGTACCTCGCGTGTCGTGTCGATCGCCGGGGTCCTGGGTCGGATATGGCTGGTTGTCGCTGTGCCAGTGACGATAGTCGTAGACGCGAGCGTGACCCTTGACGGAGACGCCGTCGATCACGATGCCCGGACCGGGCTCGTCGACGAAGTCCTGCGCGAGCGCCGGCGTCGCGATCAATCCACTCACGAGAAAGAGCGCTGTCCTGTTCATCGTTCGCCCCTGTCTTTTCCCACTCACGCGAGCAGGCCCCTGGGACTGGTCTCCGGGGTCGTTCTTCCTCAACGGCGGCAATCGGCGTGCCTGGCGCGCGACATAGACGGTGTCACCGGACCGGTCACCTCCCACACGTTAGTGTGTGGATGCGAGTTTCATCGGCGGGATCGGCAGTTCGGTCGAGCGCCCGCTGGCACACTCGCCGCGATGGCCGATCCGCTGTTGCTGCTGCCCGACTTCCTGCTCATCGCCCTCGGCTTCATCGTGTGCCGCTACACCGCCCTCGACCGGCCGGTGTGGGAAGCGGCCGAGCGGCTCGTCTACTACCTGCTCTTCCCGGTGCTGCTCTTCAACTCGATCGTCAAGAGCCCGCTGCAGCCGGCGCAGACGGCAGGGCTCGCGGTCGCCGGCGTCGGCAGTGTCGTGGTCGGCATCGGGCTGGCGTACGCGATCGGTCGCTGGCCCGGGGTCGATCGATTCCGCCACGCGTCGGGCGCGCAGATCGCCTACCGCTTCAACTCCTACATCGCGCTGGCGCTCGCCGAGCGGCTCAACGGCGCCAGCGGGCTGGCCTGGATGGCGCTGATGATCGCCCTGTCGGTGCCGCTGGCCAACGTCGCGGCGGTGTGGCCGCTGGCGCGCCACGGTGGCCACTCGTACTGGCGCGAGGTCGCGAAGAACCCGCTGATCCTGTCGACCGCCGCCGGTTTCGCGGCCAGCTTCGCCGGCCTGCAGCTGCCCGATGCCGTCGCGACGACGATTCAGCGGATCGGCGTCGCGGCCCTTCCGGTCGGCCTGATGGCGGTCGGAGCCGGGCTCACGCTGCACGGCGTGAAGGCCTCGCCCGGGCTCGCCGCCGCGCTGCTCGCCGTGCGCCATGCCGTGCTGCCGGCGGTCGCGATCGGCCTCGTCCTCGCGCTGGGGCTCGACGCTCGCCAGCGCAGCACCGTCGTCCTGTTCGCGGCGCTGCCGACCGCCTCGAGCGCCTATGTGCTGGCGACGCGGATGGGCGGCGACGGCGCCTTCGTCGCCGGCCTCGTCACCGTGTCGACGCTGCTCGGCATGGCGAGCATTCCGCTGTGGCTCGCGGTGCTGGGCCTGATCACCGGGGGGCCGTGAGCGCGCCCGGCATCGCGATCTGCGCGAGTGCCCAGTCGACGTGTTCGCCGACGAGCTCGCCCGCCGACCCGCGCCGCGACGAGAGCGCCCGGACGATGGCGTCGTCGGGACCTGCCCGCAACGCATTGCCGAGCGCGACGGCGACGTTGCGCAGGAACCGCTCGTGGCCGATGCGGCGGATCGCGCTGCCTTCGGTGCGTTCGAGAAAATCCGCCTCGCTCCACGACCACAGCTCGAGCAGCGTCGGCGCATCGAAGGCAGGGCGCGTGTCGAAATCGTCGAGCGTCGACGGTTGCGCGTACTTGTTCCATGGGCAGACGAGCTGGCAGTCGTCGCAGCCGTAGACGCGGTTGCCGATCAGCGGCCGCAGCTCGACCGGGATCGACCCTTTCAGCTCGATCGTGAGGTAGGAGATGCAGCGTCGCGCGTCGAGCCGGTAAGGCGCGACGATGGCGCCCGTCGGGCAGGCGTCGATGCACGCGCTGCACGTGCCGCAGTGCGGCTCGACCGGCTCGGTCGGCGGCAGCGCGAGCTCGACGTAGATCTCGCCGAGGAAGAACATCGAGCCGGCGTCGCGCGACAGCGCCAGCGTGTGCTTGCCGCGCCAGCCGAGGCCGCTCTTCGCCGCGAGCTCGACCTCCATCACGGGCGCCGAATCGGTGAACACGCGATGGCCGAACGGACCGATCTCGGCGGCGATGCGGTCGGCCAGCCGTTGCAGGCGCCGGCGCAGCACGGCGTGATAGTCGCGGCCCCTTGCGTAGAGAGAAACGGTCGCGAGCGACGGATCGGCGAGCCGCCCCGATTCGATGGTCTGCCAGCCCTCGGGCGCGCGCGAGGCCGTGTCGCGCGGCAGGTAGTCCATGCGCGCCGTGACGACGCTCACCGTTCCCGGCACGAGCTCGGCCGGGCGCGTGCGCTTCGTTCCGTGCCGCGCCATGTAGTCCATCGAGCCGGCGAAACCGTTGTCCAGCCATGCGACCAGGCCACGCTCCGCTGCGTCGAGGTCGAGCCCGGCCACGCCGATCTGGGAAAATCCGAGCTCGCGCCCCCAGCCCACGAGCCGATCGAGCAGGGCGGCACCGTCGACGATGCGGGGCGCGTTCATGGGAGCCGATGATTTCAGAAATGCAGCTCGACGCGCGAATGCAGGCCTGGCACGACGAAGCCGCCTGTGCCGCAGACGCGTCGGCGCTCGCTTCCAGGTTGTCGGCCTGCATCGCATCGGCGCCGGACGCGTCGGCCTTCATCGAGCTGCACGGCCCGCTCGGCGCCGGCAAGACGACCTTCGCGCGGCACCTGCTGCGCGCGATCGGCGTCGACGGCACGATCAAGAGCCCGACCTACGCGCTGCTCGAGCCCTACCGCGCCGATGCGGCGCACGGTGAGCTGCCGATTGCCCACTGCGACTTCTATCGCTTCGACGACCCGCAGGAGTGGGAGGACGCCGGTTTCCGCGACGTCTTCGCGGCGCCGGGCCTCAAGCTCGTCGAGTGGCCCGAGAAGGCGGCGGGGCTGCTGCCCCCGTTCGACCTGCGCATGACGATCGAGCCGAACGACCGCGACGACAGCCGCCGCGTGCGCTACGAAGCCGCGACCGCGACCGGCCGCGCGCTGCTGCCGCCGTGACGGCGACACCATGCGACGCGACGACGGCGACGCGGCGCGCCGCGCTGCGCAGCATGGGCGGGCTCGCCCTCTCGTTCGCGGTGCACGACCTCGCGCAGGCAGCAGTGGCCACCATCATCGGCGTCCGCGTCTGGCCCGCCGACGCCTACACCCGCGTCACCATCGAGTCGGACACGCCGCTGACGCAGAAGCACTTCGTCGTCGCCAGCCCGAACCGCCTCGTGATCGACGTCGAGGGCGTCGAGCTCGGCCCGCAGTTGCGCGAGCTGGTCGGCAAGGTCGGTCCCGACGACCCGTACATCGCCGGCATCCGCGTCGGCCAGAACCAGCCGCATGTCGTTCGCCTCGTCATCGACCTGAAGCAGCCGACAGCGCCCGAGCTGTTCACGCTCGCTCCCGTCGCGGCGTACCGCGACCGCCTCGTCTTCGACCTGCACCCGACGACCGAGCCCGACCCGCTGCTCGCGCTGATCCGCGACAAGGAGGCGGCCGAGCGCAAGGCCGCCAAGGCGGTCGACGACGCGCTCGGCGAGTTCATCGGCAGGATCGGCCCCGGCGGCGTTCGGGGCCCGCAGGGCGGCCCTGGCGTCTCGCCATCGATCGTCGCGTCGCTGCCGCCCGCAAAGGCGGCGTCTGCCGTTGCGCCGGCGCCTTCGGCCGACCCCGAGCTGCCGCCGACGGCGGCGCTTCAGGGCCGGATCGACCGCCTCGTCGTCGTCGCCATCGACCCGGGCCACGGCGGCGAGGATCCGGGTGCCATCGGCCCGAGCGGCCTGCGCGAGAAGGACGTGGTGCTCGCCGTCGCGCTGCTCCTTCGTGAACGCATCAACGCGACGCCGGGGATGCGGGCGATGCTGACCCGTGACGAGGACTACTTCGTGCCGCTCCAGGACCGCGTGAAGAAGGCGCGGCGGGTCTCGGCCGATCTGTTCGTCTCGATCCACGCCGACGCCTTCATCACCCCGCAGGCGCGCGGCGCCTCGGTGTTCGCGCTCAGCGAAAGCGGCGCGTCGAGCACGGCGGCGCGCTGGATGGCGAAGAAGGAAAACGCGGCCGACCTGGTCGGCGGCGTCAACATCGCCGCCGCGAAAGACGCCGCCGTGCTGCGAACCATGGTCGAGATGAGCACCGCTGCCCAGATCAAGGACAGCCTCAAGCTCGGCGGCGAGGTGCTCGGGCAGATCGGCCGCGTCGGCAAGCTGCACAAGGGCTCGGTGGAGCAGGCCGGCTTCGCGGTGCTCAAGGCGCCCGACATCCCGTCGATCCTCGTCGAGTCGGCGTTCATCTCGAATCCGGAAGAGGAGGCCAAGCTGCGCGATCCGGAGTACCGCGAGAAGCTCGTCGAGGCGCTGGCGACCGGCATCCGCCGCTACTTCGCGCGCAACCCGCCGCTGGCCAGGTCGCGGCCGTTGTAGGCTCGGCGCCATGATCGACCCGCAAGCCAGGACCCTGATCGACCTGATCGCCCAACGCGGCCTGCCGACGATCCAGTCGCTGTCGCCGGGCGAGGCGCGCGCCTATTACCGCGACCGGCGCTTCCTGACCCAGCCGACGCCGCCGGCCATCGCCGAGGTGAAGCCGCTCGAGGCGGGCGGCCCGCACGGCTCGATCCCGCTGCGGCTCTATCGCCCCGGCAGCGAAACGGCACTGCTGCCACTGCTCGTCTACTTCCACGGCGGCGGCTGGACGATCGGCGACCTCGACACCCACGACACGCTGTGCCGCGAGCTCGCGCTCGGCGCCGGCTGCGCGGTGCTGTCGGTCGACTACCGCATGGGGCCGGAGCATCGCTTCCCCGCTGCGGTCGACGACTGCATCGCGGCGACCGCCTGGGCGCGCGCGAACGCGGCCACGCTCGGCGTCGACGCGGCGAGGATCGCGGTCGGCGGCGACAGCGCGGGCGGCAACCTCGCCGCGGTCGTCGCGCTCGCCGCGAGAGACGACGACGCGGGCGCCGCGCCGCTCGTCTTCCAGCTCCTCGTCTACCCGGCGACCGACATGCGCCGCGGCCACGCCTCGCACACCGCCAACGGCATCGGCTACCTGCTCGAGCGCGACACCGTCGCGTACTACCACGACCACTACATCGCCGACCCGGCGCACGACCTCGACTGGCGCGCCTCGCCGCTGCTCGCCGACCACTTCGCCGATCTGCCGCCCGCGCTCGTGCTCACCGCCGGCTACGACCCGCTGCGCGACGAGGGCGCCGACTACGCCGACCGGTTGTCGGCCGCCGGCACGCGCTGCACGTACGTCTGCTGGGAGCGGCAGATCCACGGCTTCATCACGATGGGCCGGGTGATCGCCGAGGCGAACAGCGCCGTCTCGTTCTGCGCCGCGGAGTTGCGCCGCGCGTTTGCCCGGGCGGCCTGAGCGCAGCGGCAGCGGAAACGAAAGCGGGCCCCGGAGGGCCCCCTTCGACCGCTCGACGCGGCAGGCTTACTGTTGAGCCGACGCGGCGTGCGCAGCGGCCTTGGCCTTGCGGCCGGTCTTGCGCGCGGTCTTGGCAACGGCGTGACCCGTGTCGCGGCCGGCTTCGGCAACGGCGTGACCGGTGTCGCGGCTGGCTTCGGCGACGGCGTGGCCCGTCTTGCGGCCGGCCTTGCCGACGGCGTGACCGGACTTGGTGGCGGCCGACGAGGCGGCCATGCCGACCGACTCGGTCTTGGTGGTCGTCGTGGAGGTGGTTTGCGCGGTGGCGCTGCCGCAGACGAGGGCGAACGCGGCAAGGGCGATGGCGTGGCGGATCATGATGAAGCTTCCTGTTCGTGGTTCTGGGTGGTGCTGCCGGCGTGGCCTGCAACGACAAAGGCGATGGTGCCGGAGCAGCAACGGTCCGCCGGCCGGTTCCGTTGACCGGAGCGTGCCGGCGAGGCGGCGTCAGCGCGCAGCGGCTTCGGTCGCCCTCGCCCGCTTGCGGCGTGTCCGCCAGGCACCCCACAGCACGAGCAGCCCGGGACCGAAGATGGCGGCCCAGATGATCTTGTCGAGGTTCTCCTTGACCCACGGGATGTTGCCGAAGACGTAACCCGCTCCGAGCAGGCCGGCGACCCAGATGAAGCCGCCGCCGACGTTGTAGGCCGTGAACGTGCGCCGCGTCATCTGCGCGACGCCGGCCACGAACGGCGCGAACGTGCGGATGAAGGGCAGGAAGCGCGCCAGCACGATCGTGATGCCACCGTAGCGCTCGTAGAACGCGTGCGCATCGTCGAACGCCTTGCGGTTGAACCAGCGCGACTGCTCCCACTGAAACACGCGCGGCCCGATCCGGCGGCCGATCGCGTAGTTGCAGCCGTCGCCCAGCGCCGCCGCGAGCCAGAGCAGGAAGATCAGCACCGGCAGGCTCATCAGGCCGGTGGCGCACATCGCGCCGGCGACGAAGAGCAGCGAGTCGCCGGGCAGGAACGGCATCACCACCAGTCCGGTCTCGACGAAGATGATCGCGAACAGCAGCGCGTAGACCCAGGCGCCGTGGTCGCGCACGAAGGCCGCGAGGTGCACGTCGACGTGGAGGACGAAGTCGACGAGCGTCGCGAGCAGATCCATCGGCAGAGGATTATCCGGGCGGAGCAACGACCGGGGCCAGCGTACTCGCCGGCAGCGCGTCGACGGCGGCCAGCCAGGCGGCCAGCGCCGGCGGATGGGCGAGCGCCGGCTCGGCGGCCTGCCAGCGGCGACGCAGCTGGTTGGCGGCGGCGCGCAGCTGCCACGCCAGCTCCTCGGCCAGCGCCCACAGCTCGACGCGGACCTCGACGTCGTCGTCGACGTCGCTGCCGAGCATGGCGAGTTGCTCCGGCGTGATGCCGGCTTCGTAGAGCATGCGCTGCAGGGTCGCGTTCTGCGAATCGAGCGAGCGCAGCAGCGCGGCATGCGCGCTGCCCGCGGGCGATGTCGCCGCGAGCGCCTCGCTCGCCGCACGCCACCCGCCGAGCGACTCGCCGAGCCTGAGCAGCCGGGCGACCGACTCCGCGCTGGGCGCCGCGGCATCGGCCGCCGGGGCGGGCGCGGCACGCAGCAGCCGGTGGATCGACGGCACCAGTGCCGCGTCGTAGCGGCGCGGGTCGATGCGCAGCAGCAACGACACGCGCTGCTCGGGCAGCGGCCGTTCGCCGTCGAACATGGCCGTGACCACCTCGGCGAGCGACAGCACGCGGCCGAGCGGGCTGATCGCCTCGCCCACCAGCGCCCTCGGGTAGCCCGACCCGTCGAGCCGCTCGTGGTGCTCGACGATGGCGCGAACGACCTCCTTCGGGTACTCGGCGAAGCGGCCGACGAGGATCGACGTCGTGACCGGATGCACGTAGACCGGGTTGAGCCGCTCGCCGCTCAGGCGCTCGTCCGAATCGAGCAGGTCGGGGTCGACGTGCATCATGCCGATGTCGTGCAGCAGCCCGGCGGCGGCGGCCATGCACACGTCGTGCAGGGGAGCGCCGCTCTCGCGCACGAGGTGCGCCGCGAGCAGGGCCGCGAGGATCGAATGATCGAACACCGCGGGGCGCGTCTCGCGGGCGAGGGTGAGGTGCAGCGCCACCGGCGGCGGCAGCGGCACCGAGGCCACCGCTTCGACGAGCATCTCGCGGATGCGGCCCTGGGGCGCCAGCCGGGCGAAGAAGGGTCGGCTGTCGATCGCCGCGAGCGCCGCCTCGCGCAGCGCCGCCGCGTCGATGCGCGGCTCGCTGTCGACGCACTCGTCGAGCGGACGCGACAGGCGATGCGAGACGAGGCGGTCGTACAGACCCTGGTCGATGGCGGCGCCGCCTTCGAGCAGCTTGAGGCCCTGTGCGTTGTAGACCGCCTGCGACGTGAAGACCTTGCGCGTGCGGCCGAGCTGCGAGACGGCGTGCAAAAAGGCCGGCGCGGGTTCGGCGACGAGGGTGTCCGCTTCGGCATCCGACATGGACCACGAAGCTACCACGCGAAATGCCGCGATCGGCGCGACGCTGCACGGCAGACCACGGCGCGGCGCCAAATCCATGACGAAGGCGCTTCCTACAATCCGCCGATGAACGCCGTGCTGCAGCCGCGACCACACCGGCCGATCCGCGAGCTGCCCGACTCGCTGATCAGCCAGATCGCCGCCGGCGAGGTCGTCGAGCGACCCGCCTCGGTGGTGCGAGAGCTGCTCGACAACGCCCTCGACGCCGGCGCGCGGGCGGTCGTCGTCCGCCTGGTCGGCGGCGGGATCCGCTCGGTCGCCGTCGAGGACGACGGCGACGGGATCGACGCCTCCGAGCTGTCGCTGGCCCTGCGCCGCCACGCGACGAGCAAGATCGGCTCGCTCGACGACCTGGAGGGCGTGGCGACGCTCGGCTTTCGCGGCGAGGCGCTGGCGGCGATCGCCTCGGTCGCCGACGTCGCGATCACGGCCCGCACGGCCGACGCGGCGCACGCGACGCGCATCGACGCCGCGAGTGGCGAGCTCGACGCCGCGGCGCGCGCCGTCGGCACGACGGTCGAGGTCCGCGAGCTGTTCTTCAGCACGCCGGCGCGGCGCAAGTTCCTCAAGACCGAGTCGACCGAGCTGGCGCACGCGCTCGAAGCGGTGCGTCGCCAGGCGCTCGCCAGGTCCGACGTGTCGTTCGCCGTCTGGCACGACGGCAAGGCCGTCGCCCGCTGGCCCGCCGCAGCCGACGACGACCGGCATCGCGACGTGCTCGGTCGCGACTTCGCCGAGCACAGCCGCCCGGTCGCCGTCGACCTCGGCACGCTGCGCATCGCCGGCCGCGTCGGCACGCCCGAGTCGGCACGAGGCCGCGCCGACACGCAGTACCTCTATGTCAACGGCCGCCCGGTGCGCGACAAGCTCGTCGGCCATGCGATCCGCGCCGCGTACGAAGACGTGCTGCACAGCGGCCGCCATCCGGCGTGGCTGCTGTTCGTCGACCTCGCAGCCGAGCAGGTCGACGTCAACGTGCACCCGGCCAAGGCCGAAGTGCGCTTTCGCGAGCCACGGACGGTGCACGAGGCGGTGCGGCGTGCGGTGACGGCGGCGCTGGCAAGGCCGATCGAGGCCGCCCAGGGCGACGGGGCGACGACGACGACGACGGCGACGGCGACGGCGACGGCTCCGGCCGCTGCGGCGACGCCGCCCTCGCAGGCGTCGATCGCGTTCGCCACCGGAGCCATCACGCCGCTGCGGGCCGATGAGCCGCTGGCCGCCTGGTGGACCGCCGCACGGTCGATGCCGGAGACGGCCGGCTCGTCGGACCCGGCCGACGCCGCAACCGCCCTCGGCTCCGCTGTCGCCCAGATCGGCGGCGCCTTCATCCTCGCCGAGAACGCGCACGGCCTCGTCATCGTCGACATGCACGCGGCGCACGAGCGCGTCGTCTACGAGCGGCTCAAGGCCGACCTCGACGGCGGCGTCGGCGCGACGGGCACAGTGCAGGCGCTGCTGGTGCCCCTCACCTTCGCGGCGAATGCCACCGAGATCGCCACCGCCGAGTCGCACGGCGACGCGCTGCGCGAGCTCGGTCTCGACCTTGCGCCGGTCGGCGCGCAAACCCTGGCGCTGCGCGCGGTGCCGGCGGCACTGGCGGGTGGCGACGGCGTCGAGCTGTCGCGCAGCGTGCTCGCGGAGGTGGCGCAGATGGGATCGACGACGTCGCTGGCGCGGGCGCGCGACGGCCTGCTCGCGACGATGGCGTGCCATGCGGCCGTGCGCGCCAACCGCAAGCTGCAGGTCGGGGAGATGAACGCCCTGCTGCGCGACATGGAGCGCACCGACCGCGCAGACCAGTGCAACCACGGCCGGCCGACCTGGCGGCAGATCGACTGGCGCGACCTCGACCGCCTGTTCTGGCGCGGCCGATGAACGAAGACCCTTCACCCCGCGACACGCCCGGCACCGACGGCCCCGCAGGCGTTCGCCTGTCCAAGCGCATGAGCGAGCTCGGCCTCGCCTCGCGACGCGAGGCCGACGCGTGGATCGAGCGCGGCTGGGTCCGCATCGACGGGCGCGTCGTCTCCGAGCTCGGATCGCGCGTGCTCGAAGGGCAGCGCATCACGATCGACCCGCGGGCGCGTCGCGAGCAGGCCGACCGCGTGACGGTGCTGATGCACAAGCCGATCGGCTACGTCAGCGGCCAGGCCGAGGACGGGCACCGGCCGGCGCGCGTGCTCGTCACGCCCGAGCGACGCTGGCGCGACGACCAGGCGCCCATCCACTTCCACCCGCAGCACCTGCGCAGCCTCGTTCCTGCGGGCCGACTCGACATCGACTCGACGGGACTGCTTGTCCTCACGCAGGACGGCCGCATCGCCAAGGCGCTGATCGGCGAGGCGACGGACATGGAGAAGGAGTACCTCGTCCGCGTCGTCCCGCGCGAGCGGCGGCGCCTGTCGAGCATCGACCTCGAGCCGCTGCGCTTCGGCCTCTCGCTCGACGGTCGCAAGCTCGCCCATGCGATGGTCGAGCAGATCAACGACGACCAGCTCCGCTTCGTGCTGCACGAAGGCATGAAACGTCAGATCCGCCGCATGTGCGACCTCGTCGGCCTCGACTGCATCGGCCTGAAGCGCGTGCGCATCGGCGCCCTCGCGCTCGGGGCGCTGCCGCTCGGCCACTGGCGCTACCTCGGGCCCGGGGAGACGTTCTGACGCC
>JBBSUK010000016.1:0-38197 GCA_038234975.1 Burkholderiales bacterium
CCGCCTGCGCACGCTTTACGCCCAGTAATTCCGATTAACGCTTGCACCCTACGTATTACCGCGGCTGCTGGCACGTAGTTAGCCGGTGCTTATTCTTCAGGTACCGTCATGACGCCGTTGTATTAGATCGGCGCTTTTCTTCCCTGACAAAAGCGGTTTACAACCCGAAGGCCTTCTTCCCGCACGCGGCATGGCTGGATCAGGCTTTCGCCCATTGTCCAAAATTCCCCACTGCTGCCTCCCGTAGGAGTCTGGGCCGTGTCTCAGTCCCAGTGTGGCTGGTCGTCCTCTCAGACCAGCTACAGATCGTTGCCTTGGTAGGCTTTTACCCCACCAACAAGCTAATCTGACATCGGCCGCTCCGATAGCGCGAGGTCTTGCGATCCCCCGCTTTCACCCGTAGGTCGTATGCGGTATTAGTCCGGCTTTCGCCGGGTTATCCCCCACTATTGGGCACGTTCCGATGTATTACTCACCCGTTCGCCACTCGCCACCAGGATTGCTCCCGTGCTGCCGTTCGACTTGCATGTGTAAGGCATGCCGCCAGCGTTCAATCTGAGCCAGGATCAAACTCTTCAGTTCGATCTTGAATGTTTTGCTCAATGAATTGAAGTGAACTTCACTTCATGAGCGTTTAAGGTCCTCGGCGCGTGTTCCCACGCGCTTGCGACCTCGGGTCTTGCGACCCGAAGGCACTTCGGCCTCGAACGCCCACACTTATCGGCTGTCAGTTCTTAAAGAGCGCGAGGCCGCTGGCCTCACCGCGCGGGCCACTGGGGCGCCGTGCTGCTCGAAGTGTCAGCCGCGTATCGGGCTGGCTCTCTGAGCGAAGACCGCGATTCTCGCACGCTTTCGAAAGGGGTGTCAACTGCGCCGCCTGCCGACCTTGCAGCGGCCGCCTCGCCCCACGCGAGCTCGGGCTCGTCGGCGCGCAGCAGTTCGACGAGCGACAGCGCCGGGGCCCGCGTGTCCGCCGCCAGCACGTGCTGCTTCACGAGTGCGATCTGGCTCGGATGCATCGAGAAGCTGCGCAGACCCATCGCAAGCAACACCTCGGTGAACGCTGGGTCGCCGGCCATCTCGCCGCACACGCTCACGCCCTTGCCGTGTGCGTTGGCCACCGCGATCGCCTCGGCCACCAGCCGGAGCACCGCCGGATGCCACGGGTTGTACAGATGCGCGACGGTTTCGTCCGCTCGATCGATCGCCAGCGTGTACTGGATGAGGTCGTTGGTGCCGATCGAGACAAAGTCGAAATGGCGCAGGAAGGCCTGCATGACCAGCGCCGCGGCCGGTACCTCGACCATCGCGCCGATCGCGAGCGGCCCGTAGCTGCGGCCCGCATCGTCGAGTTGCTGCCGGGCGCGGGCCAGCGCGTCGAGCGTCTGCCGCACCTCGCTCATCTGCGAAACCATGGGGATCAGCAGCCGGACCGGCCCGCACGACGCGGCGCGCAGGATGGCGCGAAGCTGGGCGCGGAACATCGTCGGCTCCGACAGGCTCCAGCGGATCGCGCGCAGGCCGAGCGCCGGCTTGAGGTCGTGCTCGTGACGCAGCTCGTTGGTCGACAGCCGCTCGAGTGCCTTGTCGGCCCCGATGTCGACGGTTCGGATGGTGACCGGACGGCCGTGCATCGCGACGACCGCTGTGCGATAGGCTTCGAACTGCTCGTCCTCGCCGGGGAGGTCCCCCCCGCGGTTCATGAACAGGAACTCGCTGCGGAAAAGACCGACGCCGACGGCGCCGGCCTCGAGCGCCGTCGTCGCGTCCCCCGGGCGCTCGATGTTGGCGAGCAGCTCGACGGCCTGCCCGTCGCGGGTCACCGCCGGCCGGTCGCGCAGCTTCGCCAGTTGCGCCGTCTGTGCATCGCCGCTCGCCTTGCGGCCTCGATATTCCGCGATCACCGACGGGGGCGGATCGACGATGACGGTGCCGGCGTCGCCATCGATCACGAGCCAGTCGTCCTGGCGGATCAGGCGGCTCGCCTCGCGGGCGCCGACAACGGCCGGGATGGCGAGGCTGCGCGCGACGATCGCGGTGTGCGAGGTGCGTCCGCCGACGTCGGTCACGAAGCCGAGGAAGACGCCTCCCTTCCACTGCAGCATGTCGGCGGGCGATATGTCGTTGGCGACGAGGACGAGCGGATCCACGCCACCCGCCGCCGCGCGGCGCGCCGCCAGCGGCACGGCGGCCAGGCCGCCCTGGCCACGGGCGAGCACCCCGAGCAGCCGTTCGACGACCTGCTCGAGGTCGGCCTTGCGCTCGCGCAGGTACTCGTCCTCCATCTCGTCGAACTGGCGGGCGAGCACCTCGAGCTGCGCCGACAGCGCCCACTCGGCGTTGTAGCGGCGCTCGCGTATCCACAGCTTGGTCGCGCCGGTGAGCGCGTCGTCGTGCAGCAGCATGAGGTGCACGTCGAGCAGGGCCGACAGCTCGCCGGGCGTGTCGCCCGGAAGGTCGTGCTTGAGGCCCGCGAGTTCGGCGGCCACGATGTCGCGCGCGGTGCGCAGGCGCTCGATCTCGGCGTCGACACATTCCTCGTCGACGTAGTAGTGCGCGACGTCCACCCGACTCGACGCAATGAGCACCGCACGGCCGATCGCGATGCCGCGCGACACCGGAATGCCGAACAACTGGAAGCTCATCCGTGCCCCCGTCGCAGCGTCCGTGCAGGGGCGTTCATTGCCCCTCGCCGAACTTGTCCTCGATCAGCGCGACGAGGGCGGTCATCGCCGCGTCCTCGCCGTCGCCCGCGGTCTCGATCTCGACGTCGCTGCCGATGCCGGCAGCGAGCATCATGACGCCCATGATGCTCTTGGCGTTGACGCGCCGGCCGGCGCGGGTCATGTGAATCTCGCAGGCAAACGTGCCCGCGAGCTTGGTCAGCTTCGCCGACGCGCGCGCGTGCAGGCCAAGCTTGTTATTGATCCTGATGGTCCTGGTGGTCGCCACCGTGCGCCTTTCGGGTCTGGTTCTGCGGCTTCGACGACGCCACCGGCATCACCCCTTGCGCGCCGCCCGAGACGGCGCGCTCGAGCGCCATGTCGAGCGTGTCGTCGCCGTAGCACAGCGACCGCCAGAGCATCGGCACGTTGACGCCGGCGACGATCCTCACGCGCCGGCCTCCGTCGGCCAGGCGAAGCGCGGCGTTGCACGGCGTCGCGCCGAAGACGTCGGTCAGGATCAGCGTTTCCGGCGCGTCCGCCCGGTCGAGCAGTGCCCGCGCCTGGGCTTCGATCTCGTCGAGCGGCGTGTCGGGCAGGACGTCGAGCGCCTGCAAGCGCTGCGCGCAGTCGGGAAAGGCATGCTGGGCAACGGCCTGGAGCGACGACGCGAGCGGCGCGTGGGCGATGATCAGCAGTCCGGTCATGCCGTCATTATCGAGAGGTTGACGGCACCAGGCGGATCGCGCCGAGGAAGGTGTCGACGACGGCATCCGGGACCACGAGCTCGCTGACCACCGCCGCCTGGTAGACGCGCAACCCGTGGACGAACCAGACGACGTGCTCGATCGCGGGGCGGCCGTCGGGAAGGCGGCCCTCGAGTCGAACCTGCGCCGCGGCCCCGTTCGGCGTCGCCCCGGGAATGGCGCGCGGGGCCGGGCGGCCCGGCGCGGCGCCGATGTTGCCGCTCGCCGCTACGCGCAACGCTTCGAGCGCCGCCGTGACCCGATCCGGGCGACCGACGGCGGCCCAGGCGAGCGAGTACGTCTCGCCGCCGGCGCTGCACGATTGCATGACCAGCGTGACCGCATCGCCGGCCAGCGTGACGACGCGCTCGTGCCGCTCCGGGCGACAGGGGAACAGCATGCGCAGGTCACCGTCGTCGGGCCTGCTCTCGCGCCAGTCATGAACAGGCGAACAGGCGGCGAGCGACGCGGCTACAGCGCAGGCGGCAGCGGCCGCGCGTCGGCGGCGTGCGACGGCTTCGAGGAAGGTCGGCGACACGACCGTGATTATGGGAAGCGCCGCAGCGGCGAGCCGGCACCGAGAATCACGTCATGCCCTCGAATGCCCCTGCGTCGCCCGCCGCCACCGATCCGCCCGCTGCGCTCGCCGGCGTACGCGTGCTCGACCTCTCCCGCGTGCTCGCGGGGCCCTGGTGCACGCAGGTGCTGGCCGACCTCGGCGCCGAGGTGATCAAGGTCGAGCGCCCGCCGGGCGACGGCCATCCGGGCGGCGACGACACGCGCGGCTGGGGGCCGCCCTTCCTGCGCGACCGTTCGGGCCACGACACCCAGGAGGCCGCCTACTACCTCGGCACCAACCGCAACAAGCGCTCGATCACGGTCGACATCGCCAAGCCGCAGGGGGCGGCGCTGATCCGGGAGATGGCCGCGCGCTGCGACGTCTTCGTCGAGAACTACAAGGTCGGCGACATGGCGCGCTACGGGCTCGACGCGCCACGCCTGCTCGCGGCGCATCCCGGCCTCGTCTACTGCTCGATCACCGGCTACGGCCAGACCGGCCCCTACCGTGATCGAGCCGGCTACGACTACGCGATCCAGGGCATCGGCGGGCTGATGAGCGTGACCGGGCCGTCGCGCGCCGACATCGCCGACGACGCGCCCGGCGGCGGCCCGCAGAAGGTGGGCGTCGCCGTCGCCGACCTGTTCACCGGCATGTACGCGACGACCGCCATCCTCGCCGCGCTGCGCCACCGCGACCGCACGGGCGTTGGTCAGGCGATCGACATGGCCCTGCTCGACACGCAGGTGGCGATGCTCGCCAACCTGGGTGCCAACTACCTCGTCACCGGGGTAGCGCCGCAGCGCGCCGGCAACGCGCACCAGAACATCGTGCCGTACCAGGTGTTCGAGGTCGCCGACGGGCACCTCATCCTCGCGGTGGGCAACGACGCGCAGTTCGCGCGCTTTTGCGGCGTCGCCGGATGCCCCGAGCTGGCGACGGATCCGCGCTACGCGCGCAACGCCGGCCGGGTTCGCGGCCGCGCCGGGCTCGTGCCCCTGCTCGCCGCCATCCTGCGCACGAAAACCCGCGCGGATTGGCTCGCCTCGCTCGAGGCGGCGAAGGTGCCGTGCGGTCCGATCAACGACCTCGCCGACGTGTTCGCCGATCCGCAGGTGGCAGCGCGCGACATGACGATGACGATTGCACACCCGCTCGCCGGCGACATTCGCCTCGTCGCGAGCCCGATGAAGTTCTCGGCGACGCCGGTGCGCTACCGCTGTGCGCCGCCGCTCCTCGGCGCAGACACCGATGCCGTGCTCGCCGAGTTCGGCTTCGACGCCGCTGCGATCGGGGCATGGCAGCAGGCCGGCGTGATCGGGCCGTCGCCGTCCTGAGCAGGCGCCTGGTCGGCGAGGCCGCGGCCGGACGATCAGTGAACAAGTTGTCACATCCCGCCACTTTTGGTGACCGCTCGTCGGCCGGACAGCGGGGTGTCGATTCCGGCACGACGACGGCGCACGACACTGCGCACCCGACCGCTGAAGACCCGAAGGACCGCGTGTGCCCATGGCCGACGTCACCCCTGCCCCCGCTGCATCGCCGTCCCGCCCGACACCGTCCGCGGCGGCGCCCGCCGCCGGCGGCGAGGAGCGCTGGCACGAGCTCGTGTCCCAGTTGGGCTCGGAGATCGCCGCACCGCTGACGGCCGCGCTCGAACGCATCCACACCCTCACCGCCACCGGCAAGATCGACCGCACCAGCCTGAGGGCGCTGCGCGACGAGGTCGAGCAGGCGCGCCAGGTGGGCATGATCGGCCAGCAGCTCACCCGCTTCGCGTCCGGGCGGGTGCGCCAGTCGCACGAGGTGCTGCAGCTCGAGGAGGTGCTCAAGGGCGTGCTCGCGCTGCGCAGCCGGGAGACGCAGGCACGCGGCATCGCCCTCAAGCCGCACCTGAAATCGGCGCGCGTCATCGTCGACGCGTCGCTGCTCTTCTCGCTCCTGAACGCGACGCTCGACTGGGCGCTCGCGAACGCCAGGGCGCACATCGACTTCACCATCGACTTCAAGCCGTGGCCCGCCTACGCCAGGCTGACCTGCCGCTTCGCCAACCGCCCCGTCGACCAGGCCTACGACGAGACGGTGACCGCCGAGGTGCAGCCCAAGCTCGACTCGCTCACCTGGCGCCTGATCGAGCAGACGGCGTGGACGATGGGCCTCCAGGTCGAGTGCACCGACCAGGCCGGCCGGACGACCCTGGTGTTCGAGTTCCCGAAGACGGCGGGCGAGGAGATGGAGGGGCTCACCGCGTCGGAGGTGGACGACACGTCGATGCACTCCGGCAACTCGAAGGCGCTCGCGGGCAGCCACGTACTGGTGGTCGCGTCGCGCCGCGAGGTGCGGGTGCTGATCCGCGACGCGCTGCGCAACATGAGCTTGTTGGTCGACTTCGTCGGCAACATCGACGAGGCGGCGAGCTTCTGCAAGGAAGGCCTGCCGCACGCGATCATCTTCGAGTCGATCCAGAAGGGGCAGCGCTTCCAGGCGTTTCGCGACGAGATCGTCGCAGAGGTGCCCGAGTTCGTCTTCGTCGAGATCCTCGAGCAGGGGTCGACGTTCGAGATGTCCGGAACGAACGGCGCGACGATGGCGCGGATCGGCCGCGACGTGATCGCCGGCTCGCTGCCGGCGGCGCTGATGTTCGAGCTGTCGAGAAGCCTGTGACGGTCAGCGGCCGAAGACCCGGGCGAGGATGGCGCTGCCGGTGCCGACCGGGTCGCTGCGGATCTTCTTCTCCTCCTCGCCGATCATGAAGTAGAGGCCATCAAGCGCCTTCGCGGTCACGTACTGCTCGAGGTTGGCTGCGTCGCCTCTGACCAGCCCGAAGCCGGCGATCTTTCCGGCCACCGCGTTGTAGCGCTCGGCGAGATCGACCCGCGCGGTTTCCTGCTTCACGATCGGCAGGAACTTCACCCCGAGTGGCTTTCGGGTCTTGTCGGCGAAGAAGCGCGTCACCGAGTTCTCGCCGCCGGTGACGACGCGCCGCGCGTCGCCGAAGCTGATCGACTTGGCGGCCGACACGAGCATCGCCTTGGCTTCGGGCACCGCCGCTTCGGCGGCGCGGTTCATCGCCGTGACGAGCTCGTCGACGCGGCCTTGCTGGCCGGTGAAGCGGAGCATCTTCGCCGCTTGGTCGAGAAAGCCGGGGAGCGGGATGCGGACCTTCGGGTTGTCGAGGAAGCCGCCGGGCCTGCCGAGGATGTCGACCGCTGCTGCGGCGCCACGCTCGAGCGCGGCCTGGATGCCGCTGGCGGCGTCGGCATTGCTCGTCGCGGCGGCCTGCGCGCCCGCGGCGGCGAGCCCCGTCACCGCGAAGAGACCGGAGAGAGTGAAGCGTCTGCGTTGCATCGTTCGGCTCCTGGGCCCGACGGTCGAGCGAGCCTGCAGCATCGTAAGCGCGCGTCGACTCAACGCGCGCGCACGCCGACGACCGCCGCGCCGACGATGAGAGCGGCGGCGCCGGCGATCCAGATCGTCGGCGCGCGACCGGTGGTCCACAGGAGCAGCAACGTCGAGGCGAGCGGCGTGAGGTAGGCGAGGATGCCGATGCGCCGCGGGTCGCCGCGCTTGAGGGCCGCGTCCCACAGGTAGAAGGCCAGACCCAGCGGGCCTACGCCGAGCGCCAGGAGCAGCCAGAGGACGCGCGCGGTCGGCTCTGCGCCGGGTTCCAGCGCGACGTGACAGCCCAGCGCGAGCACGCCGGAGACGAGCGCGAAGCCGCCGACGGCCGCCGTCGGAAACAGCGGCAGGCGTCGCGTCGCCAGCGAATAGGTCGACCAGACGAAAGCCGAGGCGAGCGCCGGCACGTATCCCCAGGCGAACACGCCGTCGACCGGCCGACCGCCCGCGATCGCCATGGCGGCGCCGGCAAAACCCGACAGCGCCGCGGCGACGTGCACCGGGCGCAGCCGCATCCCCGGTAGCACCAGCGGGGCGAGGACGACGATCAGCAGCGGCCAGAGGTAGTTGACGAGGTTGGTCTCGACCACCGGCGCGTGGCGGAAGGCGAGAAAGAGCAGGAAGTGATAGCCGAACAGACCGTAGACGCCGACCACGAGCGTCGGCCACGGCACGCGCCAGCGCCGCGCGAGCGGCCACGCGGGCACGCTGCCGATCACGAGCGCGACACCGGTGACGAAAAACGGCGGCAGGTGCGCGAGCGCCACGCCCAGGCTCGCGAGCGTCGCCCAGAGCGCGATCGCGCCGAGTGCGAACAGGGTCGGCGCGAAGGCGTGCTCGGGCGGCGTCGCAGGCATTGCGCGGCAATACCCGCGATCAGCGCCACCAGCGCCAGATCACCAGGGCGAGCAACGCGAGCACGGCGGCACGGACCGGCTTCGACAGCTCCGCGAACCGGGACTGCCAGTCGCCCGACTCGTTCTCGGCGTTTCGGTTGCTCGATCCGGCCTCGAGCTCGGCGACCCAGGCGCGACGCCTCGGGATGTCCTCGCGCAGCGCATCGAGCCGGCGCTGCACGACCTTGGCCGATGGCTTCTTCGCAGCCTCACGCAGCGCCGGCGCCAGCGCCTGCACCGCAGCGTTGGCCTCGGCGAGGTCGGTCACCGCGAGGGTTGCGCCGCACTGCGCGCACGAGGCCGATTCACCCGGCGGCAGCGCCGCGCCGCAGGCCGCGCATTGCAGTGCGTCGGCGCGGCCGCGCGTTCGGTGCACCACCTGCGGCTCGATCGTCTCGTGCGGGTCGAGCGCGTGGGCGAGCCGGGCAATGTCGAGCAGGCTCGGCACCGACCGGCACCAGCGGCAGGTTTCGTCCTCGGCCCCGACTGCGCCGCCGCAGTTGACGCAGGCGATCTGGCCGCGGTCGCGCAGCAGCTTCGCGCGGTCGACACGCGACATCGCGCGAACCAGCCCCTTCTCGTGCAGGAACTGGGAGAACGTCTGGAAGGCGCCGTGCCGGCGTCGACACTGCAGTTGCGACGAACGCCCCCAGCGCGACTGGTTGTGAACGAGCGCGACCGCGCCGTCGCAACGCGGGCAGCGCGGGTCGCGGCCGAGCAGCTCGTGGGGCAGCGCGTGCGAGCGCGCCATCTCGCCGATCAGCGCCAGCAGCGAGGGCCCGTCGAGACGGGCCGTTTCGGTGCCGTCGAACCAGAGCCAGTCGCAACGCTCGCACAGGTCGAGCTCGACCGCGGTTCCGTAGTGCGCATGCAGGTCGAGCCGGCGCATCGGCTGGCGGCAGTTGCCGCAGCTCAGCGGCGGATCGCCTGCCCCGGTGGCGAGCGCCGCGCCGGTCACGTCAGGCGGGGTCGGGTGGCGTCACGGAGCGCCGACGCCGGCCGCGTGCGCCTGCTGGTCGGCGTGGTAGCTCGAGCGTACCAGCGGGCCGACGGCGGCGTGCGTGAAACCCATCGCGTTCGCCTCGCGCTCGAACATGCCGAACGTGTCGGGGTGGACGTAGCGTCGCACCGGCAGATGGTGCGACGAGGGGGCGAGGTACTGGCCGATCGTCAGCATGTCGACGCCGTTCTCGCGCAGGTCACGCATCACCTGCAGGATCTCGTCGTCGGTCTCGCCGAGGCCGAGCATCACGCCGCTCTTGGTCGGCACGCCGGGCGCGAAGTCCTTGAAGCGCTTGAGCAGGTTCAGCGACCACGCGTAGTCCGAACCGGGCCGCGCCTGCCGGTAGAGGCGCGGTGCCGTCTCGAGGTTGTGGTTCATCACGTCGGGTGGCGCTGCCTTCAGGATCTCGAGGGCGCGGTCCATGCGGCCACGGAAGTCCGGCGTGAGGATCTCGATGGTCGTGCCGGGCGACAGCTCGCGCGTCTTCTCGATGCACGACACGAAATGTCCGGCTCCGCCGTCTCTCAGGTCGTCGCGATCGACGCTCGTGATGACCACGTACCTGAGCTTGAGCGCCGCGATCGTCTTCGCGAGGTTGCCGGGCTCTTCGGCGTCGAGCGGATCGGGGCGGCCGTGGCCGACGTCGCAGAACGGGCAGCGTCGCGTGCACTTGTCGCCCATGATCATGAACGTCGCCGTGCCAGCGCCGAAGCACTCGCCGATGTTCGGACACGACGCTTCCTCGCAAACCGTGTGCAGACGGTTCTCGCGCAGGATGTTCTTGATCTCGTAGAACCTTGTCGAGGGCGAGCCGGCCTTGACGCGGATCCAGTCGGGCTTCTTCAGCGCCGGCCCGTCGGACACGACCTTGATCGGGATGCGCGCCGTCTTCGCCTGCGCCTTCTGCTTGATGGCGGGGTCGTGTTCGGGGAACGTGGCGGTCGGTGTCATGGGCGGAGTGCGAGCGCGAGTTGCTCGCCGAGCGTCGCCGCGACGGCTGTCGGCTCGACGCGAACGCCGATTGTAGAAAGGTCGCACGTCGCGAGGCCGGGATGGCCGCAGGCGTCGATGCCGCCGTAGGGGCGCAGATCCACCGCGACGTTGAGCGACACGCCGTGGTAGGCCCGGTGCCGGCTCACCTTGACGCCGATCGCGGCGATCTTGACCAGCCCGGCGAAGGGTCCGCCACCGCCCGTCGCGACCGGAGGCGCATGGCCGAACGGGTCGTCGGTCCGGACGTAGACCCCCGGCTCGCCACGCACCCGATGCCCCGTGACGCCGTAGCCAGCCAGCGTGCGCAGCAGCGCCGTCTCGAGCCGGAAGACGTACTCCTTGACGTAGATGCCGAGCCGGCGCAGGTCGACCAGCGGGTAGGCGACGACCTGCCCCGGCCCGTGATACGTCACCTGCCCGCCGCGGTCGCTGCGCACGACGGGGATGTCGCCGGGCTCATGCACGTGCGCATCGCGCCCGGCGACGCCGAGCGTGTAGACAGGCGGGTGCTCGCACAGCCAGATCTCGTCGGGCGTGGTGTCGTCGCGCGCGTCGTTGAAGGCGCGCATCGCATCGAACGTCAGGTCGTAGGCGACGCGGCCGAGGGACCGGATCAGCATGCGGCCGGGGTCGCCTTACAGCACGACCTTGACCATCGGATGCGTCGACAGTGTGCGGTAGAGCTCGTCGAGCTGCTCGCGGCTGGTGGCGTTGATCGTGACGGTGACGCCCAGGTACTTGGCGCCGCTCGACGGCCGCAGCTCGACGGTCGTGGCGTCGAACGACGGGTCGAACCGGCGCGCGATCTGCGTGATGGCGTGGACGAAGCCGTCGGCGTTCTCGCCCATCACCTTGATGGGGAAGCGCGACGGGTACTCGATCAGCGAGGTCTCGGAGCTGTGCTCGGACACGGTGATGCTCATCCGTTCGATCTGAGGGCGGCAGCGCCGAAATCCACCGCAATGGCCGGGCGCAGGGCCGCTCCCAAGCCCGGCCGCGCCCCAAGGGCCACGAAGGGGCCCTTTCGGTCCCTTGGGGGCAGCGACCGTACCCGGGAGCGTGGGGGCACCATCAAATCGACTGCGACGCCTTGGCGCGCTGGTAGGCCTCGTGCAGCTTCGCGTAGACGGGCCCCGGCTTGCCGCGCATGGCGCCGTGGCCGACACCCTCGCCGTCGAGCGAGGTGACCGGCAGCACGTCCTTGGTCGCCGAGCTGAGCATCAGCTCGTCGGCCGACGCGACCTCGGCCTCGGCGACGGGCCGCAGGTTGTAGGCGAGACCGCATCCGGCGCAAAGCTCGCGCATCAGCTCGACGCGGATGCCCTCGAGCACGTGGTCGCTCTTCGGCGGGCCGAGGACGGCGCCCTCCCGCACGACCCACACGTTCGAGCCCGACGCCTCGGTCAGGAAGCCGTCGCGGAACATGATCGTCTCCAGCGCGTCCTGATCCGCCGACATCTGCCGCGCCAGCACGTTGCCGAGCAGCGAGACGCTCTTGATGTCGCCGCGCTCCCAGCGGAAGTCGCGCGCGGTGACGCAGGCCACGCCGTGGTGCCGCTGCTCGCCGCTCGGCGGCTTCATCGGGCTGGACATCATGAAGACCGTCGGCGTGATCCCTTCGGGCATGACGTGGTCGCGCAACGCCACGCCGCGCGTGACCTGGATGTAGACGACCTGATCGGTGGCGCCCGTCTTCTCGGCCAGCGCAGCGACGAGCTTCCTGCACCGCTCCAGCCACTCCTCGCGGCCGTGCGGGTTCTCGATGCGGATCTTCGCCAGGCCGCGCTCGAGCCGCGCCAGGTGTTCGTCGAAGCGGAACAGCCGCTTGCCGTAGACCGGGACGACGTCGTAGATGCCGTCGCCGAAGATGAAACCTCGGTCGAGCACCGAGACCTTCGCCTCCGACAGCGGCCCGTAGGCGCCGTTGAGGTAGCACAGCGTGTCGGGGAGCGGTTTCGGTGCAGCGGTCATGGTGGTGGCATCGTAGTCCGGCTCGCCGCGTCGATCCACCGGTCGCTCACTTGATCCACAGCCGCAGGGCGTCCCACGCGCGGCCGAAGATGCCCGCCGGCTCGACGGCCTGCGAGACGACGAGCGGCACCTCGATCACCGGCGTTCCGCCCGCGGTCGAGACCTTGACCGTGCCGACGCGCTGCCCCTTCGCGAGTGGCGCCACCAGCGGGTCGGTGCGCTCGACCTTGGTCTGCAGCTTCGCGGCCTCCCCCTTGGGAACGCTGACGTAGACGGCGCCGCCGGCGGCCAGCGGCACGTCGCGCGTCGTGCCCTTCCAGACCGGCACGGTCGCGATCGCCTTGCCGTCGTCGAAGAGGCGCACGGTGTCGAACGCCTGGAACGCCCAGTTGAGCAGCCGCTGGCTCTCGTTGGCACGCGCCTCCATCGAGGTCGTGTTCATCACGACGGTCATCACCCGGCGCTTGCCCGGGCCGCCGCTCGGCCCGAGGTTGGGGAATTCGCGCTGCGCAGTGGCGAGCAGGCAGTAGCCGGCGGCTTCCGTGTAGCCGGTCTTCATGCCGTCGACGGTCGGGTCGCGGCGCAGCAGCAGGTTGCGGTTGGGCTGGGTGATGCGGTTCCACGTGTACTCCTTGATCGAGTAGTACGGGAAGTACTCCGGGAAGTCGCGGACGATGTGCGTGGCGATCACCGACAGGTCGCGCGCGGTGCTGCGGTGGCCCGGCTCCGTGAGCCCCGTCGTGTTCCTGAACGAGGTGTTCTTCAGGCCGAACGCCTGCGCCTGCCGGTTCATCATGGCGACGAAGCCGTCGAGGCTGCCGCCGACGGTTTCGGCGAGCGCCACCGCGGCGTCGTTTCCGCTTTGCGCGATCAGGCCCTTGAGAAGCTCGTCGACCGTCGGCGTCATCGTCGTGTCGATGAACATCAGCGAGCCGCCGCCCTTGCGCTCGGCCCACGCGCGCAGCGAGACCGGCAGCTTCTGGTCGAGCGTGAGCTTGTGGTCGCGCAGCGCCTGGAAGACGACGTAGGCCGTCATCAGCTTGGTCAGCGACGCCGGGTCGGTGGGCGCGTCGGCGTTGAGCTCGGCGAGGGTCTGGTTCGTCGTCAGGTCGACGACGATGTAGCTCTTGGCGGCGACGGCAGGGGGCTGGGGCGCCTGCGCGGCGGCACCGCAGACGACGAAGGCGAGCGCGAGCGCGGCGCAGGAGCGAAACGTGGAGGTACGGGGCATCGGAAGGTTCTGGAAGACGGAGCCCGCTCAGACCGCATCGACGGCGTGCAGTTCACGCGAGCCGTCGAGATCGTGCAGCGCTCGCATGGCATCGAGATCGTGCAGTGCTCGCACGGCATCGAGATCGTGCAGTGCTCGCACGATGGTCGACTTCAGCAGGCCGAGCTGGCCGTGAAAGAAATGGCCGACGCCCGGGAAGACGACGACCGGCAGGTTTTGCGGCCGCGCCCAGGCGAGCGTGGCCGCGAGCGGAACGGTGGCGTCGGCGTCGCCGTGAACCACCAGCGTGTCGGCGGGAACGGCGGGCACCGTCTGCTTTTCGGTCGAAGGCGCCACGAGGACGATCCGCACCGCACGCTCGGCCTCGCCGAGTCTCGCCGCGACTTCGGCTGCGACCCAGCCACCGAACGAGAACCCGGCAAGCGCCAGCGGCAGCCCGGCGAAGCCCGGCATCGCCCGCGCAGCCACGACGACGGCCATCGCATCGTCGAGCTCGCCGCGGCCTTCGTCCCACTCGCCCTCGGAGCCGCCGACGCCGCGGAAGTTGAAGCGCACGCTCGCCCAGCCGAGCTGCAGAAAGGCGCGCGACACCGTCTGCACGACCTTGTTGTCGAGCGTACCGCCGAACTGCGGATGCGGATGGCAGACGACGACCACGCCGCGGGGCGCGGCGTCGGGCCGGTCGATCGCGCAGGCGATCCGGCCGCCGGGGCCGGCGACGAAAACGCGCTCGGTGCGTGGGTTCAACGGCGTGCGGGCCTCACCGACCGACGTCGGGCGGCAGCAGCAGCCGCTCGACGACCACGCCGCGCACGAGATGCGAGTCGACGATCTCGTCGATGTCGCTGTCGTCGACGTAGGTGTACCAGGTGCCTTCGGGATAGACGACCGCGACCGGCCCGCCGGCGCAGCGGTCGAGGCATCCCGACTTGTTGACGCGCACCTTGCCCGGGCCGGCGAGTCCGGCCTTCTTGACGCGCTGCTTGCAGTGGTCGAAGCCGTCCTTGGCGCCGTGGTGCGCGCACGAGTTCTCGCCGTTCTCGCGGTCGTTGAGGCAGAAGAAGACGTGTCGCTCGTAGTAGCTCATGCCTCGATTCTAGAAGTCGGCCCTTTCCCTCGCCCGCGTGGTTCGCGTACGGCGATCCGCACCAGCAGGTAGATGAGCGCGGCGTACGGCCATGCCCAGCCGACCCACTGCGCGGCGCCGTGGAAGCGGATGAAGCGGCCCTGCTCCCAGCCCTGCAAGCTCTGTGCGAAATACGGGTCGGCAGGCGCCTGGGCGACGAGCATCACCATCGCCGTCAACGCGATCAGGCCGAAGCCGGCGGCAACGCGACCGGGCACGAAGCTCAGCAGCATCGCGGCGATCGCCGCGACGGCAACGCCCTGCATCACCAGCGGCGTCGTCCATGCGAAGGCGTGCTGCGGGCCGAAGTTGAGTGCGGTCGACAGCGTGGTCGTCGCGCAGCCGACGGCGATGGCGCCGGCGACGAGCAGCGCCCGCCGCCAGCCCGCGACGGCGACGGTGAAGCCGACCAGGCACGGCGCGAGCAGCCCCAGCACGACGATCGCGAGCTCGGCGGCCGGCGCCATCGCGACGGTCGGCAGCAGCGCCGCGGGCAGGGTCGCGGCGGTCGGTGCGACCGCCGGGGCGGCATCGGCCGTCGCGGTGCCGACCCGGTCGACGAGTCCGAGGCGACCTGCGCTCAACCCTTCGAGCGGCGTATCGGCAAGCCACGCCGCGAGCCAGGTCGCGGCACGACCGAGCACGTGACCGAGCCCGAACGGCACGGCGGTCGGAAACAGCAGCCCGATCGGCCACAGGACCAGCAGCGCCGCGCCCCCGGCACTGCGCGCGACGAACCAGCGCTCGCGGATCCGCTGCCAGCGCTCGATGCCGCCCTGCCACTGCAACGCGTAGCCGATGCCGGCCCCGACCGCAACGCCGAGCGCGTTGAGCCCGAGGTCGACGTTCGACGCGACGCGGTGCGGCAGGTAGGTCTGCAGCGTCTCCATTGCGAAGGACAGGCCCGTGCCGAGCAGCACCGCCAGCACCGTCGACCTCCTCGCGGAGCGGCCGCCGCGCAGCAACGCCACGAACAGCAGGAAGCCGAACGGCAGGTAGCCGAGGAAGTTGGCGACGAAGTCGAAGCTCGTCCACCAGCGCGGCCAGCCGAGCGCCAGGTAGTCGAGCGGCCCGAAGCCCGGCATGCGCCAGCCGAAGAACGGGTACAGGCTCGCGTAGACGATCAGCGCGGCGTACAGCCACGCCAGCGGCACCGCGGAGCTGCGGTGGCGCGTCACGGCGAGATCGGCCGGGCGCCGGGCCGTCCCGAGCCCGGCCGCACCCCCGCGGGGGGCAGCGACCGCAGGGAGCGTGGGGGCACCATGCGGCTAGAACGGTTTGACGACCACCAGGATGACGATGACGGTGAACAGCACCACGGCAGCCTCGTTGAAGACCCGCAGCCAGCGCTCGGTGCGGACGTTGGCGAAAGCCTCGAACTTGCGCAGGAGCGACCCGCAGGCGTAGTGGTAGCCGATGGCGACGACGACCAGCACGAGCTTGGCGTGCAGCCAGCCGTTGCCCGGCCCCTTGCCGACGCCGAAGCCCAGCCACAGCCACAACCCGAGCGCGACGGCGAAGCCCATGAGGAGGCTCGAGAAGCGGTGAAGCTTCCTCGCCATCATGAGCAGCCGCTCGCGCTCGGCGTGGCTGTCGGCGGGTACCGTGGCCAGATTGACGAAGATCCTCGGCAGGTAGAAGAGCCCGGCGAACCAGCTCGCGACGAGAACGATGTGGAAGGCCTTGACCCAGAGCACGGCGGATGTCATGCCGTGATTATCTTGTCGCGCCCGGCCAGCAGCGCGCTCCCTAGAATCGCCGTCGTGTCCCACCACCAGCCGCCGCCTTTCCCGACGAGCCGCCCGCGGCGGCTGCGCCGCGACGACTGGAGCCGCGAGCTGGTGCGCGAAGCGCGCCTGCATGCGAGCGACCTCATCTACCCGGTGTTCGTGATCGACGGCGAGAACCGCGCCGAGCCGGTGTCGTCGATGCCCGGCGTGCAGCGGCTCAGCTGCGACCGGCTCTACGCGGTCGCCGAGGAGTGTCTTTCGCTGCGCGTGCCGGTGATGGCGCTGTTCCCGGTGCTCGACGCATCGCTCAAGCACGACGACGGCCGCGCCGCGCTCGACCCCGAAGGCCTCGTGCCGCGCACCGTGCGCGAACTCAAGCGCCGCTTTCCAGAGCTCGGCCTGCTCACCGACGTTGCGCTCGACCCGTACACCTCCCACGGGCAGGACGGTCTCCTCGACGAGACCGGCTACATCGTCAACGACACGACGGTCGGGGTTCTCGCGCAGCAGGCGCTCGTGCAGGCCCAGGCCGGCGTCGACATCGTCGCGCCGAGCGACATGATGGACGGCAGGATCGGCGCGATCCGTGCCGCGCTCGAGTCGGCGGGCCACATCCACACGCGAATCATGGCCTACAGCGCCAAGTACGCGAGCGCCTTCTACGGCCCGTTCCGCGACGCCGTCGGCTCGGCCGCAAACCTCGGCAAGGCGAACAAGAAGGTCTACCAGATGGACCCGGGAAACGGCGACGAGGCGCTGCGCGAAGTGGCGCTCGACATCGCCGAGGGTGCCGACATGGTCATGGTCAAGCCCGGCCTGCCCTACCTCGACATCGTCCGCCGGGTGAAGGAGGCGTTCGGCCTGCCGACCTTCGCCTATCAGGTGAGCGGCGAATACGCGATGGTCAAGGCCGCCGCCGAACGCGGCTGGCTCGACCACGACGCGGTGATGCTCGAGACGCTGCTGGCGTTCAAGCGCGCCGGCGCCGACGGCGTGCTCACCTACTTCGCCCTCGACGCCGCGCGTGCGATCCGCGCTGCCGCCTGATCGACGCGAGCGCGCGGGGCTGCCGATGCGGGTGTTCCACATCGTCGGCGACCAGTTCGCCGAGCAGGAGACGCTGCCCGAGCAGTTGCCGGAGCGCGGCTATGTCTGGGTCGCCTACGCGCGCAGCGAATTCGAGGCCGGCGTCGCCGACGCGCAGGCCGCGCTGCAGCGGTGGACGGGCTCGCAGCTCTACGAGCTCCATCTCGTCGACCTGATGAACCGGCAGTTGCCGTCGAATTTCGACTACACCTCGGCCTACGACCTGCTGGTCTTCCGGCGCCTGGCGGCCGGTGCCGATTCGAGCGGCCTGCTCGCCGACGAGCCCGGCAAGGCCGGCCGCGCCGACCATTCGCTCGTCGACGCGATCGACACCAGCCCGGTCGGCTTCGCGGTGTTCGACCGTGTGCTGCTCACGGTGCACCCGACCGACTGCATGGTGCGCGACTTCTTCGCCTCGCGGCTGCGCGAGCAGAGCGGCGGCGTGGAAGCGCGCGCCGCGGCCCGCATGCCGACCGGCCCGGCCGACCTGATGCTGCGCATGGTCAACCACATGGTCGACAGCTACCTCGAACTGCGCCGCCTGCTCTCCAAGCAGCTCGAGTGGCTGCAGGCCGAACTGTTCAACCCGCGCGGCGGCGGCGTCAACTGGCACGTGCTGCTCGAATCGCGCAACGCCCTGCACCTGCTGGAAGACACCTGCGAAGACCAGCGCGCGGCGATCGTCGAGTGGCTCGACGCACTCGAGGAATGGCCGGCGACCGAGGACGCGTTGACGGTGCGCGAGCGCGAGCAGCTGCGCGTGCGCTCGCGCGACATCCTCGAGCACATCGAGCGCGTGCTGACGCACGTGCGCAGGCTCGAGTCGTCGTCCGAGAGCGCGGTGCAGATGCACTTCTCGGACCAGAGCAACCGCACCAACGTCATCATGCGCACCCTGACGACGGTGACGGCGATCTTCCTGCCGCTCAACCTCGTGACCGGTTTCTTCGGCATGAACTTCGAGGGCCTGCCGCTGATTCACAGCCGCACCGGGTTCTGGATCACCTTCCTCGCCATGCTCGCGGTCGGCGTCGGCATGAGCATCTACTTCTGGCGCAAGCGCTACCTCCGCAGCACCTGACGCGCGACCAGCCCGAGGCGGCCGAGGATCTCGCTCTCGCGCGATTCCATCGCTTCGGCTTCGGCGGGGTCGACATGATCCCAGCCCTGCGCGTGCAGCGCGCCGTGCACGACGAGGTGGGCGTAGTGAGCGTCGAGGTCGATGCCCTGGCGCCGCGCCTCGGCCTCGACGACCGGCGCGCAGAGCACCACGTCGGCGACGACGACGGGCTTGCTCGCGTAGTCGAACGTGAGGACGTTGGTGGCGTGATCCTGGCCACGAAAGTCGCGGTTCAGTCGCAGGCCCTCCTCGGCGTCGACGACGCGTACCGTGATCTCGGCCGGCCGCTCCAGCGCGGCGCGCAGCCAGCGTCCGACACGGTGCCGCGGCAGTGCGGCGCGGTGCGCGGCGTACGCCAGCTGCAGCGACAGCACGAGCGATTCGCGCGGCAGCGACGCCGGCGGCTCACGCCCGGTCGGCTTCGGCACGCTCGTAGGCCTCGACGATGCGCGCGACCAGCGGGTGGCGCACCACGTCGGCCGAGGTGAACCGCGTCGTCGCGATGCCGTCGACGCCGCGCAGCACGTGTTCCGCGTCGACCAGCCCCGACGGCGTGCCTTTCGGCAGGTCGATCTGGCTGGTGTCGCCGGTGATGACGGCCTTCGAACCGAAGCCGATGCGGGTGAGGAACATCTTCATCTGCTCGATCGTCGTGTTCTGCGCCTCGTCGAGGATCACGAAGGCGTGGTTGAGCGTGCGGCCGCGCATGAAGGCGAGTGGCGCGACCTCGAGCGTGCCCTTCTCGAACGCCTTGCCGACACGGTCGAGTCCCATCAGTTCGTAGAGCGCGTCGTAGAGGGGCCGCAGGTACGGATCGACCTTCTGCGTCAGGTCGCCGGGCAGGAAGCCGAGCCGCTCGCCGGCCTCGACCGCCGGACGCGTGAGGATGATGCGCTGCACGGCGTTGCGCTCGAGCGCGTCGACCGCGGCCGCCACGGCGAGCCAGGTCTTCCCGGTGCCGGCGGGACCGATGCCAAGGGTGATGTCGTGGCCGAGCATGCCGCGCAGATAGGCGTGCTGGTTCGGCGTGCGCGGCGCGAGGTCGCTGCGGCGAGTTCGCAGGCGAAGGTCGGTGGCCGTGTCGTCGTTGGCGCTCGATGCGGTCGCGGCATGCGCGGCACCGCCCGGCGCGTCGCGGCTCATGGCCTCGAGGATCGCCAGCTCGAGCTGCTCGGCGCCGATCGGCTGCACCGCCTGCCCGTAGAGATGCTGCAGCAGCAGCACGGCGCGCTCGGCGCGTTCCTTCACGCCCTCGATCCGGAACGACTCGTTGCGCCGCTGCAGCTTGACGTCGAACGCGGCGGCGATCGTCTTGAGGTGTTCGTCGAACGGACCGGCGAGGTTGGCGAGGCGCTCGTTGTCGGGCGGAATGAAGGCGTGGCGGAGGATCACGGCCCGATTGTCGCGGGCCGCCGCCGGCGGCGCTCGATAATCCAGCGGCCATGATCGGACGCCTCACCGGCACCCTCGCCGCCAAGCACCCGCCGCAGGTCCTCGTCGACGTGCGCGGCGTCGCCTATGAAGTCGACGTGCCGATGTCGAGCTTCTACAACCTGCCGGCGCTCGGCGAAGCCGTGACCCTGCTCACCCACTTCGTCGTTCGCGAGGACGCGCAGATCCTGTTCGGCTTCCTCAGCGCCGAGGAACGCTCGACGTTTCGCCTGCTCGTGAAGATCTCGGGCGTGGGCCCGCGAACGGCGCTGGCGATCCTCTCGGGCCTCTCGGTCGACGAACTCGCACAGGCGGTGTCGCTGCAGGAGAGCGGGCGGCTCGTCAAGGTGCCGGGCATCGGCAAGAAGACGGCCGAGCGGCTGCTCCTCGAGCTCAAGGGCAAGCTCGGCGACGCGATGCACACGCCCGCCGCCGTGACGACCAGCGCGCAAGGCGACATCCTGCAGGCGCTCGTCGCGCTCGGCTACAGCGAGCGCGACGCCGCGGCGACGCTGAAGACCTTGCCCGCCGACGTCGAGGTCTCGGCCGGCATCCGCGCCGCACTTCGCGCGCTGGGCAAGTAGCGCCCGACCGGCCGTCCGCGGGCGACGGCCGCGCCGAAGGCCTTCAGTGCGCGTGCCCCGACGCCTTCGGCGTCTGCACCACGACCTTCACGTCGACGCTGCCGGCCTTCTCGAACACCAGCGTCATCGGGAACGTGTCGCCCTCCTTCAGCGTCCGCTTCAGGTCCATCAGCATGAAGTGGTAGCCCATGCCGGGCTTCATCTCGATCGCACCTTTCGGCTCCACGGGGATGCCGTCGACCTCGCGCATCTGCATCACGCCCTGCGCGCTCACGGCCATCGTGTGCAGCTCGACGCGGCCGGCGACCGACGACGTCGCGCGCAACAGCTTGTCGGGCGTCGTGCCGCCGTTGCGGATGCGCACCACGTAGGCCACGCCGTTGCGCGAGCCGGCGAGGCTGGGCACCGCATACGCGTGTTCGATGTCGATGGCGCCGCCGCGCGTTTCGTGGGCCGGTGCGACCAGAGGCGCGGCGACGGCAAGCGCGCAGGCGAGCGCGCCGACCAGGCGTTTCAGGGAGACGGATGTGTTCATTCCGCAAGTGTCGCAAAGTCGTCCGTCGCTCGCCGGTCGCGATAATCCGCCGATGACGATCGAGACCGACGACTTCGCGGCCGCCACTCCCGGCGTCGCGCGGGTCGTCAGCGTCGCCACGGCATCGCCCGGCGAGGAAGCCGTCGAGCGGGCGCTGCGGCCGAAGCGGCTGGCCGACTACATCGGCCAGCACAAGGCGCGCGAGCAGCTCGAGATCTTCATCGGCGCGGCGAAGAAGCGCGGCGAGGCGCTCGACCACGTGCTGCTGTTCGGGCCGCCCGGCCTCGGCAAGACGACGCTCTCGCACATCGTCGCCCACGAGCTCGGCGTGAACCTGCGCCAGACCTCGGGACCGGTGCTCGAGAAACCGAAGGACCTCGCCGCGATCCTCACCAACCTCGAGCGCAACGACGTCCTCTTCATCGACGAGATCCATCGCCTCTCGCCGATCGTCGAGGAGATCCTCTACCCCGCGCTCGAGGACTACCAGATCGACATCATGATCGGCGAGGGGCCGGCCGCGCGCTCGATCAAGCTCGAGCTGCAGCCGTTCACGCTGGTCGGCGCGACGACGCGCGCCGGCATGCTCACCAACCCGCTGCGCGACCGCTTCGGGATCGTCGCCCGGCTCGAGTTCTACGACGCCGACGACCTCGCGACCATCGTGCGACGCTCGGCGCAGTTGCTCGGCGTTCCGCTCGACGACGATGGCGGCTTCGAGATCGCGCGCCGTTCGCGCGGCACGCCGCGCGTCGCCAACCGGCTGCTGCGGCGGGTGCGCGACTATGCCGAGGTCAAGAGCGAAGGCATGGTCACCAAGCCGATCGCCGACCGCGCGTTGGCCATGCTCGACGTCGACCCGCTCGGCCTCGACGTGATGGACCGCAAGCTTCTGGACGCCGTCATCCACCGCTTCGACGGCGGCCCGGTCGGGCTCGACAACGTGGCCGCCGCGATCGGCGAGGAGCGCGACACGATCGAGGACGTGATCGAACCCTTCCTCATCCAGCAGGGCTTCCTGCAGCGCACGCCGCGCGGGCGCATGGCGACGCTGGCGGCATATCGGCACCTCGGCGTGGCGCCGCCGTCGAGCGCCGGCGGGCTGTTCGGCGAAGGCGCGTGAGCGTCTAGACCAGGTCCTCGTGCATCAGCAGGCCGTAGCGCACGGCCGACCTGGCGCCGAGCCGCTTCGCGATCTCCTGGACCTTCGCCGTCTGCTCTTCCTTCGGCGCATGCACGATCAGCCAGCTCACGCCCTCTTCCACTGCGAGGCTCATGTAGCGCCGCATCAGCACGACCTCGTAGCCGAAGCCTGCGGCGCCGCTCGCATTGCGCATCATCTCGTCGAGGTTGGGGAACAGCTCGCGCGACGTGTAGGCGAGGATGGAAGCAGGTGCGAAGCTCGCGTCGAGCAGCGCCTGCTTCGCCTTGGCCGCGGTGTCGCTGTCGGCAAAGGCGAGGATGGCGTGGTCGACGGGCTTCAGCGCGCCGAGCGTCGCCTGCTCGTCGAGTTCGCTCTTTGTGATCGGGTCGCTCATGTCGGGTCGGGGCCGTCGCGGCCGCTACTGGCGTGTGGATGCGCCCGAGTTTAGAGGAGGGCGTACCGCTTCAGCGGCCTGCACGCCGGTCGAGCCAGGCCCGTAACTCGCCGACGAGGCCCTTTCGGAACGCGATGACGCAGAGGACGAAGATCGCGCCGATGATCACGCCCACCCAGGACCCGGCGCGGTCGGACAGGTAGAACTGCAGTCCGATGATGAGAAAGGCGCCGATCACGGGACCGGCGAAGGTGCCCATGCCGCCGAGCAGGGTCATCAGCACGACCTCGCCGGAGAGCTGCCAGGTGGCGTCGGAGAGGGTCGCGAAGCCGAGCACCAGCGACTTGAGCGCGCCGCCGAGCCCGGCGAGCGCGGCCGAGAGGACGAACGCGAGCAGCTTGTAGCGGTCGACGTCGTAGCCGAGCGAAACGGCGCGCGGCTCGTTCTCCCGGATCGCCTTGAGCACCTGCCCGAACGGCGAATGGACGACGCGGACGATGAACGCGAACGCGGCGACGAACACCGCCAGCACCGTGTAATACATCGCCAGGGGGTTGCGCAGCGAGATGAAGCCGAAGAGATGGCCGCGGGGAACGCCCTGCATGCCGTCCTCGCCGCCGGTGAACGGCGCCTGCAGCCAGACGAAATACACCATCTGCGCCATCGCGAGCGTGACCATCGCGAAGTAGATGCCCTGGCGACGGATCGCGATCAGGCCGACGAGCAGGCCGAGCAAGCCCGCGAACAGCGTTCCTGCGATCACGCCGAGCTCGGGCGGCCAGCCGGCCGAGCGCACCAGCCAGCCGCACGCGTAGGCAGCAGCGCCGAGGAACGCGGCGTGGCCGAACGACAGGAGGCCGGTGAAGCCGAGCAGCAGGTTGAAGGCGCAGGCGAAGATCGCGTAGCACAGCGCCGTCATCATGAAGACCGGATAGAGGCCGATGAACGGCGCCGCCACCAGCAGCGCGAATCCGGCCCAGATGCCGACCCGCGCGAGGCGAGCCGTCTGCAGCCCGGCGGCGGTCACGCTTCCCTCCCGAACAGGCCAGCTGGACGGATGACGAGCACGATCGCCATGATCACGAACACCACGATGTTCGATGCCTCCGGGTAGAACACCTTGGTCAACCCCTCGACGATGCCCAGGCCGAGGCCGGTGAGGATCGAGCCGAGGATCGAGCCCATGCCGCCGATCACGACGACGGCGAAGACGACGATGATCAGGTTCGAGCCCATCAGCGGTGTGACCTGGATCACCGGCGCCGCGAGCACGCCCGCGAGCGCCGCGAGCCCGGCGCCGCCGGCATAGGTCAGCATCACCATGCGCGGGACGTTGATGCCGAACGCCTGAACCAGCGCCGGATTCTCGGTGCCGGCGCGCAGCGTGGCGCCCAGGCGCGTGCGCTCGATGACGTACCACGTGCCCAGGCAGACGACGAGCGAGGCGAAGACGACGAAGGCACGGTAGTTCGGCAGGATCATGAAGCCGAGGTTGGTCGCGCCCTGCAATGCGTCGGGCACCGGATACGACTCGCCCGACACGCCGAAGTAGTGCCGGAACACGCCCTCGGCGATGAGTGCGAGGCCGAACGTGAGCAGCAGGCCGTAGATCGGGTCGACGCGGTAGAGCCGCTTGAGCATCGTCTGCTCGACGACCACGCCGAGCGCGCCGACGACGACCGGTGCGACGACCAGCGCGAACCAGAAGTTGATGCCGAAACGGTGGAGGATGATGAAGGCGACGTAGGCGCCGATCATGTACAGCGCGCCGTGCGCGAAGTTGACGATGCCCAGCAGTCCGAAGATGACCGCCAGGCCGAGGCTGAGCAGCGCGTAGAACGAGCCGTTGACGAGGCCGAGCAGGAGCTGGCCCATGAAGGCCTGGATGGGAATGCCGAAGACGTCCATCGCCGCGCCCGCTCGCCTCGTTTCGCCTCAGGCCCGAGTCACTTCCAGGCCGCGCACGTCGAGTCGGCCTTCGACGTGAAGGCGTCCTCGCCCTTGGTCGTCGCGACGATGTTGAAGTAGTCCCACGGCACGGTCGACGATTCGGGCGTCTTCACCTGCATCAGGTACATGTCGTGGACCATCCGGCCGTCGGGCCGCAGGTAGGCGTTCTTGGTGTACATGTCGTTCACCCTGGTCTTGCGCAGTTGGTCCATCACTTTCGTGCCGTCGTCGCTGTTGATGGCCTTGACGGCGTTGAGGTAGTACTGCGTCACCGAGTAGTCGGCTGCCTGGAGCGACGACGGCATCCGCTTGAACTTCTCGAAGAACCGCTTGGCCCAGGTGCGCGACTCCGGCGTCTGGTTCCAGTACCAGCTGTCGGTCAGGTACAGGCCCTGGGTCGGCTTCAGCCCGAGCGAGTGGATGTCGTTGATGAACATCAGCAGGCCCGCCAGCTTCATGGTCTTGGTGATGCCGAACTCGTTGGCGGCCTTGATGGAATTGATCGTGTCGCCGCCGGCGTTGGCGAGCGCCAGGATCTGCGCCTTGCTCGCCTGGGCCTGCAACAGGAACGACGAGAAGTCGCTCGTTCCGAGCGGCGCGCGAACCGAGCCTGCAACGGTGCCGCCGGCGTCCGTCACCACCTTGGTCGCGTCGGCCTGCAGCGCGGTACCGAAGGCGTAGTCGGCGGTCAGGAAGAACCAGCTCTTGCCGCCCTGCTTGACCACCGCCGGCGCGGTGCCCTTGGCCAGTGCCGTCGTGTCGTAGGCGTAGTGAACGGTGTAGGGCGAGCACTGGGCATTGGTCAACGCCGAGCTGCCGGGGCCGACCGCGAGGAAGGGCTTCTTCTTCTCGGCCGCGACCTTGGCCATCGCCAACGCGGTGCCCGAGTTGGTGCCGCCGACGAGCATGTCCAAGCCCTGGGTGTCGAACCACTCGCGGGCCTTGGCAGCGGCGATGTCCGGCTTGTTCTGGTGGTCGGCGACGAGCACTTCGATCTTCTTTCCGGCGATCGCACCGCCCATGTCGGCGGCGGCTTGCTTGATCATCTCGGCGCCGGCCGGACCGTCGATGTCGGCGTAGATGCCCGACATGTCGGTGATGAAGCCGATGCGGATCACGTCACCCGAGATCTGCGCCTGGGCAGCAGGGGCGAGCGCGAACGAGGTGGCGACGGCGCACGCGGCGGCGATGGGCTTGAGCTTGAACATGATCGAAAGTCTCCTGGTGGGTGAAAAAGGTGGCGCCCCTTCAGACGCCGAGGTACTCGCGCAGCCGATCCATGCTCGACGGCAGTTCGGCCTGCGTGAACTGCTCGATGACCTGGCCGTGCTCCATGACGAGGAAGCGGTCGGCCAGCGGCGCGGCGAAGCGGAAATTCTGCTCGACCATGACGATCGTGTATCCCTGCCCGCGCAGCGTCTTGACGACCTCGCCGAGCTTCTCGACGATGACCGGCGCGAGGCCCTCGGAGATCTCGTCGAGCAGCAGCAGCCGCGCGCCGGTGCGCAGGATGCGCGCCACGGCGAGCATCTGCTGCTCGCCGCCCGACAGACGCGTGCCCTGGCTCGAGCGGCGTTCGGCGAGGTTGGGGAACATCGCGTAGATCTGTTCGAGGCCCATCCCGCCGGCGCCCAGCGACGGCGGCAGCATCAGGTTCTCCTCGGCCGAGAGCGACGAGAAGATGCCGCGCTCCTCGGGGCAGTAGCCGATGCCGAGCCGGGCGATGCGGTGCGTCGCCAGGCCGATCGTCTCCTGCCCCTTGACGCGGATCGAACCGGTGCGCGTGCCGATCAAGCCCAGCACGGCGCGCAGCGTGCTCGTGCGGCCGGCGCCGTTGCGGCCGAGCAGGGTCACGACCTCGCCTTCGTCGACGTGGAAGTCGACGCCGTGCAGCACGTGCGACTCGCCGTACCAGCCCTGCAGGCCCTTGACGTCGAGGAACGGGGTCGCCATCAATGCACCCCGGCGAGCTCGTGGCTGGAGCTGCCCATGTACGCCTCGATCACCGCCGGATCCTTCGCCACCTCGTCGTAGGGGCCCTCCGCTAGCGTGGCGCCGCGGGCGAGCACGGTGATCGTGTCCGCGAGCGAGGCGACGACGCTCATGTTGTGCTCGACCATCAGCACCGTGCGGCTCGCAGCGACCTTGCGGATCAGCGTCTTGATGCGCTCGACGTCCTCCAGGCCCATGCCCTGCGTCGGCTCGTCGAGCAGCATGAGGCGCGGCTTCATCGCCAGCGTCGTCGCGATCTCCAGCGCCCGCTTCCTGCCGTAGCTGAGCTCGACGGCCGGCAGCGCCGCGTAGTCGTCGAGGTCGACGGCGCGCAGCAGCTCGTGTGCCTCGTCGTCGAGCACCGACAGCGAGCGCTCCGAGCTCCAGAAGCGGAACGACGTGCCGAGCTTTCTCTGCAGCGCGACGCGAACGTTCTCGAGCACCGAGAGGTGCGCGAACACGGCCGAGATCTGGAACGAGCGCACGACGCCGCGCCGGGCGATCGCCGCCGGCTTGGCGCCGGTGATGTCCTGGCCGTCGAAGACGATCTGACCGGAGGTCGGAACGAGGAATTTCGTCAGCAGGTTGAAGCACGTCGTCTTGCCGGCGCCGTTGGGCCCGATCAACGCGTGGATCGTGCCGCGGCGCACCTTCAGGTCGACGTGGTCGACGGCGACGAAGCCCTTGAACTCCTTGGTCAGCTGCCGCGTCTCGAGGATGATGTCGCCCGCCGCGGCCGGTGCGCCCTTGCTCACGCGCGACCCCCTGCCGAGCGTGTCGCCGGCGCCTTGCCGCCGATGCGCGCGGTCAGCTCGCGCGCGGTGGCGACGGCAGCGTCGCGAAAGGCGGCACCGCCGCCGGTCCCGACCTGTGCGGCGTTGATGCAGACCGACACGGCCGCGGTGACCTCGCCGGCGCCGCCGAACACCGGCGCGCCGAACGAGTGCACGCCGGCGCGCACGGCGCCGTCGTCGACGCTCCAGCCGCGGCGGCGCGTCAGCACGAGCTCCTTGTGCAGCGCCGCCAGGGTGCGCGGCCCCTTCTGCGTCAGCCGCAACTCGATGCCTCCGGCCAGCCGCTCGTCGACCTCGGCCGGCTCGAGAAAGGCGAGCATCGCCTTGCCGCTGCCCGAGAGGTAGGCCGGCAGCCGCTGGCCGACGTGGAAGGCCAGGCCGAGCGGGCGCACGCTGTTGCGCACTGCCACGTAGAGCGCGTCGCCACCCGACAGCACGGAGAGCACCAGCGTCTCGTCGGCGGCCTTGCCCGGCGGCGGGCCCATCGCCGCGAACTCGCGCGCGACGTCGGTGCCCGACACGAACGCCGCGGCGAGGTTCATCACGCCGGGGCCGATTCGAAAGGCACCGTCGCTCTCCCGCCGCAGATAGCCGAACGACACCAGCGTGCTGCACAGCCCGTGCACGCTGCTCTTGGGCAGCGACAGGTCGGCCGCGAGCTTGGCCAGCGACATCGGCCGGCGTCCGTCGGCGAGGCGTTCGAGCACCGCGATGGCCTTGCTCACCGCCGGCACGAGGGGCGGCTCGCGCACCGGCGCGACGAGCGCCGCGGGGTCGATCGCGGGCCGGCTGGAAACGGGGCTGTACACGGGAATGGAGACGGGCTTGAGCGTTCGAGGGGCTGAACTGCCTTCAGCGGGGCGGACGCAAGTCTAGGCAACTGGCGCTCGTTCGGCGACCCTGGCGCGTGCATTTCGGGATAGTCCTCCCCGGGTTTGCCCGGAACGGACCCAGCGGCGCTCAGCGCCCCGGCGGCAGCTTGCGGTGAATGACGTAGCGCCCATCTCGCACCGACACCCAATCGCCCGTGGTGAGGTCCTTCAGGACCCGGTTGACCATCTCGCGCGACGAGCCGATCCGCTCGGCGATGTCCTGCTGCGTCAGCTTGATGGAGCACACACGCTCGTCGCCGGCCGTCGGCACCGACAGCTCCATCAGCACCCGCACGAGACGGCCATACACGTCCTGCAGGGCCAGGCTCTTCACCTGCTCGGTCATCCGACGCACCATCCGGTTCAGCTTGCCCATCAGATGCAGCGCGAAGTCGGGGTGGACGGCGATGAAGGCGCGGATCTCGGGCGGCTGGATGACCCGACAGGTGGCCGCCTCGAGCGTGCGCACCGACGCCGAGCGCGGCTTGCCGTCCAGCGAGAGCTCGCCGACGCATTCGCCCGGCCCGTATTCGGTGAGCACGACTTCGCGGCCGTCCTCGGCGCTCGCATAGGCGCGCAACCGCCCGGTCAGCACGACGTAGAGCGCGCCGCCCGGGTCGCCCTCGTGGATGAGCACGGCGTTGGCGCGAAACGGACGCGTCGTGCCGACGGAAGAGAGCGCGTCGAGCAGATCAGCGGGCAGTCGGTCCTCGCTCATGTCGTTACCTCGAATGGGCGCACGCCCACGTCCGCTCCGCCTCGCCACCTGCGTACTGCAAGACGAGACCGCAATTATCGACGCCCTGCCGACGCTGTGACGTCAGTCACCCGCCAGGTGCGTCTTGCGACCTCGGCTCGCGGCGGCCGGCCTTCGAGACTGCAGTGCCGCTACGACGGACGACGCGGCCACGAAAGGAATCGCCATGAAACCCGCAAGAACTCGCTCCTTCGCCGCCGCACTGGCGAGCGCCACCCTGTGCTTCGCCGGTCTGGCGGCGGGCTACCTCGCCTACGTCGGCCGCGTCCTCGCGGACTGAGGCCGGCATGTTCGCCAGGATCGCCCGCGTCGCGCCGGCGCTGCTGCTCGCCGCGCTCGCCAGCTGCGCATCGCTACCGGCGCAGGTCGTCCGCGTGCCGTCGGCAGCGGTCGTCGACGACGGCAGCACCGCCTTGCAGCGCGTGGCCCGTGCGTCGCTGCCTGCCGGCGAGCCGGCCGAGCGGTCCGGCTTCCTGCTCCTGCCCGACGGCCCGCAGGCGTTCGACGCGCGCATCGAGCTCGTGCGCCGTGCCGAGCGGTCGGTCGACGCCCAGTACTACCTCATCGCCGACGACCGCAGCGGCAGCGAGTTCGTCGCCGAGCTCGAGCGGGCGGCCGCTCGCGGGGTTCGCGTCCGCCTGCTCGTCGACGACCTCCACGCGACCGGGCAGGACCGTCGCTGGGCCGCCCTGGCGACGCGTCCCGGCATCGAGGTCCGCCTCTTCAACCCGCTGCCGGCACGCAGCGGCAGGATGGTGCAGCGATTCGCTTTCTCGATTTCGGCGTGGCCGCGCATCAACCGGCGCATGCACAACAAGCTGCTGACGGTCGACAGTGCGTTCGCCGTCACCGGCGGCCGCAACATTGCCGACGCCTACTTCGATCGCAGCGCAGGCGCGAACTTCATCGACCTGGACGTCCTCGCCGCGGGCCCGGTCGTCGGCGAGCTGGCAGCGGTGTTCGACCGCTACTGGAATGCTGCCGCGGCCTATCCGGTCGAAAGCCTCGCTCCCGCCGCGACCCGCATCGCAGCCGCCCGTGCGCCGGCGCCGATCGCACCGCCCGTTGCCGGCGCCTCCGGTGCGTTGCAGGAGGCCCTGGCGCGCGGCGCCCTGGCGCTCGAGCCCGGCGATGCCACCGTCGTCGCCGACGAACCCGGCAAGGCCGCGGGCGACGCCGCCTGCGCCGTGGTGGCGCATGCCTATGAGCGGCTGCTCGCGGGAGCCAGGTCGCGCGTGGTCGCGTCGTCGCCCTACATCATCCCCTCCGAATCGACACTGCTCCTGCTCGACGCCCTGCGCAAGCGCGACGTCGCGGTGTCGCTGCTCACCAACTCGGGAGCGTCCACCGACGAGCCGCTGGTCCACTACGGCTACGCCCGTCGCCGGGTCGCGCTGATCCGGGCCGGCGTCGAGTTGCGCGAGCTGTTCGGCGGCGCGGCGTCGACGGCGCCGGCAGGGCCGATCGGCGGCGGCAGCAGCAGCAGCGTGTCGACGGGTCGGCTGCACGCCAAGGTGGCAGTGGTCGACGGTGAAACCGCGTTCATCGGCTCGATGAACATGGACCCGCGCTCGGCCGTGCTCAACACCGAAGCCGGGCTCGTGATCCGAAGCCGGACGCTCGCGGCGCGCCTCGAAGCGTCCCTTCGTCAGCGCGCGCAAGCGGAGAGCTACCGCCTCGCCTTGCGCAACGATGCGCTCGTCTGGTCGCGCGGCGGCGACCTGCCTGCGGTCGAGGTCGAACCGGACGGAGCGACGCGGCCGGCGCTCGCCCTGCGGATGCTGGTGCACATCTTCGGCGACGGGCTGCTGTGAGCGGCCCGGGCGCCCGACTCGAGCAGCACGGCGACGGCGCAAAGCCCCGCTGCAATCGCCGCAGCCGCAGCGACGAGGCCGTGCCGCGGCCATTCGTGGGCATGCCAGAGGACGAGCGTGGCCGCGCCGAGCAGGGCGACGAAGCCGGCGCCGGCAAGCAGCGAGCGGGGCCGCGTCGGCAGCGGGTCGAAGCGACGCACGGCACCGATCGCGAACGGCTTGCGATGCGGCGGCGGTGCGACGCCCTGCGGCCACCAGCCGGGCGGCCTCCACCACAGCGCCAGCCGGTCGCGCCAGCGCGGCAGGTGCCGCGCATCGCGCAACAGCGCCGCGTAGACCTGCAGGTTGGCGGCGACCGGGTTCCAGCTCGCCAGCGGCGCGCGCGTGCCGTAGACGCAGCGCGTGCGCGGATCCTCTTCTGCGTAGGTGCCGAAGATCCGGTCCCAGACGATCAGGATGCCGCCGAAGTTCTTGTCGAGGTACTCGTCGTTGACGGCGTGGTGGACACGGTGGTTGCTCGGCGCGCAGAACCAGCGGTCGAACCAGCCAAGCCGGCCGATCTGCTCGGTGTGGACCCAGAACTGGTAGAGCAGGTCGACCAGCGCGACGACGCCGAACACCAGCGGCGGCACGCCGGCGAGCGCCATCGGCAGGTAGAAGATCCAGCCGAGCAGGAAGCCGCTCGAGGTCTGGCGCAGCGCCGTCGACAGGTTGTAGTCCTCGCTCTGGTGGTGCACGGCGTGCGCCGCCCACAGCACGGCGACGCGATGCCCGGCGCGGTGATGCCAGTAGTAGAGGAAGTCGTAGGCGAGCAGCGCGCCCAGCCAGGTCCAGATCGAGTCGGCCGGCAGCCGCCACGGCGCGACCGCGCTGGCGGCGACGTAGAGGCCGAGCGTGAGCGCCGCGGTGAAGACGCCGACGATCTGGCTCATGACGCCCAGGCCAATGCTCGACAGCGCGTCGCCGAGCCGGTAGCCGTTGCGGCCGCGCGCCAGGCCGACGACGAGCTCGAGGCCGATCAGCAGCAGGAAGAGCGGGGTCGCGAGGACGATGATCTGCGGACCGGTCAAGCTTGCTCCTCGCGATCGCGTCGGTCGACGGCGGCTCAGGTCATGCGGCCGCGCGCATCGACCGGCCAGACCGACTCGACGATGCCGGCGCTCAGGCCGCCGCGAACGCCGACGAACACGTCGTGCAGGTTGACCGTCGGGTCGCAGTGGCCCGGGACCAGCCAGATCGCCTCGCCGAGCGCGGGCAGGTCGTCGGCCCTGCCGCCAGGCCGCGGCCGCAAGGTCGTGTGCTCGTCGCTGCAGGCACCGACGTCGACCGCAAGGCCGTGGACGCGCGGCGGCCCCGAGTCGACGGCGTGCGCCTTGTGTCCGGCGTCGACGACGGCGTGCGACAGGCCGCGGCTCATGACCCGCGACTTGACGAACAGCGCCTGCGCGAAACGGGGCGAGCCCGACTCTGGCCAGGCGTTGTCGGCGTAGTCGCGGTCCATGAACAGGTAGCTGCCGGCCTGCAGCTCGCCCCAGACGCCAGCCGCGGCGTCGAACGCGAAGGTACCCGTGCCGGCACCGGTGACGAGCGGACAGGCGATGCCAGCCGCCGTGACGCTGGCGACCGCCGCCCGCGCCAGCGACGCCGCATGGCGCGACATCGCCTCGCGCTCGGCGACGCCGCGCAGGTGCTGTGCGCCGCCGTGATAGGCCTGCAAGCCGGCGAAGCGCAGTCCGCTCGCGTCCGCGCCGGCCGGCGACCCGTGCGCGACGACCCGATGCGCGAGCGAGCCGGCCGCAGCAGGCGGCACGCCGCAGCGGCCCTGGCCGATGTCGACTTCGACGTAGACGTCGATCGCGGCCGTCGCGACACCGCGCATCGCCGTCGCCAGCGCGTCGACGCCGGCCGCGGCGTCGACGCAGATGCCCAGACGCACCCGAGCCGCGAGCGCTGCCACGCGCGCCAGCTTCGACGCGCCGATCACCTCGTTGGTGATCAGGATGTCGTCGACGCCGGCGTCGGCGAGCGCTTCGGCTTCGCCGGTCTTCTGCACGCAGACGCCGACCGCGCCGGCCGCGATCTGCAGCCTGGCGATCGCGGCGCACTTGTGCATCTTCGCGTGCGGCCGCAGGCGCACGCCGTGGCCATGGGCGAACGCGGCCATCGCCGCGAGGTTGGCGTCCATCGCATCGAGGTCGACGACCAGCGCCGGCGTGTCGATCGCGGTCACTGCATCGCCGACGCGGGCCGGCAGGCTGTCGATCACGGCGCGGCCTTCACGGCGCATCGAGCGCGGCGACCTCGCCGTCGGCCGCGTCGTCGAGGACGGGCTCGCCCGAGAGATGGGCGATGTCGCTCCAGCCGACGAGGCTGAAGCCGTCGCCCGTCCAGAGCACGCGGTTGATCGATGCGTTGCCGAGCTCCCAGGTGCGCGACGCCTCGAGGCCGACGCGCGCCGCGGCGCGATAGAGGCAGTCGAGCACGCCCCCGTGCGTGACGACGGCGACGGTGCGGCCGGCGTGCGCCTCGGCGACGCGGCCGAGCGCGGCCATCGCCCGCGCATCGAAATCGATCATCGTCTCGCCCCCGGGCGGTCCGAACGCCGGCTCGTGCCGCCGCCAGCGCACCGCCAGCTCGGGCCAGCGGGTGTCGATCTCGGCATAGGTCGAACCTTCGAAGACGCCGAACGTGCGCTCGCGAAGGCCGGCGTCGGTCGTGACCGGGAGGCCGAGACGCGCGGCGAGCGGGGCCGCGGTGTCACGGGCGCGCTGCAAGTCGCTGGCGACGATCGCGTCTATCCCTTCGTCGTCGAGGGCCTCGCCGAGCTGGCGCGCCTGCCACCGGCCGCGCGCCGACAGCGGCGTGTCGAGCTGGCCCTGCATGCGGGTGGCCGCGTTCCACGTCGTCTCGCCATGCCGGATCGCCACCAGCCTCGTGGACGCGCCCAGGGCGCTCGCCGGGCCGACAGATGTCACGCCAGCCGGCGGTTGAGCGTGTAGGTGCCCGAGTGCGTCGCCTCGGCGAGCACGTGCGGGTGGATCGCACGGCGCAGGTCGGCGCCGCGGAAGCGCCCCTCGACCGGCGCTCGCGCCACGTCGAGCGCGTAGAGCGTGAACACGTAGTGGTGCACCAGCGAGTCGTTCCACGGCGGAAAGGGACCGTCGTAGCCGTAGTAGTCGCCAGCCATCGCCGGGTCGCCGGCGAACCAGTCGGTGTAGTCGTTGAGGCCGTGGCGCGCGGCGTGGAACCCCGGCACGTCGATCGTCGGCCCCGGCTTTCCCCTGGCGACGAAGCCGCTGCTGAACAGCCCCTCGGAGATGCCGTCGGCCGCCGCCGGCAGGTCGGCCAGGACCCAGTGGAAGAAGTCGACCCGCGACAGCTCGGCCGGCACCTCGCGGCCCGGCTGGTTCACGTCGTCGCCGCGGCTCGGCACGTCGAAGTCGTGGCAGATGAGGGCGAGCGACTTCGTCGGCGGCGGCAGGTCGCTCCAGGCGAAATGCGGGCTGACATCGTCGCCGAGCGCCGCGCCATCGCCCGACTCGGCGAGCTTGCCGGCTGCAAAGCGCGCCGGGATCCGCTCACCGTTGACCCAGCTGTCGCTCCAGAGCTTCATGGCCTCGGCGGACTCACACGCCCCACACGATGTCGGCCTTCTCGGCGACCGCGCGCTTCATCATCTCGAGCAGCGGCCAGGCGCGCCGCGACAGGCCGATCCGGTCGGCGCGGTCTTCCGCGCTGTCGTCGGCGACGCGGTCGCCGCCGCTTCGCTTCTGCGCCGCCCGTTCGTCGGCGATCGCATCCTCGAGCGCCGTGATCGCGCCCGGCAACGCCGACGATTCGATGATCCCCTGCGGCGCCGGCTCGCGGCCGACGATCGCCAGCAACTGCTCGGCGATCGGCTGCATCATGAGCAGGTCGGCATCGGCCTTCGACTTGAAGCGGTAGTGCATCGGCGGCGAGCGTTAGTTCCTGGATGTGTCAGTCGCGGCCGGAGTACATGTAGCCGCGGTTGAACGGGAACGCCGATTGTGCGCCGCGCATCGGCCCGCTCGAGGCGTCGCCGGTCCGCTTGGCGCACAGCATCTGGTGCAAGGAGAGCCAGGCGCGCTCGAACGCCAGCGCGCTGCCGGCGAGGTAGAGCCGGTAGGCCCGCAGCACCTGCTCGGAGGTGAGCGCGCGGGCCGCCACGAGTTGCGCCTCGAGGTTGTCGCTCCAGGTCCAGAGTGTCTTCGCGTAGTGCGGGCGCAGGTTCTCGACGTCGACCGGCTCGAGACCGGACTCGGCGGTCGCTTCGATCACGTGCGACACGTGCTCGAGCTCGCCGCCGGGGAAGATGTAGCGCTCGGTGAACTCGCCCAGGCCCGCGCCGAGCGAGTCGTTGCGCGTGCCGCCGGCGGTGATGCCGTGGTTGAGGAACAGGCCTCCCGGCGCGAGCAGCCGCTTGATCTTCGCGAAGTACCCCGGCAGCTGTGCCCGGCCGACGTGCTCGAACATGCCGACCGAGGCGATCTTGTCGAACGGCTCGCCCTCGTCGACGCTGCGGTAGTCGACGAGCTGCATCGACACCCGCCCCTGCAGGCCGCGCTCGACGATCAGCCGGTTCACATGCGCGTGCTGGTTGCGGCTCAGGGTGATGCCGTGGGCACGAACGCCGTACTGCTCGGCCGCCCACAGGAGCAGGCCGCCCCAGCCGCCGCCGATGTCGAGGAAACGCTCGCCCTCGCGCAGCATGAGCTTTCGGCAGATGTGGTCGAGCTTGGCTTCCTGCGCCTCGGCGAGCGACATCCTCGGCTCGCTGAAGTAGGCGCAGGAGTAGACGCGTCGCGGGTCGAGCCAGAGGGCGTAGAAGTCGTCGGAGACGTCGTAGTGGAACTGGATCTGCAGCGAATCGCTCTCGGGGCTGTGCCGCTCGCGCGAGCGCACCATCCGCTTCCAGCGGTCGATCCAGGCGAGCGGCCCCCGCACCGGCCCGCTCACCTCGGTCGGGTCGCTGCCGAGCATCGCCGCGGCGATTTCCATCAGCGAGCGCATGCTGCCGTCGATCTCGAGGCGCCCCTCGACGTAGTCCTGGCCGACCTTGCCGATCTGCCCGGTGGCGATGTGCGACAGCGGCGACAGCTCGTTGAGCCGCAGCGTCACGGCGGCGTCTGCGGCACCGACGCGCTGGCCGCCGGGCAGCGTGACCGCCAGCGACGGCGTGATCCGGGCGATGCGTTGTTCCAGGACTCCGGCGAGCGCGGACATGGTGCGGTCTCTGACAGGCTGCTGGGCGGACCCCGAGTTTACGTAGCCTGACCGGGCGCCAGCGACCGCGGCGCCATTGACCGCCCAAGGCGGTCAGGGATCGATGGCGCGAAACGTGTGGACGCGGCCGATCGGCCTGCCGCGGCTCGTCTGCGGGCTGCTGCAGCGCTCGATCGTCCGACCGTCGCGCAACGCGATCCGGTCGACGGCCTGGCGCTGCGGATCCGCCTCGATCGCCGCCAGCCGTTCGCTGTAGCCGCGCGGGTCGGACACGAGCGAGCGCATCCACTCCCACACCTCGTCGTCGGCGCGCATCACGACCACCTCGCCCGGCAGCTGCCACAGGGCGGCGAAGCTGCGGTTGAAGTGGCCGATGTGGCCAGCGAGATCGACGACGAGCACGCCGTCGCCGATCGACTCCAGCGTCGACCGCAGCGCCGCCTCGCGCGCCTCGGCGCCGCGCCGTGCCAGCAGTTCGTCGCTGCGGTCGTGCCAGGCGACGACGTAGAGCGCGGTTCCCGGCTGCGGCTCGACCCGGCTGACCCGGCGGGCAACGGGAATCGCCCGGTCGTCCGGCCCGGACACGAGCGACTCCGACCACAGCCCGGTCCAGCGCCCCTCGGCGACCTCGCGCCAGAAGGTGTGATCCTCGGGCGTCGCGGCGAGGTCGCGCATGTCCTGGCCGATCAACTGCGCCGGCCCCTGACCGTGGAGGCGCCCGGCCTGTGCGTTGGCGGCGACGATGCGCAGCCCCTCGGGCTCGACCAGGCACACCGCCTCGATCATCGCCTCGATGAGCAGCGGCCAGGTGCGCCGCACCGCATCGGCGGCGCTGAAGCGGTCGACCGGGAGGGGGTTGTTCATGGCGCCGGCACCCGCTGCGTCATGGCGACTCGGGCGGCATGCCGGCCGGAGGCGCAGGCTCGAAGAAGTAGCACGTCCGCGGCATCGGCCCGAGCCATTCGAGTGCCGGCGGCGGCAGCTGCTGCGGCTTCAGGCTGCGCCGGATGCCGACGCCGGGCACCCGCTCGAGGTCGACGACGAGCGTCTCGGCGCGCGGCGCGCGCAGGTCGACGACGACCACGCTCGGCTTGAGCGGGCGGGTCGCGTTGACGGAGACGACCTGGGCGTAGCGATCGTCGGTCAGCTGCACGGTCGAGCCCGGCGGATAGACGCCCATCATGCGGATGAAGCTCGCGAGCATCGGCGCGTCGAAGCGCGAGCGACCCTGCGCGAACAGCATCGACAGCGCCTCGTGCGGCGTCAGCGCCGCCGACGGCAGGCGCGGGTTGCAGAGGTTGTCGTAGGCGTTGACGAGCGCACAGACGCGCCCGGCGAGCGACATCCGGTCGCCGTCGAGGCGCTGCGGAAAGCCGGTCGCGTCGGCGTGCTCGTGGTGCTGGGCGATCACCGCCGTCGCCCCGGCCGAGAGGCCCATGCGCCTGGCCTGCGCGATGCCGAGCTCGACGTGTTCTTCCCAGACCCGCACCTCGCTCGGCGAGAAGCTCTCGTCGCGCGAGCGCATGCGCAGCGGCAGGTCGAGCTTGCCGATGTCGTGCAGCATCGCGCCGCAGCCGAGGTCGCGCAGTTCGTCCTCCGGCAGGCCGAGCACGCGGCCCATGAGCAGCGACACGATGCCGACGTTCATCGCGTGCATCGACGCCCGGTCGGCCGCGCCCTCGACGAGCATGCGGACGCAGACCTCGCCGGCGTCGAGCATCTTGGCGACGAGGGTGGCGCTGAGCGCCTCGATGCGGTCCCTCGCGTCGTGCGGGCGCTGCTCGACCATCTCGATCGTCTGCCGGCACTCGCGCGCCGCTTCCGCGTACTGGCGCTCGCACAGGCGCAGCGCCGCGTCCTGCGCGTCGAGCAGGCGTCGATGCTCGAGCCGGGCCGCCGCCTCGGCCGTCAGGGCCGGTTCGGACGCTGCGGCGGCGTCGTCGCCGGCGTCGGCCGCCCGGTCCGCCGCGGGCGCATCCCCCTCGTCGCCTGCGCCGACCCCGCCCTCCGGCGCGACGTTCGCCGGCGCGGCGTCGCTCTGTTCCGGGCTCCAGCGCACGCGCGGCACGCCGAGCGAGCGGATGGTGTCGATCTGCGCCGACGTGGCGATGCGAAAGCTGCTGAGCGGGAACGGATGCGACATCCAGCCGACGTCGAGGTGCA
>JBBSUK010000017.1:0-38080 GCA_038234975.1 Burkholderiales bacterium
ACGAGCGCATCATCCACACCGCGATCGGCAGGTTCATCGAGGTGTAGAGGATGACCAGGGTGAAGATGTTGTCGAGCATCCCGGCGTTCTGCACGATCAGGTAGATCGGCAGCAGGGCGGCGATCGGCGGCAGGAACTTGGTGGACAGGAAGAAGAACATGACGTCCGTCCACTTCTCCACCGGCTTGATCGAGAGGGCGTACGCCGCAGGGATCGCCAGCAGCAGCACGAGGAGGGTGGAGAGACCGCTGGCGATCAGGGAGTTCAACAGGTAGGGCAGGACGTCGCGGTCGAAGATCGCGCTGTAGTTGTCGAAGGTGATCGGTGCGAGGACCGCGGGCGGGTTCGAGGCCGCATCGGCCTCGATATGCAGCGAGGTGAGCACCATCCACGCCACGGGGGCGAAGAAGACCATGGTGATCACCCAGGCCGAGATGGCCCACAGGGGACCGGCGTTCTCCTCGTCCCCCTTCTTGCGGCGCTGCGCGCCGCAAAGGCTGACAGGGCTGCTCCCCTCCCGGCCTCCCCTCCAGGAGCGGAGGGGCTATACATGAAGAGTCTTTGTGGCTGCTGAGAAACGCGTCACCTTTCGTTCGCCGTGGCTGCCATGGGTGCTGCTGGCACCGCAACTGGTGGTCATCGGCGTGTTCTTCTTCTGGCCGGCTGCGCAGGCCGTCCTGCAGTCGTTCCAGCAGCAGGACGCCTTCGGGATCAGCACCGAGTGGGTCGGCTTCGCCAACTTCGAGCGGCTTTTCAACGACGAGAGCTACCTCGCCTCGTTCAAGACCACGGCCGTCTTCTCGATCAGCGTGGCCGTGCTCGGCATCACGCTGTCGCTCGTGCTCGCGGTCTTCGCCGACCGGGTCATCAAGGGCGCGCTCGGCTACAAGACGCTGCTCATCTGGCCCTACGCGGTAGCGCCGGCCGTCGCCGGCGTGATCTGGCTGTTCATGTTCGCGCCGAGCATCGGCGTCATCTCGTACGCGCTGCGCCATGCGGGCATCACCTGGAACCATGTGCTCGACGGCGACCAGGCGATGCTGCTGATCATCATGGCGGCCGTCTGGAACCAGATTTCCTACAACTTCCTCTTCTTCCTGGCCGGCCTGCAGTCGATCCCGAAGTCGCTGATCGAGGCGGCGGCGATCGACGGTGCCCGGCCGTGGCGGCGCTTCTGGACCATCATCTTCCCGCTGCTCTCGCCGACGACCTTCTTCCTGCTCGTCATCAACGTCGTCTACGCCTTCTTCAACACCTTCGGCATCATCGACGCCGCCACCGAGGGCGGCCCGGGGCAGGACACCTCGACCCTCGTCTACAAGGTCTACTACGACGGGTTCAAGGCACTCGACCTCGGCGGATCGGCTGCGCAATCGGTCGTGCTGATGGTGATCGTGATCGCGCTGACGGTCATCCAGTTCCGGTTCGTCGAGAAGCGAGTCAACTACTGATCATGGTCGAGCGTCGTCCCTTCCTCACCTTTCTGACACACGCCGTCCTCCTCGTCGGCGTCGCGATCGTCGCCTTCCCGGTCTACCTGACCTTCGTCGCCTCCACCCACACCGCCGAGGCCATCGTCCAGGCACCCATGCCGCTGCTGCCCGGCGACCAGTTCATCCACAACTACACCGCCGCGCTGACCGGCTCGGAGAAGGGCCCGGGCTCGGGCGCGCCGGTAGGGCACATGATGTGGGTGAGCCTCGTGACGGCGCTGGTCATCGCCATCGGCAAGATCGCCATCTCGCTGCTCTCGGCGTTCGCGATCGTCTACTTCCGCTTTCCGTTCCGCATGTTCTTCTTCTGGGCGGTGTTCGTCACGCTCATGCTGCCGGTGGAGGTGCGGATCTTTCCGACCTACAAGGTCGTCTCCGACCTCGGCATGCTCAACACCTATGCGGGCCTGACGATCCCGCTCATCGCGTCGGCCACCGCGACCTTCCTCTTCCGCCAGTTCTTCCTCACCGTTCCCGACGAGCTCGTCGAGGCCGCGCGGGTCGACGGCGCCGGACCGATGCGCTTCTTCAAGGACATCCTGGTGCCGCTGTCGGCGACCTCGGTCGCCGCGCTCTTCGTGATCCAGTTCATCTACGGCTGGAACCAGTACCTGTGGCCGCTCCTGGTGACCACGAGCGAGGACATGTACCCGGTGGTGATCGGCATCAAGCGGATGATCAGCGGCGGCGATTCGGCGCAGCAGTGGAACCTCGTGATGGCCACCGCCATACTGGCGATGATCCCGCCCGCGCTGATCGTGATGCTGATGCAGAAATGGTTCATCAAGGGCTTGGTCGACACTGAAAAATAATGGGCGCCATCTCGCTTCGCAACATCGTCAAGCGCTACGGCATCGGGCCGAAGGCGAACCAGGTCATCCATGGCGTCAGCGCGGAGATCGGCGAAGGCGAGTTCGTCGTCATCGTCGGGCCCTCGGGCTGCGGCAAGTCGACGCTGCTGCGCATGGTCGCGGGACTCGAGGAGATCACCGGCGGCGAGATCTCGATCGCCGGGCGCATCGTCAACAACCTGGAACCTTCCGCGCGCGACATCGCGATGGTGTTCCAGAACTACGCGCTCTACCCGCACATGACGGTCTTCAACAACATGGCCTACGGCCTGAAGATCGCCAAGGTGCCGGAGGCCGAGATCAAGGCCCGCGTCGACAAGGCGGCTGGCATTCTCGAGCTCGCGCCTTACCTCGCGAGAAAGCCGCGCGAGCTGTCGGGCGGTCAGCGGCAACGCGTGGCGATGGGCCGCGCGATCGTCCGTCAGCCGGCGGTCTTCCTGTTCGACGAGCCGCTCTCCAACCTCGACGCGAAGCTGCGCGCGCAGACGCGGCTCGAGATCCAGAAGCTGCACAACGAGCTGCACGTGACCTCACTCTTCGTCACCCACGACCAGGTCGAGGCGATGACGCTGGCCGAGCGGATGATCGTGATGAACGCCGGCCGCATGGAGCAGTTCGGCACGCCCGACGAGGTGTATCACCGCCCCGCGACCACCTTCGTCGCCGGCTTCATCGGCTCGCCGCCGATGAACCTCGTGACCGGCACGCCGCAGGGCGACGGGCTCGTCGTCGGCGGCACCAAGCTGGCGCTGCCTTCGCCGCCGCCCGGAACGAACGAGCTCATCCTCGGTGTCAGGCCCGAGCACGCCGAGATCGCCGCCGACGCGAGTGCGCCCGGCGCCTGGCCGATGCGCGTGCAGGCGATCGAGATGCTCGGCGCCGAGCGGCTCGTCTACGGCCTCGTCGGCGAGACGCTGTTCACCATTCGAATCGACGCGACGATGGCACACCCGGCGGTGGGCGAAACGATCGGTGTCCACGCCTCTCGCGACCACCTGCACTGGTTCGACGCGACGACGACCCGCCGCGTCGAGGCGTGACGCAGGCGACCCGCGGGTGAAGGCGCCCTGGCCCTACCCGCGCTGGATCGCTCACCGCGGCGCCGGCAAGCTCGCGCCGGAGAACACGCTGGCGGCGTTTCGACTCGGGGCGCAGCACGGCTTTCGCGCCTTCGAATGCGACGTCAAGCTGTCGAAGGACGGGGTTCCGTTCCTCCTGCATGACGCGACCCTCGAGCGCACGACCTCCGGGCACGGCGCGGCCGGCGAGCTCGACTGGGCCACGCTGTCCCGGCTCGACGCCGGTGCATGGCATTCGCGCGGCCATGCCGGCGAGCCGCTGCCGACGCTCGACGCGATCGCGCGCTTCTGCCTGCGCAACGGCCACGCCCTGGACATCGAGATCAAGCCTTCGCCGGGCCGCGAGCGCGAGACGGGTGGCGTCGTCGCCGACGCCGCAGCCAGGCTCTGGTCGGGCCGCATCACGCCACCCCTGCTCAGCTCGTTCCGGCCCGACGCGCTCGATGCCGCGCGCCAGGCCGCCCCCGCACTGCCGCGCGCGCTGCTGCTCGACACCTGGCGCGACGGCTGGTTCGACGAAGCGCGCTCGCTCGGCTGCGCGGCCGTCATCACGAACCACGCACTGGCCGACGTCGGCACCGTCGCCCGGATCCACGACGCCGGGCTGCGCGCGCTCGTCTACACGGTCAACGACCCGGCCGATGCCCACCGCCTCGGCCGCATCGGCATCGACGGCATCGTCACCGACGCCGTCGACCGCTTCTCGCCCGCCGACGACGCGCTCGACTGATCCGCCGCCCGGCGGGCAGCCCGTCGGCTCCTCGGTCAGCCCGTCGGCTCTTCGGCGCCGCGAACCCGTGCATAGACGCGGGTGCTGCGCGGTTCGCCCAGCGGCGTTTGCGCATCGAACCGCAGCACCGCCTCGAGCGTGAAGCCGGCGCGCTCGGCGAGTTTCCAGCTGCGCTCGTTGGCGTCGTCCATGCGGATCTCGACACGACCCGCGGCGAGCGCGTCGAACGCCATCCGCGACAGCGCCGTCACCGCCTCGGTCAGGAGGCCGCGGCCTTGGTGGCCGGTGCGGCGCCAGTAGCCGATCTCGAAGCGGCGAGTCGCCCAGTCGATGCGGTGCAGGCCGATGGCGCCGACGAGTTCGCCTTCGCCCGGGTCCGCCAGGCGCGCGAGCACGAGGAAGACGAGATCCTCGCGCAGCATGAACTTCGCGGCCTGTCGACGAACGTGCGCTTCGGACTCGTCGAGCGTCGGCGCGTTGGCGGCCCATGGCATCCACGGGCGGAGTTCGTCGATCGAGGCGACAACGCCGGCGTTGAGCACCGCTCCGTCGCCAGGCCGCGGCGCGCGCAGGATCAGGCGCGCGGTGTGGATCCGCTCGGGCACGTCGACGAGCACCGGGTCGATCGTCATGGCGTCGCAGCGGGGAGGGTCGCCGGCTCGCGGCCCACGGTGGCCTCGGCGCCGATCCACTCCGCTTCCTCGTCGGCCTGCGGGAGCTTGCGCACGCTGCGCAACGCGTCGAGCCGCCACGCCACGGCGCCGAGCAGGAGCGAACCGCAGCCTGCGAAGGCGAGCGATGCGCGCAAGCCGACGTGCTCGCCGAGCCAGCCACCGAGCAGCGCGCCGGGACCGGCCGGGATCAGGATCAGCCAGCGCATCGTGCTGGTCATCCTGCCGAGCAGATGCACGGGCGTGACGGCCTGGCGCAGGGCGAGGAAGTTGATGAACATCAGCACCGCGCCGACCGCGAACAACATCAGCATCGCGACGAACGCCGCAGCGCCCCAGGGCCTGGCCGGCACGACGGCGAGCAATAGCCAGCCGCAGCCGCAGACGACGATGCCGAGGACGAGGCAGGGCCCGGGGCCGATGCGCGCGCTGATGCGGTTGCCGAATACGCTCGCGACCACCGTGCCGACGCCCATGCCCGTGTAGCTCAGGCCGATCGCCTGCTCCGACAGCCCGAGCTCACGCGTCGCGAACAGGATCTGCACCACGATCGCGGCCTGGTGACAGGCCTGCCAGCCACCGACGACGGCCGCCAGTGTCACTAGCAGGCGATGGCGCGCCACGAAGCGCACCCCGGCGCACAGGTCGGCCCAGAACTCGGCCGCGGCAGAGACACCACCCCTGGAACGCCACGGCGGCTCGTGGATGCGGATGTTGCGCAGGATCGCGGCCGATGCGACGACCATCGCGGCGTCGACCAGCAGCGCGAGCGGAGCGCCCACGACCTTGATCAACGCACCGGCCAGTCCCGGTCCTGCGACCTCTGCACCCGAGCTCGCCAGCGCGTTGCGTGCATGCGCCTCGACCAGCCGCTCGCGCGGCACGACCTGCGTCAGCACGATCTGCGCGGCACTGCCGGCGACGGTGTAGACGCAGCCGATGACGAACCCCGTCACCCACAGCCAGTGCATGGTCAGCCAGCCCGCCCACCACGCCAGCGGCACGCTCGCCACCGCGACGCCGATCGTCAGCTCGCCGGCGATGTAGATCGGCAGCTTGCGGACCCGGTCGAGCCAGACGCCGGTGGGAAGCGAGAGCAGGACGAACGGCGCGATCTCCATCGCCGTCAGCAGCGCCATCTGCGTCGGCGAGGCGTGCAGCAGCAGCACCGCGGTGAGCGGCAGCGCCAGCATCGTCACCTGGCCGCCGATCGAGCTGATGACGATCGACGTCCACAGGCGCCGGTACGACGCGTTGCGCAGCAGATCGTCGGCCGGCAGCGCGCGCGGGCGGCACCAGCCGAGCAGTGGTCTCGCGGTCGCGGCAAGCCATCCCATGGCTGCACCTTCTTTCCTCGTCTCGCGCCGCCCCGTCTTGCGGTGCGGCCGGTGGGCTCGGTGAGCCCGGGCAGCGAAAAGGAAATGGATGTCGTCCCTTCCGCTGATCCCTCAGCGGGACGTCGGGTGGACGTCGAAGGCCGAGAGGGCTAGCTGCGGGCGCCGAGGGCGCCCCGATCGCCGACGCGCGGTCGAAGTCCGCTAGCGACGACGACGAACGCATGGCCGACGCCGGAGGGGGCGATCGGTGCTGCGTGGTGTCGGGGGCGCGGATTCATGATGGCGTGGCGGTCGTCGAACGCCCGAATGCTAGCAGCGCGAGGCGCAGTCGCGCCAGTGTCGCGAAGGGGGGTGTCGCACGTTGTCGACGCCGCACAGGCGCCGGCAGGCGCTCGTGGCGGGCCCGACAGATGCGCCTGGCGAGACTCGGCCGCGAATCGTTGCCAGCCGGCCGGAGCACGCAGACGATGCCAGTCGCTGCCGATCGTCCGGCATCGCATCGAAGGAGATCGCACGTGAGCCGACCTGTTCTTCCTGCCGCCGACGGCAGCGCCCATCCCGCGCCGGATCGCCGCGCCTGGCTGCTCGTTGCCGCCGTCGGCTCGATGCTGCTGCTGGGCGCCGTCGGCCGCATCGGCCAGTGGCCCGACTACCACGCATTCGCCGACGCGCGTTCGCTCGGCTGGATGCCGAACGCCGCCAACGTGCTGAGCAACGTGCCGTTCGCGATCGTCGGCGGCTGGGCGCTGTGGCGGATGCGGCACGAGCGGCGGCCCGACGGCATGTCGCGGTCGCGCCCTTCTTTCGCGGCGTGGCGGACGTTCGCCCTGGCCGTGCTGTGCACCGCATTCGGATCGGCCGCGTACCACTGGGCGCCCGGCAACGCCTCGCTCGTCTTCGACCGGCTGCCGATCGCCGTCGCCTGCGCTGCCGTTGGCTGCGCCTTCCTCGCCGAGCGGGTCGATCCGCGGTTCGGCTCCGCTCGCGCCGTCTTCGCAGCCGCGACCGTCGGCGCGATCTCGGTCGCGTGGTGGTGGTTTGGAGAACAGGCCGGACACGGGGACCTGCGGCCTTACCTCTACGTGCAGTTCATGCCGATGCTGCTGGTGATGCTCGGCCTGCTGCTCCGCGTCGAGCCGGCGCGCCCGCCTGGCGGCGCCTTGCCGGCGCACGCATGGTGGACCGTGATCGCGCTCTACGCGGCGGCCAAGGCGTTCGAAGGCGCCGACGCGGACGTGCTGCATGCGACCGGCTCCATCGTCAGCGGCCACACGCTGAAGCACCTGCTCGCCGCGGCCGGCGCCTTCGTGCTCCTCAGGAGCGGTAGTCGGCGTTGATGCGGACGTACGCTTCGGAGAGGTCGCACGTCCACACGTGGTCGGCGCAGGGGCCGCGGTGCAGGTCGACGCGGACCGTGATCTCGGGCTGCTTCATCACACGCTGGCCGTCTTCCTCCCGGTACTCGGGCCTGCGACCGCCGCCGGCGACGACGTGGACGTCGTCGAGGAACAGGTCGATGCGCGTCTGGTCGAGGTCGTCGATGCCGGCGTAGCCGACCGCAGCCAGGATGCGGCCGAGGTTCGGGTCGCTCGCGAAGAACGCCGTCTTCACGAGCGGTGAATGCGAGATTGCGTAGGCGACCTTGCGGCATTCCTCGGGCGTCGCGCCGCCCTCGACGCGAACGGTGATGAACTTGGTCGCGCCCTCGCCGTCGCGCACGATCGCTTCGGCGAGTTGCCGCGAGACATCGATCACGGCGTCGCGGACGATGCGACCTTCGGCGCTGTCGAGCGAGGTGATCGGCGGGTGGCCGGCCTTGCCGGTGGCGATCAGCACGAACGAGTCATTGGTCGACGTGTCGCCGTCGATCGTGATGCGGTTGAACGAGGCGTCGGCGGCCTCGCGAACGAGCGCGTCGACGAGGCCCGGCGCAAGTGCCGCATCGGTGGCCACGAAGCCGAGCATCGTCGCCATGTTGGGCCGGATCATGCCGGCGCCCTTGGAGATGCCGGTGACCGCGACCGTCTTGCCATCCACCGTCGCCGACGCCGACGCCAGCTTGGGCACGGTGTCGGTGGTCATGATGGCCTCGGCGGCGAGGGCCCAGCCATCGGCGGTCGCCGCGGCGATGGCCGCCGGCAGCGCCGACTCGATGCGGTCGTTCGGCAGCGTCTCCATGATGACGCCGGTCGAGAACGGCAGCACCTGCTCGGGCGCGCAACCGAGCTGCGATGCCAGGGCGACGCAGGTAGAGCGTGCGCGGGCGAGGCCGTCCTCACCGGTACCGGCGTTGGCGTTGCCGGTGTTGACGAGCAGCGCGCGCACGTCGCCGCTACCCTGCAGGTGCGTGCGGCAGATCTGCACCGGGGCCGCGCAGAAGCGGTTCTGCGTGAACACGCCGGCGACGGCTGCTCCCGGCTCGAGCAGCACGACGGTCACGTCGCGGCGGCCGGCCTTGCGGACACCGGCCATCGCGGTGCCGATCGACACGCCGCGGACCGCAGAGACGCGTGCTGGTTCGCTCACGCCAGCCTGCCGTGGCATTGCTTGTACTTCTTCCCGCTGCCGCAGGGGCAGGGGTCGTTGCGGCCGACCTTGGGCACCGCGCCGACCTGCGTCGCCGCCGTCATCCCGGCGGCCACGGCGCCGAGCGCAGCCTCCGCCGCTTCCGCATAGCTCGGTTCGCGCGAGACGCTGCCGTCCTCGTTCGGGTGCGTGTAGGTCACGTTGCTGAAGCTCTCGGCCCGCTCCTCGGCCGCCAGCGCCGCCCGCTGCACCTCTTCCTCGGACTGGATGCGAACGTTCATCAGCGTGCGCGTGACGTCCATCTTCACCGCGTCGAGCAGTTGCGAGAACAGCTCGAAGGCCTCGCGCTTGTACTCCTGCTTCGGGTTCTTCTGCGCGTAGCCGCGCAGGTGGATGCCCTGGCGCAGGTAGTCGAGCGCGGCGAGGTGCTCGCGCCAGTGCTGGTCGATCGACTGCAGCAGGATCATCCGCATGAAGGGCGTGAACTGCTCGATGCCGACGCGATCGACCTTGTCCTGGAACGCGGCGTCGGCCGCCTTCTGCACGACCTCGACCAGGCCCTCGTCGGTGATGTCGTCGCTCTGCTCGACGTGCGATGCCAGCGGCACCTCGAGCTGCCACTCGTCGACGAGCGTCTTCTCGAGCCCCGCGATGTTCCACTGCTCCTCGACCGTGCCGGCAGGCACGTCGGTACGAACGACGTCGGCCATCGCGCTCGCCCGAAGGCTGGCGATCTGCGCCGCCAGGTCGGCTGCCTCGAGGATGTCGTTGCGCTGCTGGTAGATGACCTTGCGCTGGTCGTTGGCGACGTCGTCGTACTCGAGCAATTGCTTGCGCACGTCGAAGTTGCGCGCCTCGACCTTGCGCTGCGCGCCTTCGATCGAGCGGGTGACGATGCCGGCTTCGATCGCCTCGCCGTCGGGCATCTTCAGCCGCTCCATGATCGCGCGCACGCGGTCGCCGGCGAAGATGCGCATCAGCGAATCGTCGAGCGAGAGGTAGAAGCGCGACGAGCCCGGGTCGCCCTGACGGCCCGAGCGGCCGCGCAACTGGTTGTCGATGCGCCGCGATTCGTGCCGCTCGGTGGCGATGATGCGCAGCCCGCCCTGGCCCTTGACCGAGTCGTGCAGGCTCTGCCACTCCTCGGCGAGTTGGGCGGCCCGGGCGAGCTTGTCGTCGGAAGTGACCGATTCGTCGACCTCGATCAGCTTGACCTGGTTCTCGACGTTGCCGCCGAGCACGATGTCGGTGCCGCGCCCGGCCATGTTGGTGGCGATCGTGATCACGCCAGGACGCCCGGCCTGTGCGACGATGCCGGCCTCGAGCGTGTGCTGCTTCGCGTTGAGCACCTGGTGCGGCAGCTTGGCCTTGTCGAGCAGGCCGGAAATCAGCTCCGAGTTCTCGATCGACGTGGTGCCGACGAGCACCGGCTGGCCACGGGTATGGCAGTCGCGGATGTCCTCGATGACCGCTTCGAACTTCTCGCGGTTGGTCTTGTAGACGAGGTCGAGTTCGTCCTTGCGGATGGTCGGCAGGTTCGGCGGGATGACGACCGTCTCGAGGCCGTAGATCTCCTGGAACTCGTAGGCCTCGGTGTCGGCCGTTCCGGTCATGCCGGAGAGCTTGCCGTACATGCGAAAGTAGTTCTGGAAGGTGATCGAGGCGAGCGTCTGGTTCTCGCTCTGGATCGGCACGCCTTCCTTGGCCTCGACAGCCTGGTGCAAGCCGTCGCTCCAGCGGCGCCCCGTCATCAGCCGCCCGGTGAACTCGTCGACGATCACGACCTCGGGCTTGCCGTCCTCCGCGGCCTGGACGACGTAGTGCTGGTCGCGGTGATAGAGGTGCTTGGCACGCAGCGCCGCGTAGACGTGGTGCATCAGCGTGATGTTCGACGGGTCGTACAGGCTCGCGCCCTCGACCAGCAGGCCGGCGTCGGTGAGGAGCTTCTCGGCGTTCTCGTGCCCGTCCTCGGTGAGGAAGACCTGGTGCGTCTTCTCGTCGACGGTGAAGTCGCCCGGGTCGATCACGCCCTCGCCGGTGCGCAGGTCGAGCTCGCCGATCTGCTTCTTCAGTTCCGGCACGACCGCGTTGATGCGGACGTACATCTCCGTGTGGTCCTCGGCCTGGCCGCTGATGATGAGCGGCGTGCGCGCCTCGTCGATGAGGATCGAGTCGACCTCGTCGACGATCGCGTACGAAAGACCTCGCGCGACGCGGTCCGCAGTGTCCTGCACCATGTTGTCGCGCAGGTAGTCGAAGCCGAACTCGTTGTTGGTGCCGTACGTGACGTCGGCGGCGTACGCCTGCTGCTTCTGCTCGCGCTGCATCTGCGGCAGGTTGACGCCGACCGCGAGGCCGAGGAAGGTGTAGAGGCGCCCCATCCACTCGGCGTCTCGCCGCGCCAGGTAGTCGTTGACGGTGACGACGTGCACGCCCTTGCCGGTGAGCGAGTTGAGGTAGACCGGCAGCGTCGCCATGAGCGTCTTGCCCTCGCCGGTGCGCATCTCGGCGATCTTGCCGGCGTGCAGCACCATGCCGCCGATCAGCTGCACGTCGAAGTGGCGCATCTTCAGCGCCCGCTTGCTGCCCTCGCGGACCAGCGCGAACGCCTCGGGCAGGATGTCGTCGAGCGACTCGCCCTTGGCGACGCGCTCGCGGAACTCGACCGTCTTGGCGCGCAGCTGCTCGTCGTCAAGAGATTCGAACGCCGGCTCCAGCGCGTTGACCCTGTGGACGACAGCGCGGTACTGCTTCAGCAACCGCTCGTTGCGGCTGCCGAATATCGAGGTGAGAAGCTTGGGCAACATGCGGTGCGGGCGTGCGGTGGCGGTGGGTCCGCGGGGAACCGATCGCGGACGGCGGCAGGTGCGGCTCGAGCCGTCGAAAGACAAGCGCATCCCGCGGCCGAACCCGGCATTTTAGCCCGCGTGGGTAGACTGGCGCGCCCTGCAACCTCCGCACCGTGAAGCCCACCGCCCTCACGCCCGACGCCACGTCGTTTGCCGACGCCATGTCGGCAAGCGCCTCGCTGGCCCTCCTGGCCGAGCGGATGCGCGCCTCGAACGCCCGCTTCGCTGCCATCCGGCACCGCCTCCCCGGCGCACTCGCCTCGCAGGTGCGCGCCGGCCCACTCGACGACGCTGGTTGGTCGATACTCGCCGCGAACCCCGCCGTCGCGGCCAAGCTGCGGCACCTCGTTCCCCAGATCCAGTCCGACCTCCGGGACGCGGGGCTCCCGGTGCCGCTCGTCCGCGTGAAAGTCGCCGTCTGACTCGAACGGCCGGCGCCGTTGTCGGCGCCCCGGAACCGTCGAGCGTTCTTCCGGTCACATCCTCTCATCACCAAGCCGCACGCCATGAATCGACGCCAGCTCCATACCGCCCTCGCCGCCGCCGGCCTCGCGGCCTTCGCCCTCCCCCTTTCCACGCGTGCGCAAGGTCTGGCCGAAGGCCGCGACTACACGAAGATCGAGCCGCCGCAGCGGCCCGGCGCCGGTGCCGGCAAGGTGGAGGTGCTGGAGTTCTTTTCCTACGCCTGCCCGCACTGCTTCGCATTCGAGGCGACGCTGCAGGCCTGGGTGAAGACGCTGCCGGCCGATGTCGTCTTCAGGCGCGTACCGGTGCCCTTCCTCTTCAACGCCGAGAACTTCCAGCGCACGTACTACGCGCTGGAGTCGATGGGGCTGGCCGAATCCATGAGCGTCAAGGTGTTCAGCGCCTTCCACGTCGAGAAGCAGCGCCTCGACAAGCTCGAGGACATCGCTGCCCTGGTGGCGAAGAACGGCGGCGACGCCGCCAAGTTCACCGCGGCGTTCAAGTCTTTCTCCGTCGCGACCGCGGTCGCCAAGGCGAAGAAGATGAACGGCGACTACCGCATCGACGGCGTTCCGACGCTGACGGTGCAGGGCCGCTGGGCGACCTCGCCTTCGCTGGTCGGCGACGCGGCCCGGTCGCTTCAGGTGTGCAACGTGCTGATCGAGATGGCGCGTTCGGGCAAGGCCTGACCGGCACCCAAGCAGCGCCGATCAGGCAGGCGCCGGAACCTTCGCCGCCATCATCGTGCCGACGAAGAGCGCGATCTTCGACTCCGTTCCGTCGTCGCCGATCGCAAGCACGTTGCAGGTCACGATCGTGAGCGTTCGGCCCGATCGCTCGACCGCCGCCTCGGCGCGGAACGACACGCCGCGCGCCGGCGCGAGCAGGTGGATCTTGAACTCGGTGGTGAGCACCTCGGTTCCGGGCGCCATCAGCGTGTAGGCCGCATAGCCGGCAGCCGAATCGGCGACGCTGGCCGTCACCCCTGCATGCAGAAAGCCGTTCTGTTGCAGAAGGTCGCGGTTCCACGGCAGGGCGATGGCGCAGATGCCGGGCGCGAGCGATTCGATCCGGGCGCCGAGCGCGGCCATGAAGCTCTGCGCCGCGAAACTGCGGCGAACCTTCGCATTCCAGTCGGGGTCGCGCGGCTCGGGCATGCCATTGTTCGCTTCTGATGGTGCCGGCTGTCCGGATCGAACGGACGACCTTCCGCTTACAAGGCGGGTGCTCTACCTGCTGAGCTAAGCCGGCTTCACCTCATCCGACGACGGGCATCGTGGTGGTCGCGGTGATGTCGAGCCCGGAACGAGCCACAGCGTAACGCATGTCCTCGAGACGCGACAGCAGACGACGCACCTCGTGCTCGGGCGAATTGGCGTACTCGAAATGCAGGACCTCGGGAGGCACGGCGAGGTCGAGAAGCTGATGGCAGATGATGTGATCCAGGCCTTCGGTGTCGACCACCGCGATGTTCGCGCTCGCCATGCCGCCCCGGGCCAGGATCGATGCGACGGTCAGACACGGCACCTCGACGGACACCACCGAGTCCGCGGGCAGACCCCACATCTTCGCGAAGCGCTGGACGTGGTCGCGATCGAAACTGGCGACGAGCGACTTTTCCTGTGCCTGCTCGGAGTCGAGCGCGTACAGCGTGATGTTCCCGTCCGCAGCGCCGACGGCGCAGTTCAGGCACTGCACGGCTGCAAACTCGGCGTAGTTGGCGACGAGTTGTCGGTAGGTCTCAGGCAGCGGCTCGACCAGCAACGCCGGCATGCCGCTGTCCACCAGGATGGGACGCACGGGATCCTGCTGCACGCCGTCGTTGGCGCCGATCTGCAAGAGTGTCAACGAGCCGGCAGAGCGGGCTCGCATGAGTTCCCGGACCACCAGATCCAGGACGTTGAGGCCGAAGCGCACATCGAAGGGCAACCGACGCTTCGACTCGTCGAAGCGCACGACATCGAATCCGAGAGACCGCATCCCGGTCTTGACCATCGACTTCAGAGTCGCAACCACCGGCGCGTCTTACTTGATGCGCTTGAGCGATGGCCGCTTGGGTGGCGGCTCATCGGGCGGGGGGGCATGCTCGTCGCTCGCGGCTGTTGCCGGCTTGGCGGGCCTTGCCGGCGCGCTGCCGTCGCTGCGGGCCAGGCGCGGACCGCGTTGCGGCGCGACGAGCAGCGGCGGGGAGTTCGTGGCGGGGTCGTCTCCGGGCGTCGACCCGGCGGCTGGCTCGGCCCCGCCCGCCGTCGGCATCGGAAACGCCATCCCCTGCCCGTTCTCGCGCGCGTAGATCGCGATCACATGGTCGACTGGAACGACGATCTCGCGCGAAGCGCCGCCGAAGCGCGCCGTGAACTCGATCGCCTCGTTGCCGAGCTTGAGCGCGCTCGTCGCCTCGAAGCCGACGTTGAGCACGATCTCGTTGTTCTTCACGTACTCCCTGGGCACCCGCACCGTGTCGTCGACGAAGACGGCGAGGTAGGGCGTGAAGCCGTTGTCGGTGCACCAGTCGTGCAACGCGCGGATGAGGTAGGGCCGGGTGCTCGTGCCGGCGGTCGCCGGGGCGATCGGTGTGGTCATCTCGATGCCCCCGCTCTGCGTCTGGCTGTTCGTGTGCGCGCTACTTGCGCATCACCTTCTCGGACGGCGTCAGCGCCTCGATGTAGGCCGGCCGCGAGAAGATGCGCTCGGCGTACTTGAGCAGCGGCACCGCGTTCTTCGACATGTCGATGCCGTAGTAGTCGAGCCTCCACAGCAACGGCGCGATCGACACGTCGAGCATCGAGAAGTCGTCGCCGAGCATGAACTTGTTCTTCAGGAAGATCGGCGCGAGCTGGGTCAGCCGGTCTCGGATCTGCGAGCGAGCCTTCTCGAGCTGCTTGTCCGTCGCCTTGGTACCGCGGCCTTCGAGGATGTTGACGTTGGCGAACAGTTCCTTCTCGAAATTGAAGAGGAACAGTCGCACACGAGCCCGCGCGACCGGGTCGCCCGGCATGAGCTGCGGGTGCGGGAAGCGCTCGTCGATGTACTCGTTGATGATGTGCGATTCGTACAGGATGAGGTCGCGTTCGACGAGGATCGGGACCTCGTTGTACGGGTTCATCAGCGCGATGTCCTCGGGCTTGGCGAACAGGTCGACGTCGCGGATCTCGAAGTCCATCCCCTTCTCGAACAGCACGAAGCGACAGCGGTGCGAGTAGGGATCGGTAGTTCCGGAATAAAGCACCATCATGGTCGAGAACTCCAGGAAAACGTGAAAGGGTCGGTGCGGCGACCAGCCGAAGGCGGGCGGTGCGGATGCGGGCGGCGATCGAGCCGCGTATCAGGGCCGCCGGCTATTCGACGGCGCGCCAGTACGAGGCGTTCAGGCGCCAGGTGAAGACAATCAGCAGGCCGAGGAAGATGAGGACGCCGACGCCGATCCGGATGCGCTGCGAGGCGGCCGGCTCGGCCATCCACGTCAGATAGGCGACGAGGTCGCCGATCGCCTCGTCGTAGTCGTGCTCGGAGATCGTGCCCGGCGTGACCTGCTCGAAGCCGGCGAAACGATGCACGGTCCTGCCTTCCTCGTGCGGATCCTTCTCCTCGACGAACTTGGCACGGCGCTCGCCCTGCAACTGCCACAGCGCGTGCGGCATGGCGATGTCGGGATAGGCAAGGTTGTTCCAGCCGGTCGGCTTGGCGTCGTCGCGGTAGTAGGTGCGCCACAGGGTGTAGAGGTAGTCCGACCCGCTGCCCTTGCCGATCTCGGCGCGCGAGCGGACGATCACCGACAGGTCGGGAGGCGCCGCGCCGAGCCAGTCCGCGGCCTGCTTCGGGTCGAACGTGGTCTTCATCGTGCTGCCGACCTTGTCGGTGGCGAACAGCAGGTTCTTCTTGATCTCGTCGTCCGACAGGCCGATGTCGTGCAGCCGGTTGTAGCGGACGTACGACGCCGCATGGCACGAAAGGCAGTAGTTGACGAAGGTCCGTGCGCCGCGTTGCAGCGCTGCCTGGTCGGTGAGCTTCTCGGTCGGGAAGTGGTCCCACGGGTAGCCGCCTTCGTTGGCGAAGGCGGGCAGCGCCGCGAGCAGGCCGCAGACGAGCAGGAAGCGAAGCAGCAGTTTTTTCATCGAAGGCTCGTCGCTCGGGCTCAATGACCCGCGAACGTCACGCGGTCGGGGACCGGCTTGAAGGTCCCCAGGCGGGTCCACCACGGCATGAGAAGGAAGAAGCCGAAGTAGACGAGCGTTCCGACCTGCGAGACGTAATTTGCGGTCGTCGAGGGCGGCTGCGAGCCGAGATAGCCGAGCACCAGGAAGAAGAAGACGAATGCCGCGTAGACGTACTTGTGCCAGTCTGGCCGGTAACGGATCGAACGCACCGGGCTGCGGTCGAGCCAGGGCAGGAAGAACAGGATGATCACCGCGCCGCCCATCACGACGACGCCCCAGAACTTCGCGTCGAACGTCTTCAGCACCAGCACGCCGACGATCGCCGCGCCGGCGACGACGACCTTGCCCAGGGTGCCGAAGCCGCCGCGCACGATCGCCAGCGCGCCGCCGAGCCCGAGGATCACGGCGAGGATGTTGACCATGATGTCGGTCGTCGCCCGCAGCATCGAGTAGTACGGCGTGAAGTACCAGACCGGGGCGATGTGCGCCGGGGTCTTCAGCGGGTTGGCCTCGATGAAGTTGTTGAATTCGAGGAAGTAGCCGCCGCCCTCCGGCGCGAAGAACACCACCGCGCTGAAGATGAACAGGAACACGGAGGTCGCGAAGATGTCGTGGACCGTGTAGAAGGGATGGAACGGGATGCCGTCGACGGGATGACCGTCGGGACGCCGAATCGCCTTGATGTCGACGCCGTCGGGGTTGTTCGAGCCGACTTCGTGCAGCGCGATGATGTGCGCTGCCACGAGCCCGAGCAGGACCAGCGGCACCGCGATCACGTGGAAGCTGAAGAAGCGGTTCAGGGTCGCGTCGCCGACGACGAAGTCACCGCGGATCAGCAGGGCCAGGTCGGGGCCGATGAAGGGCACGGCCGAGAACAGGTTGACGATGACCTGCGCGCCCCAGTAGCTCATCTGCCCCCAGGGCAGCAGGTAGCCCATGAAGGCTTCCGCCATCAGGCACAGGAAGATCGCGCAGCCGAACAGCCAGACCAGCTCGCGCGGCGTGCGGTAGCTGCCGTAGATCAGGCCGCGGAACATGTGCAGGTAGACGACGATGAAGAACGCCGACGCTCCCGTGGAGTGCATGTAGCGCACGAGCCAGCCCCACGGCACGTCGCGCATGATGTACTCGACCGACTCGAACGCCTTGGCCGCGTCGGGCTTGTAGTTCATGACGAGGAAGATCCCCGTCAGGATCTGGATCACCAGCACGAGCAGCGCCAGCGAACCGAAGACGTAGAAGACGTTGAAGTTCTTGGGCGCGTAGTACTCGCCCATGTGCTCCTTGTAGAGCTTGGTGAGCGGGAAGCGGTTGTCGACCCACGTCAGGAGCTTCTGCCCGGCGCCGGCGTCGGCGGGCGCGGTCTGGAATTCGGCCATTCGGGTTGCTTTCGAGTCGGAGGCGCCCGCGGGCTCAGGCCTTCTTCGCCTCGCCGATCAGCAGGCGACTGGCGGTGAGGTACTGGTAGGGCGGGACCTCGAGGTTGTCGGGGGCCGGCTTGTCCTTGAAGACGCGGCCCGACATGTCGAAGGTCGAGCCGTGGCAGGGGCACAGGAACCCGCCCGGCCAGTCGCTGGGAAGCGATGCCTGCGGACCGGTCGCGAACTTTTCGATCGGCGAGCAGCCCAGGTGGGTGCAGATGCCGACGACGACGAGGTACTCGGGCTTGATCGAGCGCCAGTCGTTGCGGGCGAACTCCGGCGTGTCGGAGAAGTTGTCGCGCTTGGACAGCGGATCGGCGAGTTCCTTGTCGACCTTCGGCAACTCGGCGAGTTGCTCGGGGGTGCGGCGAACGATCCAGACCGGCTTGCCACGCCATTCGACGGTCTTCTTCTCGCCAGGCTTGATGTCGCCGATGTCGACCTCGACCGGGGCGCCTGCGGCACGGGCTCGCTCCGACGGCTGGAAGCCGCTGACGAAGGGAACTGCCACGAAGCCGGCACCGACGGCGCCGGCACAGCCCGACGCGATGATCCAGGTGCGCTTGCCACCGTCGATCTTCTGCTCACTCATACAGGACTCGGCTCTTTCAAAGCTCTCGATGACGAACGGCGCTGCTGCGTTCGGGTCAACCCGGAATTCTAGCCGAGGTGTCAAGCTCGGCTGCCTGCTGCAACGCGTGCCAGGCACAGCAGCGGTTCAGCCTGCCGATTGCTTCGCCATGCAGAATGCGGCCCGACCCGCAAGCAGGAGGAAACGCCAATGAGCGTCAGGAGCGAGTTCAAGGAGTTCATCTCGAAGGGCAACGTCATCGACCTGGCGGTCGGCGTGATCATCGGCGCAGCTTTCGCCAAGATCGTCGATTCGCTGGTCAAGGACATCGTCATGGCGGTGGTCGGCCGCATCTTCGGCGGCCTCGACTTCTCGAACCACTTCGTCATGCTGGCGTCACCGCCGCCCGGCTACAACGGGCCGGTGACGTACGACGCGCTCACCAAGGCCGGCGTTCCGCTGCTGGCCTACGGCAACTTCCTCACCGTCGCGCTCAACTTCCTGATCCTGGCCTTCATCATCTTCATGATGGTCAAGCAGGTGAACAAGATCCGCCAGCCGACCCCGGTCGCCGTCGTCGAGACGACGGAGGACACCACGCTGCTGCGCGAGATCCGGGATGCCCTGAAGCGCTGACCCCCGCCGCCCGGGCCGGGCCGGCGGGCCCGCAGCGTGACGCAGTTCCGGGCGGCTCCGCAGGCTAGACGCCATACTAGGCAGGACTTCGCCGTTCAGGAGAGGACGTTCACGTCCACGCCCCTCGCGGGGCGGCCCCACACGCCCAAGATGAGCTCGATCGAACCCCGCGTGCAGGCCTCGCTCGATGCAGCGATGAACCTCCTGCGCGCGACCGTCGCCGGCGCCGCGGTGAAGACGGCCGTGCACCTGGATGCGCTGGTCCAGAACGCGATCAAGCCGGCGGAGCGCGAGCAGTACTTCCTCGTGTTGCAGGAGCTGCGTCGCAACGCCGGCGTGTTCGAGGGAACCTTCTCCCAGGCGCTGCGCGAGCGCGTCACCCAGGAACTGGCGCCGCGCAGCGACGCCAAGCGCAAGCTCGAGTCCGCCGACTGGGCGACGATGTCGCTGGTCGAGGATGCCGAGGTCGAGGAGCGGATGAACTTCGTCCGCCTCGGCCAGCTCATCTCGCACGAATGCGAATGGCAGTTGCGCGAGCTCGCCGCGTACATGGGGTCGCTGCTCTCGTTCGGCCGGGCCGACGACGAGCGCAACCCGCTGCGCGCCGAAACCGTCGGCGCGGCCCTCAACCGCGGCATCGAGGCGGTGTCGGGCGATCGCGAGAGCCGCCGCATCCTCGCCCGCGAGCTCGGCCAGGGCGTCGCCCAGGCGATGCCGAAGTGCTACGACGACATCCTCGAGATGCTGCGCCAGCGCGGCGTCCAGCCGGTCAATCTGACCGTGCGCACGGTAGAGGGGCCGGGCAACCAGATGCACGGCAACTCGGCGTATGCGAGCCTGCCGGGGCGCGACGGGAGGAACTCGATACGAGGCAGCGTCTATGGCGACCACGACGAGCCGTCGCGCCGGGGCGATCTCGACCTGCTCGCCGCGCACCGCCGCGCGCTCGAATCGGCGTTCCCGAACCGGTCGCCCGCCGATGCCGGCCGCGACAGCGGGTCTGGCGACGGCGGGCCTCGCGACCGCGCACACGCGGGCGGGCGCTCGCGCCTCGACGCGACCACCGCCGACGAGCAGCTGATGACGCTGCTGCGCAGGCTCACGGCGGTGCCGAGCCGATCGGCCGACTTCGACCATCCGGGCGCCTTGCTCGGCGGCGGGCGTGGTGGCGGTGGCGTGGGCTACCCGACCTCGATGATGCCCGCCTCGAGCCTGTCCAGCGGAGCCGCTGCCGGCCACGACACCGGCCTGTCGCCGAGCGGTCGCGCGGCACTCGGCGGCGACGCGTCGGCCGCCGACGCCGCGAGCGGCTCCGGTGGCTCGTACGGCAACAACCTGACCGGCATGATGGCCGTCAACCTGATCCGCGCCCACCGCGAGGAGCTCATGTCGGCGTCGAGCGGCAAGCTCGATCACATGGTGATCGACGTCGTCGGAAGCCTGTTCGACCAGATCCTGTCGGACTCGCGCGTTCCGCCGCAGATGGCGCGCGAGATCGCGCGGCTCCAGCTGCCGGTGCTGCGGGTCGCCCTGAACGACTCGACCTTCTTCTCCACGCGCCGCCATCCGGTGCGCCGCTTCATCAACCGCATCGCGTCGCTCGCCAACGCCTTCGACGACTTCTCCGAAGGCCACGGCGCCGGGTTCCTGCAGCGCGTGCGCAAGCTCGTCGACGACATCGTCGAGGGCGATTTCGACCAGATCGAGCTCTACGCCGCGAAGGTCGCCGAGCTCGAGCAGTTCATCGCCGGACAGACCGAAGGCGAGGCCGAGCGCAGCGGCGCGGTGACGACGCTCGAGGCCAAGGAATCGGAGCTGCGCACCCAGCAGCGCTACATGCTGCAGCTGCGCTCGGCGCTCGGCCCGGTCGGCCTGCCAGGTTATCTGAACGACTTCATCGCCCAGGTCTGGAGCCAGGCGCTGGTGCTGGCGGTGCGCCGCGACGGCGCCGACTCCGACCGCACGCGGCGCTACCGGCGGGTCGGCACGGAGCTCGTGATGAGCGTCCAGCCGAAGGGGTCGCCCCTGCTGCGCAAGAAGTTCCTGATGCAGCTGCCGCCGCTGATGAAGGACCTCAACGAGGGCATGCGGCTGATCGGCTGGCCAGAGCCGGCGCAGAAGGCGTTCTTCGGCCAGCTGCTGCCGGCGCACGCCGAATCGCTCAAGGCGGCTCCCCTCTCCGAGCTCGACTACAACCTCAAGGTCAAGCAGCTCGAGGCGATCTTCGCGACCCCCGTGCCGATCGGCGAGGCGGCGCTCAGGGGCGGTGAACCGGCGGCGGTCGAGTCGGCGGTGATCGAGAAGCGGTTCACGCCCGAGGAAGCCGAGCGGATCGGTCTCGTGCCGGAAGCCGCTGTCGACTGGGCGCACGACGTGGCGCCGGCCCCGGTCGACATCGACCTCGACCTCGACCTCGACGTCGCGACTGCACCGGCGGCGGCGCAAGGCGCCGGCGGGCCGAACGGAGAAGCGGCCGGCCAGGCACCTGACGCGACGGCCCCGACCGACGCGGCGCTGGGGCCGACGACCTCCGAATCCGGAGGCCCCGGCGAGCCGACCCGCGGCCCGCAGCTGATGGACCACATCAAGCTCGGCTTCGCCTATCAGATGCACCTGAAGGACGAATGGCAAAAGGTGCGCCTGGCCCACGTGAGCTCGGGTCGGACCTTCTTCGTGTTCACGCGCGGTGGCAAGCACCAGGAGACGATCTCCATGACATCGCGGATGCTGGCGCGCATGTGCGAGACCGGCCGGATGCGCGCTGTCGAGAGCGCCTACCTAATGGAGCGAGCCACGCAGCGGGCGCGCAAGCAGCTCGCCGAGCTCGCCGTGGCGACCCGGCACTGAGCCGCCGCGACTTCAGCGGGCTGCGGCTCGCTGGCGCGCCATCTCCACCGCCGCGACCAGGCTTGCAGGGTCGGCGATGCCGCGCCAGGCGATGTCGAACGCCGTCCCGTGATCGGGGCTCGTGCGCACGAAGGGCAACCCGAGCGTGACGTTGACGCCGTGGTCGACGCCGAGGTACTTGACCGGAATCAGGCCGTGGTCGTGCGTCATTGCGACGACGACGTCGAACGCGCCCGGGTGGCCCGGCGCGTGGCGGGCGCGCATGAACACGGTGTCGGGCGGGTGCGGGCCGCTCGCGTCGATGCCGTCGGCGCGCGCGGCGGCGATCGCCGGAGCGATGAACAGGGTCTCCTCGTCGCCGAACAGCCCGCCCTCGCCGGCATGCGGGTTGAGGCCGGCGACGGCGATCCTCGGCGATGGCGATCCGGTACGGCGGTGCGCGGCATCGGCGATGCGGATCGTCTCGAGCACGCGCGGCACGTCGATCGCGTCGATCGCGCTGCGCAACGACTGATGGATCGTGACCAGCACGACGCGCAGCTCGGGGTTGGCCAGCATCATCCGCACCGGCGGCAGTGCGCCGCCACGCCCAGCCAGCGCCTGCAGCATCTCGGTGTGGCCGGGGAACGGCACGCCAGCGGCGGCGAGCGCCTCCTTGTGCACCGGCGCCGTGACGATCGCCGAGGCCGCATCGCCCGTCGCCAGGCCGACCGCGCACTCGATGCAGGTCACCGCCGCACGGCCGGCCCGCGCGTCGACCACGCCAGGCGGCAGGTCGGCCAGGCCGTCGGGCAGGCCGTCCGGCACCAGCACCGGAACGCAGCGCGGCGGCACGCCGTCCAGGTCACCTGCCGACTCGATCCAGGCCACCGGCAACGTCGGGTCGACGAGGCGCGCGGCGCGTCGCATCGTGCCGAGATCGCCGACGACGAAACAGTCGCGGTTCGCGCCGGCCCCGAACAGGCGCGCCGCGATCTCCGGGCCGATGCCGCAGGCGTCGCCCATCGTCACCGCGATCCTCGAAACAGCCATGCCGGATTGTCGCGTCCGAAGGGCCGTCGATAATCGCGCCTCCTTCCACATCGCCGTCGCCACCAAGCCGTGCGCAAAGCCTGGCTCCTCTTCTCGCAGACGGTCACCGTCGCCGTCGCGCTGCTCTTCGTCGTCGCGACGCTGAAGCCGCAGTGGCTCGACCACGCGCCTGCGTCAGGTCCGGGGCGAGCCGTCGCGGCGACGCCGCTGGTTACCCTGCCGCCGCCGGTGCAGAACGTCTCGCTGCTCGGCCCCGCTGCGCCGACGACGAGCTACGCCGCTGCGGCCAAGCGGGCATCGCCTGCAGTGGTCAGCATCACGGCCAGCCGCGCCTCGGCGCGCAACCCGCGCGGCGACGACCCCATGCTGCGCTTCTTCTTCGGCGATCGCGGCCGACAGGTGCCCGAGGAACGCCAGCTCGGCCTCGGCTCGGGTGTCATCGTCTCGCCCGCGGGCTACCTGCTCACGAACAACCACGTGATCGAGGGCGCCGACGACATCGAGGTCACGCTCGGCGACGGCCGCAGCGCCAGGGCGCGCAGCATCGGCACCGACCCGGAGTCCGACATCGCGGTGCTCAAGATCGAGCTCGACAAGCTGCCCGTGATCGCCTTCGGCGACGTCGACCGGCTGCAGGTCGGCGATGTCGTGCTCGCCATCGGCAACCCCTTCGGCGTCGGCCAGACGGTGACCTCCGGCATCGTCAGCGCGCTCGGTCGCGACGCGCTCGGCATCAACATCTTCGAGAACTTCATCCAGACCGACGCCGCCATCAACCCCGGCAACTCGGGCGGCGCGCTGGTCGACGCGAGCGGCAACCTGCTCGGCATCAACACCGCGATCTACTCGCGCACCGGCGGCAGCCTGGGCATCGGCTTCGCCATCCCGGTGAGCACGGCGCGGCAGGTGATGGAGAGCCTCATCAAGGACGGCCAGGTCGTGCGCGGCTGGATCGGCGTCGAGCCGCGCGACCTCACCCCGGAGATCGCCAAGACCCTCGACCTGTCTGTCGGCGAGGGCGTGCTCATCACCGGCGTCGTCCAGAACGGCCCCGCCAGCGAAGGCGGCGTCCAGCCCGGCGACGTCGTCCTCAGGATCGGCGACATCGCAGTGCGCAGCACGCCGCAGCTGCTCAACGCCGTCGCCGCGCTCAAGCCCCGCCAGGAGGCGACGATCCGCGTCCAGCGCGGGGGTGAAGCCCTCGACCTCAAGGTCAGCGTCGTCCAGCGGCCGAAGCCGCGTCAGCGCCCCGTGAGCAACGAGCGCTGACGGCTACGGCGCCGGCTTTTCCTCGGCCGCCGGCGCCTGCGTGTGCTTGATGAAGATCTGCGCCGCCCAGATGCCCACTTCGTACAACAGCACCATCGGGATCGCCAGTGCGAGCTGCGAGACGACGTCGGGCGGCGTCAGGATCGCGGCGATGATGAACGCCAGGACGATGAAGTAGCTGCGGAACTCCTTGAGCTTCTCGATCGAGACGATGCCCAGCCGCGCCAGCACGACGACGGCGATCGGCACCTCGAACGCTGCGCCGAAGGCGATGAACATCGTCAGCACGAAGCTCAGGTAGGCCTCGATGTCCGGCGCCGCGGTGATGCTCTTCGGCGCGAAGCTCTGGATGAAGGTGAAGACCTTGCCGAAGACGAAGAAGTAGCAGAACGCCACGCCGGCGAAGAAAAGCAGCGTGCTCGAGACGACGAGCGGCATCACCATCTTCTTCTCGTGCATGTAGAGGCCCGGCGCGACGAACGCCCACGCCTGATACAGCACCACCGGCAGCGCGATCATGAAGGCCGCCATCAGCGTGATCTTCATCGGCACGAGGAAAGGCGAGATGACGTTCGTGGCGATCAGCGTCGCCCCCTTGGGCAGGTGGGCGACGAGCGGCGCGGCGAGCAGGTCGTAGAGGTCGCCCGGGCTCGGCCAGATGCACAGCGCACCGAAACAGATGCCGACCGCCACGAGCGCCTTGATGAGGCGGTCGCGCAGCTCGACGAGATGCGAGACGAACGGCTGCTCGGTCCCGGCGAGCTCGTCTTCGGGCTTGTCGCTCACGCCGAGGAGACGCGCGATGGCCGAAAGCGCGCCACCCGCGCCGCGCCCGACTGCGCCTTGCCGCGAACGCCGGCCTTGTGCTTGTACCACTGCGGGGTGGCGCCGCGCTTGAGCCGCCAGTTCTTCTTCGGATGCCGGTACTCGGGCACCGGCATCCAGCCGACGTGCTGGCCGCTGTTCGCCGGCAAGCCGCTCTCATCGACCGACGTGTCCGACGCGTGCCACGCCGAGTTGAGGTCGCTCGTGGTCCGATCGATCTCGCCGGAGACGCTCGACTCGACGTTGCGCGCCGCGTCCTCGAACTCGGTCTTCATCTTCTTGAGCTCTTCGAGCTCGATCGACTTGTTGACCTCCGCCTTGACGTCGGCGACGTAGCGCTGCGCCTTGCCGAGCAGCGTGCCGACGGTGCGTGCCACGCGCGGCAGCTTCTCGGGGCCGATGACGATGAGCGCCACGGCGCCGATGAGCGCGATCTTGTCGAAGCCGAAGTCGATCATGGCGCGCGACCCAGGGTCGGGACCCGCACAGGCGGGCAACGCATCCCGGAAGACCTCAGGTCTTGGTCTTCGCCTCGACGTCGACCGTGCCGGCGTCGACGACGCGATTCGAGCCGACCTGCTGCGTCGGCGCGTTCGGGTCGGCCGGCGAGACGGTGCCGTCGCGAACACCGTCCTTGAAGCCCTTGACCGCGCCGCCAAGGTCGGTGCCCATGTTCTTCAGCTTCTTCGTGCCGAAGATGAGGACGACGATGAGAAGGACGATGAGCCAGTGCCAGACACTGAATGAACCCATGACGATTGCTCCGGGTGCGTTTGAAAGTCGATTCTAAGGTCAGCCCTTGGCCCAGGGCCGCGGCCCGCCCATGACGTGGACGTGGAGGTGCGGCACTTCCTGGCGGCCGTCCTCTCCGGTGTTGACGAGGGTACGGAAGCCGTTCGTCACGCCGTGCTCGAGCATCAGTCTGGGCGCCATCGCCATGATCCGGCCGAGCATCGCGGCGTGCGAGTCGTCGACGTCGTAGAGACCGGCAACGTGGGCCTTGGGGATCGCCAGCAGGTGCACCGGCGCCCAGGGCGAGATGTCGTGGAAGACGAGGATCTCGTCGTCCTCGTAGGCCTTCTTGCTCGGGATCTCGCCGGCAACGATCCTGCAGAAGATGCAATCGGTCTTCGCGGTCATGCCGGCATCGCCGTGTGCGACGACAGGTTCAGCCAGCCACGGGCGACGCGATAGAGGAACCAGATCGAGATCAACGTCCAGGCGATGGCCCCGGGGATCCAGAGCAGCAGGAACAGCGGCAGCGTCAACAGGTAGAGGGCACCGGCCCACAGCACGGTGCGGATGCGCCACGAGAAGTGCGACTGCTGCCATGAGCCGCGGGCCCGGTCGCGGTAGAACATGTCGAGCGCGAAGGCGATGAGCAGGATGAGCACGCTGGCGTTGGCACCCGGCACCACCGCCGCGACGGCGACGAGCGCGTGCAGGAAGTAGCTGATGTGACCGATCGTCTTGAGCTGCTGCTGGTTCGAATCGATTTCGACGATCTCGTTCATGGGCCCTCCGTCTCCTTGAGTTTCGACTGCCGCGCGGCGAACGCGTCGAGGCCCGAGACACCCTCGCGCCGCACCAGCTCGGCCAGCACGTCGGCCGGCGAGAGCCCGTGCGCGGCGAGCGCGACCAGGCTGTGGAACCACAGGTCGGCGACTTCCGAGACGATGCGGGCGGGGTCGCCGTCCTTGCACGCCATCACGACCTCGGTCGCTTCCTCGCCGATCTTCTTCAGGATCGCATCCTCGCCCTTGGCGAACAGGCGCGCGACGTAGCTCTGCTCGGCATCGCCGCCGCGGCGCGACGCGACGACGGCGGCCAGCCGCGCGAGCGTGTCGTCGCCGGACAGCCCGGTGGCGGACACGACGGCAGAGTCAGGTGCGGTCACGGCTTTCATCGCGACCCTATCTGTAGAGGGTTGCGGGATCTTTCAAGACCGGATCGACGACAACCCAGGCGCCGGCCTCGAGGCGCGAATAGAAGCACGAATGCCGTCCGGTGTGGCAGGCCACCGCCGGATCGCCCGCCTCGCGCCCGGTCTGCTCGACCGTCATCAGCAGCGCGTCGCCGTCGCAGTCGAGGCGCAACTCGCGCACCTTCTGCACGTTGCCGCTCTCCTCGCCCTTGTGCCAGAGGCGCTGCCGCGAGCGGCTCCAGTAGACGGCCTCGCCGAGCTCGACGGTGCGCGCCAGTGCGTCGCGGTTCATGTGCGCGAACATCAGCACGTCGTTCGTCCCGGCCTCCTGCGCGATCACCGGCACGAGGCCGGCGGCGTCCCACTTCACGGCGTTCAGCCAGGTGGTCGTGGGGATCGGGGCGGGCATTCGGTCAGTGTAGCGACGTGCCCTCGCTCGGCTGCGAGCCATTCGAGCACCGGCATCGTACCGAGCAGGACAGGCGCGACCTCGACCGGCAGCGTCTGCCACGCCATCGATTGGCCTTCGCGCATCTCGAACGCGCCGGCCCAGCCGCACACCTTGCAGACGTGCAGGCGAACGCGCGCGTGCGGATAGTCGACGACGATCTCCTGCCACGGAACCGCCGCCGTCACGGTGATGCCGATCTCCTCGTGCAGCTCGCGGGCGAGCGCGACGAGCACCGTCTCGCCGGCCTCGAGCTTGCCGCCCGGGAACTCCCACCAGCCGGCGTAGACCTTGCCCTCGGGGCGGGACGTGAGAAGGAAGCGACCTTCGGCATCGATCAGGACGCCTACCGCGACGTCCACCGGACGGCGCGGCTCCCTGCCTTCGACGTCCACCGGACGGCGCGGCTCCCTGCCTTCGACGTCCACCGGACGGCGCGGCTCCCTGCCTTCGACGTCCACCGCCGGCCGCTCGCTCACCGTCCTCGCCGCCCGGCGTGGTCCTTCGCGAACTGGCACGCGACACGCCCGGATCGCGAGCCGCGTTCCAGCGCCCAGACGAGCGCCTCGGGCCGCGCCGCGACGATCGCCTCCTCGCCGGTGCCGAGGCCGCGCATCCATTCGGCGGCGATGGCGAGGTACTCGTCCTGCGTGAACGGGTAGAAGCTCAGCCACAGCCCGAAGCGCTCCGACAGCGAGACCTTCTCCTCGACGACTTCGCCCGGATGCACCTCGCCGTCGTCGGTGTGCGTGTAGGTGAGGTTCTCGCGCATGTACTCGGGCAGCAGGTGGCGACGGTTGCTCGTCGCGTACACCAGCACGTTGTCGCCGGCCTGGGAAATGGATCCGTCGAGGATCGATTTCAGCGCCTTGTAGCCGGGCTCGCCCTCGTCGAACGACAGGTCGTCGCAGAACACGACGAAGCGCTCCGACCGCTCGGCGACGAGGTCGACGATGTCCGGCAGGTCGACGAGGTCGGCCTTGTCGACCTCGATCAGGCGCAGGCCGCGGTCTGCGTAGGCGTTGAGGCAGGCCTTGATGAGCGAACTCTTGCCGGTGCCTCGCGCGCCGGTGAGCAGCACGTTGTTGGCTGCATGGCCCGAGACGAACTGCTCGGTGTTGCGAACCAGGCGCTCCTTCTGCGCGTCGACCTCGACCAGCGAAGCAAGGGCGATCGTCGCGACCTGCCGCACCGGCTCGAGGCGGCCGTCGTTGCCGCGCTTGCGATAGCGAAACGCGGTCGACGCGGCCCAGTCGGGCGCGACCAGCGGCCCGGGAACGACCGCCTCGATGCGCGCGAGCAGCGCCTCGGCGCGGGTGATCAGTCGCTCGAGGGCGCTGCCGCTCACGACGTGACCTCCGTGGAGCGATCCGCGGCGCGCGTCTCCTTCGGGCGGCGCGGGCGCGGCACCGCCGCGACGCTTTCCTCGGCCACCGCATAGACGCGATCGCCCTCGACGGGCTCGATCGGATGCATGCCGGTGAAAGCGCCGAACGCCGGCAACACGCCGACCTTGGCGCCGAACCAGAAGCACGGCAGCCGCAGCCGCTCCCACGCGCGACCGGTGACGCCGATGCACGGGTGCAGATGGCCTGCGATCGCATAGGCCCCCGGGACCGCACGCGGGTGATGGCACAGCGCCAGGCCCTCCTCTCGACGCGGCTCGTCGACGGCCTCGATGCCGAGCGCGGCCGGCGGGTCGCCGGCGCGCGCGTCGTGGTTGCCGCGGACGAGGACGAGGTCGAGGGCCGCGTGGGCCCGGCGCCATGCGGCGACGGCGGCGATCGTCGCCGGCGCATGCGCCTTGGCCGAATGCAGGAAGTCGCCGAGGAAGACGACACGGCGTGCCGCCGTTCGCGTCACCAGCCACGACAGAATGGCCAGGCTCTCGCTCGTCGTCCCGCGCGGCACGGGAACGCCGAGCGCGCGGAAGGTGGTGGCCTTGCCGATGTGGAGGTCGGCGATCAGCAGCGTGCGCGAACGCGGGAGCAACGCCGCGCGCTGCGCCAGCAGTTCGATCGGCTGCCCGCCCGCGAGGACGGTCGTCATCGTCCCGACGCCACCGCGCTCACGCGACGAACAGGTGCAGCGCCGTGTCGAGGTGCTCGGTCGGGCTCTTGCGAAATCCCGACCGGGCGAAGCGCTGCAGCCGACCGACGGCGAACGCCACCAGAACCGAAGCCTCGGCACTGGCGTCGACCGTCGGCGTCGGCGAGCCGCGGCCTTCGGCGACCGCGCGCAGGCTGTGCCGCAGCTGCGACTCGATGCGCTCGAAGAACTGGTTCATGCGCGTCGTCAGCCGCTCGTTCTCGAACACCAGCGCGTCGCCCACCATCACCCGCGTCATGCCGGGGTTCTTTTCGCCGAACTGCAGCAGCACCGCGAGCACGCGGCGCACCTGCACCCGCGCGTCGGGCTCGCGCTCGACGATCTGGTTGACGAGCGTGAACACGCTCTGCTCGATGAACTCGATGAGGCCCTCGAACATCTGCGCCTTGCTGGCGAAGTGTCGGTAGAGCGCGGCTTCCGAGACGTCGAGCTTGCCGGCGAGCGCAGCGGTCGTGACGCGCTCGGCTCCAGGCACCTGGAGCATCGTCGCCAGCGTCTCGAGGATCTGCACGCGCCGCTCGCCGGGCCGCGGGCGCTTGCGCCCGGTCGGTGCCGCTGCCGATGCCGCGACGGCGTCCGGGCGCAGCGCGGCGGGATCGAGCACGGCACCGTCGCTTTCGACGAACTCCTTGCTGCCGCGTGCCTCGCCGTGAACCTCGCTGTCCGGATCGCCTGCGGCGGGCGGTTCGGGGGCGGGTGTCATCGGTGGCGGATCAGCATGCGAAGGGCGCCGATTCTGGCACACACGTAGGAGCGCTTCGGCCGTCGCGAGCCCTCGCGACGTGGCTGGTAGCGCACCATGCGGACGGTCCGCATCCCGATCGACCGCGCCGACTTCAGATGACCCGGCGTGTCCTCCACGAGCACGCAGCGGGCGGGTGCAACGCCGAGGCGCGCGACCACCGCGCGCAGCATCCGCCGATCGGGCTTGGGGCGCAGCGTTCCGAACATGGCCATGTCCTCGATCGTGATGACGCCGTCGAACAGCCGCAGCCAGCCGATCGCGCGCAGCACGCGCAGCGCGTAGGCCCGTGGCGCGTTGGTGAAGACGTACTTGCGACCAGGCAGTCGCGCCACGGCCGCGCGGTCGCGCCGGTCGGCGGCCAGCCGGGACTCGAGGTCCGGGATGCGGTGCGTCTCCTCGAGGAAATGCGCAGCGGCGACGCCGTGATGGCGCACGAGGCCGAGCAGGCTCGCACCGTAGCGCTTCCAGTAGCGATGGCGCAACGCCGACGCCTCGTCGCCGGCCAGGCCGAGGTGGGTTTCGATGTACTGGCCCATCGCCACATGCAACGCCGGGAACGACGCCGCCGTCGCGTCGTGCAACGTGTCGTCCAGGTCGAAGAGCCAGGTGGTCGCGGTGCGACCCCCGGGCCGCGCCTCAGGCTCGCACCCTCCCCGGCCTCGCGCCCCTCCCGCCAAGCGGGAGGGGCGAACGCCGTCGGCGTTCCTTCGGCCCACCCGGAGCGAAGCGCGACGGGCCTTTACAGAAGGCCGCCCCTCCCTCCTGGAGGGAGGGGTTGGGGCGGGAGCGATCCTGCCGGTGCGAAGCACGATGATCCGCTCGCTACCGCGAGCGGATCATCGTGCCGTAGGCTTGCTCGGTGAGGATCTCGAGCAGCATGGCGTGCGGCACGCGGCCGTCGATGATGTGCACGGTGTTGACGCCGTTCTTCGCCGCGTCGAGCGCGGAGCCGATCTTGGGCAGCATGCCGCCGGAGATGGTGCCGTCGGCGAACAGTTCGTCGATCTCGCGTGCCGAGAGATCGGTGAGCAGCTCACCTGCCTTGTTCATGACGCCCGGGATGTTGGTCAGCATGATCAGCTTCTCGGCCTTGAGGACCTCGGCGAGCTTGCCGGCGACGACGTCGGCGTTGATGTTGTAGTTCTCGTTGTCGGCGCCGAAGCCGAGCGGCGAGATGACCGGGATGAACTGATCGTCCTGCAGGGCGATCACCACGCTCGGGTCGATCGACTCGATCTGCCCTACCTGGCCGACGTCGTGCTCCTTGTTCGGGTCCTTCAGGTCGACCATGCGCAGCTTCTTGGCGCGGATCAGCCCGCCGTCGCGTCCGGTGAGGCCCACGGCCTTGCCGCCGGCGACGTTGATGAGACCGACGATGTCCTGCTGCACCTGGCCGGCGAGCACCCACTCGACGACCTCCATCGTCTCGGCGTCGGTGACGCGCATGCCCTGCACGAACTCGCCTTTCTTGCCCAGGCGCGACAGCGCCTCCTCGATCTGCGGGCCGCCGCCGTGGACGACGACCGGGTTCATGCCGACGAGCTTGAGCAGCACCACGTCCTCGGCGAAGTCCTGCTGCAGCGACGGGTCGGTCATCGCGTTGCCGCCGTACTTGATGACGATCGTCTTGCCGTGGAACTTGCGGATGTAGGGCAACGCCTCGGCGAGGATCTCGGCCTTGTCGCGCGGGGCGATGTGCGAGATGTCGTGCGGGCCGGGGGCGGCGGAGGTTGCGGCGGTCATGCGGCTCGTGCCTTCATCACAATGGACGAACCATGCTAATCCACGAGCCCGCGCGCAACACGCCTGTCCACGCCGACTGCGATGTCGTCGTCCTCGGCGGCGGCCCGGCCGGGATCGCCGCCGCGAGCGCCGCCGCGCAGCGCGGCGCATCGACGCTGCTGATCGAGCGCTACGGCTTCCTCGGCGGCATGGGCACCGCCGCCGGCGTCACCAACTTCTGCGGGCTGCACGCCAACGTTCACGGCGAGATCGTGCAGGTCGTGCGGGGCGTCGCCGACGACCTGCTCGACCGCATGCGGGCCCTCGGCGGCCTCAACGCACCGCACCTCATCTTCGGCCGCATCCACGCCCAGGCCTACGACACCGCCGCCTTCAAGTGCGCCGCCGACACGCTGCTCGCCGATGCCGGTGCGGTGACGCTCTTCCACGCACTGGCCTGCGGCGTCGTCCGCTCGGCCGACCGGCGATCGATCGAAGCCGTCGTGATCGAGACCAAGTCGGGGCGCCTGGCCGTTCGTGGCCGCGTCTTCGTCGACGCTTCCGGCGACGGCGACCTCGCCCACTTGGCCGGCATCGAGACCGAGCTCGGCGACGGCCAAGGCTCGATGCTCTACCCGACGCTGATGTTTCGCGTCGGCAACGTCGATGCCAGGCGCGCCGGCGACGCCTGGAGGACGATCCCCGAGCGCATGGCCGAGGCCGAGGCGGCCGGCGACTTCCGCTTTCCGCGCCACGGTGCGATCGTGCGTCCGCAACTGCATCCGTACGAGTGGCGCGTCAACGTCACGCAGCTGAAGAACGACGACGGCAGCGCCGTCGACGGCACCGACGCCGTGTCGCTCTCCGGCGGCGAGAGCGAGGGCCGGCGACAGATCGTCGACTACCTGCGCTTCCTGCGCGCCCGCGTTCCCGGATTCGAGGAAGCCTACGTGCTCGACATCGCCCCGCAGCTCGGCATCCGCGAAACGCGGCGACTCGTCGGCGAGGCGACGGTGACGGCCGACGACGTGATCGGCTGCGCCGACGCCGACGACTCGATCGGCGTCAACGGCTGGCCGCTCGAGCTGCACGTGGCGGGCACGGTCGAGTGGCGCTGGCCCGCGCTCGGCTCGCGCGGCTACAACCAGCTGCCCTATCGCATGCTGGTGCCGCGTCGCGCGCAGCCCGATGCGGTCGACAACCTGCTCGTCGCCGGGCGCTGTGCCTCGATGTCGCACGAGGGGCAGTCGGCGGCGCGGGTCTCGGGCGCGTGCTTCGTGATGGGCCAGGCGGCGGGAACCGCTGCCGCCCTGACGCTCGAAGCCGGCTCGGCCGCGGTCGACAAGATCCACATCGAGGCCCTGCAGCGCGCGTTGGCCGCCGACGGTGCGTTCCTGTAAGGCGCTCCTCGGCAATGCCGACCGAAGGCGGTCCGTAGCCGATTCGAGAGCCACCATGCAAGCCCACGCCCCCGCCTCTTCCGCACGCCGCCAGGTCGTGCGCGCGATCACCGTGCTCACGGGCGCCGCGGCACTCGCCGTCGGCGTCTTCCACGTCGATCGTGGGGTCGCTGCCGGAGCCGGTGTGCCCGTTCCCGCGCCCGCCCTCGACGAGACGAGCCACGCATCGGGCTTGCAGACCGCCGTCTTCGCGGGCGGCTGCTTCTGGGGCGTCCAGGGCGTGTTCCAGCGCGTGGCCGGCGTCACCCAGGCGGTGTCGGGCTACGCCGGCGGCAAGTCCGACACGGCCCGCTACGAGATGGTCGGTTCGGGCCGGACGGGCCACGCCGAGTCCGTGAAGGTCACCTACGACCCGAAGCAGGTGAGCTTCGGCAAGCTGCTGCAGATCTATTTCTCGGTCGCCCACGATCCGACCCAACTCAACCGGCAGGAACCCGATCAGGGGCCTCAGTACCGTTCGGCGATCTTCTATTCAGACGCGGCGCAGAAGAAGACCGCCGAGCGCTACATCGCGCAGCTCGACGCCGTCAAGGCGTGGCCGACCGGGATCGTGACCCAGATCGTTCCGCTCAGCGGCTTCTACGCAGCCGAGGACTACCACCAGGACTACCTCACGCTCCACCCGGATTCGGGCTACATCCGCCGCTTCGACCTGCCCAAGATCGACCATCTCAAGCGTCTTTTCCCCGAGCAGTACCGTGCGGAGCCGGCGCTCGTGTTCGCACGCAACGCCGCGCTGGCGCGGCGGTAGCGGCGCCCGGCAGCCGGCGGATGGTTCAGCTAAGCTAGTCGCGGCGGCCGGCATCACGCCGGTCGATGTCTCGCGGAGCCGATCATGTCGTTGCCCATCTTCACGAAATCGATCCGCCTGACGCTCGTGCGAACGGTCGCCGCCTGCATCGCTGCGGCCGGGCTCGCCAGCTGCGGTGGCGGCGGCGACGGGGGCCATGACGAAAACGGCATCGGCCTGGCGCCGTCGTCGAGCTACGCGCAGAAGTGCGCGGCACCGCGGCCGCCGGGCACGCTCGATCCCTTTACCGGCCGGCCCTACGGCGACATCCAGGGAACGCTGTTGGACGAGAAGCTGTTCCTGCGCTCGTGGATCGACGAGACCTACCTCTGGTACCAGGATGTCCGCGACTTGCCCGCGGCCACCCTCGACCCTGACGCCTACTCGACACCGCAGGCCTATTTCAAGGTTCTCAAGTCGCCGCTGATCACGCCCTCGGGGAGAGACAAGGACCGGTTCCACTTCACCTACTCGACGCCCGCGTGGGTCGCGCTGGCGCGGTCAGGCGTGTCGTACGGCTACGGCTTCCAGATCGCGCTGCTGGCGTCGACCGCGCCGCGCAGCGCCGTCGTCGCCTACACCGACCCCGGCACCCCGGCCGCCGCGGCCGGCATCACGCGGGGCGCGACGATCGTGACCGTCGACGGCGTCGACTTCGCGAACGGAACCGACACCGCGACGCTCAACGCGGGCCTCTTCCCCACCGCCGCCGGCAACCACACCTTCGTGATCCGCGACGTCGGCAGCAGCGCCAACCGCACCGTGACCCTCGCCGCCGCCGCCATCGCGTCGACTCCGGTGCAGAACGTGAAGACGCTGCCGGCGCCGAACGCCGGCGTGGGCTACATGCTCTTCAACGACCACATCGCAACCGCCGAATCGCAGCTCGTCGCGGCGATCAATCAGCTCAAGGCGGCCAACGGCGGCGCCGGCATCACCGACCTCGTGCTCGACATCCGCTACAACGGCGGCGGCTACCTCGACATCGCCGCCGAGCTCGCCTACATGATCGCCGGGCCGACGACGACGAGCGGCAAGTTCTTCGAGCGCCTCACCTACAACGACAGGAACCCGTTCAACCAGTCGACGTCCGACGCGACGACCGACTTCCACAGCAAGGGCGAAGGGTTCAGCGTCCCGTCGGGAACGCCGCTGCCGTTCCTCGGCCTCAACCGCGTCTACGTGCTGACGAGCGCCGACACGTGCTCGGCCAGCGAGGCGATCATCAACGGCCTGCGCGGCGCCGGCGTCACCGTCAACACCGTCGGCGGCACGACCTGCGGCAAGCCGTACGGCTTCTACCCGCGCGACAACTGCAACACGACCTACTTCGCGATCCAGTTCAAGGGCGTGAACTACCTCGGCTTCGGCGACTATGCAGACGGCTTTGCCCCGACCTGCAACGTCGCCGATGACTTCACGAAGCAACTCGGCGACCCGGCCGAGAACCAGCTCGAGGTAGCGCTTGGGCTGCGCAACACCGGCACGTGCACGGCGCCGGTGGGCCGAAGCAAGTTCGCCGCACAACAGACGACCGCGACCGACGAAACCCCGGTGCTGGTCCGCTCGCCGTTGCGAGAGAACCGCATCTACCGCGCCGTCCCCTGACCCCAGCCCTATGGCCCGACGGGCCTGTGCGAGTTGACGGACGCCGCGCCCTGCGGGCGCGGTGATCCGTCGAACGAGCACCACCCGCGTGGACAGCGAACGTTGTCCATCCGGGTCAGAAATGGATGCCCCGCATCATCTGCTGCATGGCGACCGCTTCGGGGCTCGGCACGTACTTCTTGTCCTTGTCGCCCTTGGCGGCCGCGCTGTCCGGGAACATCCGGAAGCTCGAGTTCATGACGATCTGCGCCACCCTCGGCACCAGCGCGTGCAGCAACTCCCCCGTGATCCCCAGCCGGGTCGCGATCCGCACCGGCTTTTCCACGCACGCCTCGGCGATCATGTTGGCCGCGTCCTCCGGCGCCAGCACCGGCACGTTGTCGTAGATCCTGGTCGGGCCGATCATCGGCGTGCGCACCAGCGGCATGTTGATCGTCGTGAACGTGATGCCCATGTCGGCATATTCGCTCGACGCGCAGCGCGTCCACGCGTCGAGCGCGGCCTTCGAGGCCACGTAGGCCGAGAACCTCGGCGCGTTCGTCAGCACGCCGATCGAGCTGATGTTGACGACGTGGCCCTTCTTCTTCGCCACCATTCCTGGCAGCAAGCCCATCGTCACGCGCAGGCAGCCGAAGTAGTTGAGCTGCATGGTCCGCTCGAAGTCGTGAAAGCGGTCGTAGCTCGCCTCGATGGCGCGGCGGATCGACCGCCCGGCGTTGTTGACGAGGAAGTCGACGCCACCGTGCTTCTCCGTGAGCCACTCGACCAGGCCGCGACAGCTCGCCTCGTCGGAGATGTCGGCCGAGTACGTCTCGACCGTCGCCGCCTTGCCCGCCTTCTCGAGAATCTCGCTGCGGGCCTGCGCCAGCTTGGCCTCGTCGCGCGCGCAGATCACCGTCACCGCACCGGCCTCGGCGAACTTGCACGCAGCGGCCAGGCCGATGCCCGACGAGCCGCCCGTCACGAGCACGACCTTGCCGGCGACGGTGCCGCGCAGCGAGTGGTCGATCGACAGCGCCGGGTCGAGGTGGCGCTCCCAGTAGTCCCACAGCCGCCAGGCGTAGTCGGGCAGCGGCGGACACTCGATTCCCGAGCCCTTCAGCGCGGCGAGCGTCTCGCGGCAGTCGTAGCGGGTCGGGAAGTTGACGAACGTGAGCATGTCTTCCGGCAGTCCGAGGTCCTTCAGCACTGCCACCTTGATGCGGCGCATCGGCGCCAGCGCCATCAACCCCTTCTTCACGCCCTTCGGGATGAAGCCGAGCAGCGCCGCATTGACAAAGAGGTTCATCTTCGGCGCGTGCGCGGCTCGGCCGATGATGTCGAGCACGTCACCGACGCGGTAGCCGACCGGGTCGACGAGGTGGAAGCAGCGCCTGTTCAGGTCGCCCTTGCCGTGCGCGATGTGGTCGAGCGCGGCGACGACGAAGTCGATCGGCACGATGTTGATGCGGCCGCCTTCGATGCCGACTCCCGGCATCCACGGGGGCAGCAGCTGGCGCATGCGCTGGATGAGCTTGAAGAAGTAGTAGGGTCCGTCGATCTTGTCCATCTCGCCGGTGCGCGAGTCGCCGACGACGAGCGCCGGGCGGTACACCGTCCACGGCAGCTTGGCCTCGGTGCGCACGATCTTCTCGCTCTCGTGCTTGGTCATGAAATACGGGTGGTCGAGGTTCTCGGCCTCGTCGAACATGTCTTCGCGAAACACCCCTTCGTACAAGCCCGCCGCGGCGATCGAGCTGACGTGGTGCAGGTGGCCGGCGTCGATCGCCTTGCAGAACTCGACGACCGCGCGGGTGCCGTCGATGTTGACCGCGACCTGCGACTCGGCATCGGCCGAGAGGTCGTAGACGGCGGCGAGGTGGAAGACGTGGTCGATCGTGCCCTTGAGCTTCTTCACGTCATCGGCCGCGACGCCGAGCCGCTTGGCGGTGAGGTCGCCGGCGACGGCGACGACGCGGGCCTTGGCGCCCGTCGCCTTCGCCGCGTCGCCCCAGTACGCGCGCAGCGCTTCGAGCTTGTCGATGCTCTCGGGCCGGACCAGCACGTGCACGACCGAGCCGCGTCGCGCGAGCAGCGCCTTCACGAGCCGCTTGCCGATGAAGCCGGTAGCGCCGGTGACGAAGTAACGCATGTGCCGCTCCCCGATCGAAAACGTCGGCCGATTCTTCTTCAACGAGGCGCGCGTTCGCGCGGGGCAAACCCCGATCCGCGACGGGTTCTAGGGTGGCCGCACCAGCGATCTAGGGTGCGCGCCCGATCGATTCTTCCTAGAGTCACGCCTGTCGCCGCAAGAAGGCGAACGCGATTTCACAAGAACCCACATCAGGAGCACCAGATGGTCAAGAAACTCAAGGCGATGGCGGACAAGCAGAAAAACGCAGCGGGCGCGGGCCTCTTCGACAACGCGCTGGCCGCCTCGGTGCGCGACTCGGCCGAGAAGATCTGGCTGGCCGGAATGGGCGCCTTCGCCAAGGCGCAGGCCGAAGGCAAGCAGGTGTTCGAGTCGCTCGTCAAG
>JBBSUK010000018.1:0-37088 GCA_038234975.1 Burkholderiales bacterium
CACCTGGTCCTCGCCGGGGGACATGAGCGCAATCGGCCACCCGGCACCCTCGCCCCGCGAACCCCTCGATCCTCGATGACCGAAAAGAAGCCGCTCCACGACAAGGTGGCCGTCGTCACCGGCGCCGGCGGCACGATGGGCCGCGCCGTGGTGCGCGCGCTCGCCGACGACGGCTGTCTCGTCGCCATGGTCGACATCACGCCGGCGTCGATGACCCACTTGGCGGACGAGTTGGGCGATACCGTTTCCGCCATCGTCTGCGACATCGCCGACCCCGCGGCGGTGACCGCTGCGCACGCGCACGTCGTGGCCACCCTCGGCGAGGTCGACGTGCTCGTCAACAACGCCGGCATCCTGTCGAACCACAAGATCGAGGCGACGGGTGCCGAAGAGTGGCGCCGCGTGCTCGGCGCCAACCTCGACGGCGCGATGTTCTGGGCGAAGGCGGTGGTGCCGGCCATGAAGGCGCGGCGCTGGGGGCGCATCGTCAACACCAGCTCGCTGGCGGCGAAGACCGGCGGCCTCACGGCCGGCACGGCGTACTCGGTGTCGAAGGGCGCGATGTCTGCGCTCACATTCTCGCTGGCGCGCGAACTGGCGGCGTTCGGCGTAACGGCCAACGCAGTGGCGCCGGCCTATGTGCGCACGCCGATGGTCACCGAGCAGCTCACCGAGGCGCAGCGGCAGGCGCTGATCGCGCAGATCCCGGTCGGCCGCTTCTGCGAGCCCGAGGAGTTCGCGCACGCGGTGCGCTTTCTCGCGTCGCCGTTGTCGGGCTTCATCACCGGCGAGGTGCTCGACCTCAACGGTGGGCTGCTGATGGACTGATGACGCGATGAGCGACGCGGTCCCCCCTCGCCCGGACTACGCGCGCCTGCTCGCCGGCCGAACGAGCCTCTCCGGGCGCGCGGCGTTCGTGCCGGGGGGCTACGGCGGCATCGGCGAGGCGATCGCGTGGGGGCTGGCGCTGGCCGGCGCGCGAGTCGCGGTCGCCGGGCGCAGCGGCGACAAGGCCGAGGCGCTGGCAGCGACGCTTCGAACGGCGGGGCACGACGCGATCGGCGTCGCGATGGACGCGCACTCGACCCTGTCGATCCGCGCTGGCGTCGATGCCGCCGCGGAGCGGTTCGGCGGCCTCGACATCCTCGTCAACTGCGTCGGCATCCAGCGCGAGGAGCGGCACGCCGAGGTCACCGAGACGGCCTTCGACGAGGTCGTGCAGGTGAACCTCAAGGCGGCGATGTTCATGAGCCAGGCGGTGGCGCGGCACCAGATCGCGGCGGCCGCCGCCGCGCGCGACGGTGGCCGGCAGGTCCACCTGCTCTCGGTGCGGGCGCAGCTCGGCATGCGCGATCGCGGCTACTCGGCCTACTGCGCCACCAAGGGCGCGCTGGCGATGCTGATCCGGCAGCACGCGGTCGAGCTGTCGGCGCACGGCATCACCGTCAACGGCGTCGCGCCGACGGTCGTGCGAGGCGAGATGGGCGCGCACTGGCTCGCCAACCCGACGACGCGCGATGCGATCCTCGCCCGCATCCCGCTCGGCCGCGTCGCCGAGCCGGAAGACGTGGTCGGCGCGACGCTCTTCTTCTGCAGCCCGGCGGCCTCGTTCGTGACCGGTCAGGTGCTCTACGTCGACGGCGGGCTCACCGCGACGCAGTGAGTCGGCGCTCCGCCAGCGCGCAGAACCATTCGACGCACCCTGCGTTGGCCATCGCGTCGAGCTTGAAGACCTGATCGGCAGGCGTGCCGAGCAGGAGCTTCTTCACCGGCAGCTCCATCTTCTTGCCCGACAGCGTGCGCGGAATCGCAGCCACCTGGAACACGTCGTTCGGCACGTGGCGCGCCGAGAGCGCCGTCCTGATGCTGTCCTTCAGACGCTTCGTCAGCGCAATGTCGAGCACGACGCCGTCGCGCAGCACGACGAACAGCGGCATCCAGCTTTCGCGGCCGAGGTACTCGAGGTCGACGACGAGGCTGTCGATCACCTCGGGCATCGCCTCGATGGCGCGATAGAGCTCGCTCGTTCCCATGCGGATGCCGTGGCGGTTGATCGTCGCGTCGCTGCGGCCGTAGATGACGGCGCCGCCGCGCGGCGTGATGCGCAGCCAGTCGCCGTGGCGCCAGATGCCGGGGTACATGTCGAAGTAGCTGTCGTGGTAGCGCTGGCCGTGCGGGCCCGGCGGCTCGTCGCCCCAGAAGTAAAGCGGCATCGACGGCATCGGCTTCGTGCAGACGAGCTCGCCGACCTCGTCGACGAGCGCCCGTCCGCGACCCTCGGCGTCGGGCTCCGACCAGGCCTCGATCGCCGTGCCGAGGCAGCGGCACTGCATCTCGCCATCGACGACGGGCAACGTGCGCAGGCCGGCGATGAAGCCGCCGGCGACGTCGGTGCCGCCGGAGACGGAGGTGAGCCAGATGTCGCGGCCGTCGACCTTCGGTGCTTGCGCGTGGATCCCGCGGTACGACTCGATGGAGAGCGGCGACCCGGTCGAGCCGACCGCGCGCAGCCGGCTCAGGTCGCCGGCGGCGGCGGGAACGACGCCGGCCTTCTCGCAGCCGGCAAAGAACGCCGCGCCGGCGCCGAAGAAGGTGACGCCGGTGTCGGCGACGAAACGCCACAGCGTCGACCAATCGAAAACGCGGTCGGCGCCCGCGAGCGCGCTGCGCGGGCCGGCCGGGCTGCCGTCGTAGATGCAGATCGTCGCACCGCCGACCAGCGCCGAAGCCTGCGAGTTCCACATGATCCAGCCGGTCGAGCTGTACCAGTGGTAGCGGTCGCCGCGCTCGGCGCTCGGGCCGACGTCGTTGTGGAGCGCGCCGAACTTCAGCGCCTCGAGCATCACCCCGCCGTGGCCGTGCACGAGCGCCTTCGGCAGCCCGGTGGTGCCGCTCGAGTAGACGATCCACAGCGGATGGTCGAAAGGGAGCTGGAGGGGCGGGACCGACGCCGTGCGTGACGTGAGTTCGGTGAAGTCGTGGTGGCCCGGAAGACTTTCAGCGCGGCCGGGCAGGTTGCGAAACGACACGACGTCGCGCACCGTCGGCAGCGACGCGACGAGCTCGTCGACGACCGACCTCCGGTCGTGGACGACGCCGCCGTAGACGTAGCCATCGCACGCCACGAGCACCTTCGGCTCGATCTGCCGGAAGCGGTCGAGGACGGCGAGCGGGCCCATGTCGGGGGAGCACACCGACCAGATCGCGCCGATGCTCGCGCAGGCGAGGAAAGCGACGATCGTTTCGGGCACGTTGGGCATGAACGCGCAGACGCGGTCGCCGGGCTCGACGCCCATCGACTGCAGCGCAGCGGCGAGCGCCCCGACCTGACGCCGAAGCTCGGGCCACGACAGCTCGCTCGTCTGGCCGGTTGCCTGCATCGCCTCGTTGCGAAAGACGATCGCCGGATGACCCGCTGCGTGCGCGCCTTCGACGTGGCGCAACGCCTGCCCCGCGTAGTTCACCTGCGCGCCCTCGAACCAGCGTGCGCCGGGCATCCGCTCGGCGTCGAGCACGGCGCGGTGCGGCGTCGGCGACTGCAGGTCGAAGTGGTCCCAGATCGACTGCCAGAACACCGAGAGGTCGTCGCACGACCAGCGCCAGAGCGCGTCGTAGCCGTCGGGCGTGGTCGGGTCGAAGTCGAGGCCGCGCCTGTCGCGCAGGAAGCGCGTGTAGCGCAGGATCAGCGGCTCGGGCGAGACAGGCGAGGTCACGTTTTCGCAGCCGCCGCGTCGGCCGTCGCAGCGTCGTCCACATCGACGTACTGCCAGAACTGGTTGCCGTACAACGGCGCCCGAAATCCCTGCACGCGCGGCTGCGTCAGCCAGGTGACGATGCGGTGCACGTTGTAGTGCATCGGCGCAAAAGCGGTGATCATCGTCTGCACCTCGCGCAGGAGCGCCAGCCGCTCGGGCCCGTCGGGCAGCGCCTGCAGCCGCTTGTAGAGCTCGTCGAAGCGCGCGTCCTTGAAACGCGATAGGTTCTGGCCGCCGGCGGCTGGACCGTAAAGAACCTGCAGCCCGTCCTGGAAGTCGGGCGACGACGACGTGTAGCCGAGCTGCCAGACCATCAGCTTGCCGGCGCGCGCCGCCTTGAGCTGCTCGGGCCACTTGGCGGTGACGAACTTCAGCCGGATGCCGACTGCATCCATGTTCTTCTTCCACAACTCGTCGAACTGGCGTGAGATCGCGTCGGGCGTGGTCGCGTAGTCGATGACGAGCGGGCTGCCGTCGGGCTTCTCGCGCCAGCCATCGCCATTGCGGTCGACGTAGCCGTAGATGTCGAGCAGCGCCTTGGCGCGCGCCGGGTCGTAGACGCCGTTCTCGCTGCGGTACGCCGGGTCGTAGCCGAAGCCTCCGGGCGAAACGGTCGTCTGCGCCGGGATGGCCTGGCCTCGCCGCACCTGCCGGATCTCGGCCTCGACATCGGTCGCCAGGCTGATCGCGCGGCGCAGCGCGACCTTCTCCGGCGCCATGCCGCCAACCGTCGGGTCCTCCATGTTGAAGTAGTAGAGCGTGCGGTCGGCGTTGGCGAAGCGGTCCATGTGGACGCCCCGCTTGGCCAGCCAGGGCGCAAGCTCGCCACCCGGCACCGCCTGCTGCGCGAACTCGAGCGGCACCGAGAGCACGTCGATCTGGCCGTTGAGGAACGACAGCCAGCGCGGTTGGCTCTCCTCGATGATCGAGACCTCGATGCGGTCGACCATGGGGAGCTTGCGGCCGCGGAAACGCTGCAGCAGCGCCTGGCCGCGCGCGTCGTCGGGCGCAGGATCGCCGTCGTAGCGCACCTCGCGGTAGGTCGGGTTGCGGTCGAAGGCGATGAACGAGCTGCGCCGCCACGTGCCGAGCATGAACGGCCCCGTGCCGACCGGATGCTCGGCGATCGCGTCGCCATAGAACTCGACCACTTCGCGGGCGACGGCGCCGATCAGGCTCGAATCGGCGAGCGTGAAATGAAGGCGCGGTCGCGGTGCGGCAAGCTTGAACTGCAGCGTGTAGCGGTCGATGGCGCGCAGGCCCTCGACTTCGCGGTCGTAGTCGAACTTGCCGCCGGGCCTGGCGGCCTCGTCGCGCAGCGCCGCCATGCCGAGCACGCCTTCCTCGAGAAAACCGCTGGCGCTCGGGCCCTTGTTCGCCGGGTCGATCAGTCGCTTCCAGGCGTAGACGAAGTCCTGCGCGACGAGTTCGCGCGGCGCGCCCTTGAAGGCCGGGTCGTCGGCGAAGTAGACGCCTCTGCGGATGCGGATCGTCCAGGTGCGGAAGTCGTCTGCGATCTCGGGCATCGCCTCGGCGATGTGCGGCACGACCTTCGACGGCGAGCGGGCGAGGTAGTCGAAGCGGTAGGGCGCCTCGAAGATGTGCGCGGTGCAGGTGCGCGAGTAGAGGTCGCTGATCCTGGCCGGATCGAAGCCGGTCTCGGCGACGGGAAAGGCGTAGCGAAGGACCTTCGCGGCGCCGGTTCCCGAAGCGCCGCTCGGCGGCGCGGCCTCGGCCGCGTCGAGCAGGCCCGGCACGCCACCGATCAGCGGCAGCGCCGCCAGCACGTTGCGCCTGCGAATCACGAGATCGCCTTTCGTTGCGCCGCCGCGTCGATGTCGACCATCTGCCACCAGTCGAGCCAGAACGGCGGCCGGCGGTAGCCGACGAGCCACGGCCACGCGAGGTCGGTGAGGATGCGGTGCACGCCGAGCCGGTACGGGGCGTAGGCGGCGACGAGCTCGGCGCTGCGGTCGAACAGCGCCTGTCGCTCGGGGCCGCTCGGCAGCAGCTTCATCTTGTCGTAGATGCGGTCGAGCTCGGGCAGCTTGACGCGCGCGATGTTGCCCTTGCCGATCGAGCCGCCGTACACGCGCTCGAGCGCGCCCTGCCCGTCGGGCGACGCCGCAGACGAGCCGACGCGCCAGATCATGAAGCTGCCGGCGCGCGCCGACTTCAGGTTCTCCGGCCACTGCGCCACCTTGGTGACGGCGCGCAGGCCGAGCGCGTCCATGCCCTTCTTCCACAGCTCGTCGAGCTGGCGCGTCGTCTGGTCGGACTGGGTGTTGAGCTGCAGCACGAGCGGGCTGCCGTCGGGGTTCTCGCGCCAGCCGTCGCCGTTGCGGTCGACGTAGCCGTAGACGTCGAGCAGCGCCTTGGCCCGCGCCGGGTCGTAGACGCCCATCTCGGTCTTCAGGTCCGGGCGGTAGCCTTCGGTGAGCGGCGTGACGATCGCCTGCGCCCGGATGGCCTGGCCATGGCGGGCGATGCGGATCTCGCGCATCACGTCGTCGCCGAGGACCATCGCACGCCGCAGCGCCACCTTCTCCGGCGTGTAGCCGCCGATCACCGGACTGTCCATGTTGAAGACGGTCAGCGTCACGTCCGATCCGAGGGTCTGGTAGGCGACGACGCCGCGCTTGGCAAGGCCCGGCGCGACCTTGCCGCCGGGCACCGCCTGGTCGATGAACTCGTTCGGCAGCCGCTCGATGAAGTCCTGCTCGGCGCCCAGGAACGACAGCCAGCGCGGCTGCTGCTGCTCGATGATCGAGATCTCGACGCGGTCGACCATCGGCAGCTTGCGACCCTTGAAGCGGGCGAGCAGCGCCTGCCCTTCGACATCGTCCGGGTTCGGCTCGGCGTCGTAGGTGTCGTCGCGATAGCCCGGGTTGCGGACGAGCACGATCTTCGAGCTGCGCCGCCACTCGCCGAGCATGTAGGGGCCGGTGCCGACGGGGTGCTCCATCGCCCGATCGGGATAGGCCTCGATGACCTCGCGGGCGACGGCGCCCAGGATGTCGCGCCCGGCCCAGGTGAAGAGGTGGCGCGGCCTCGATTCGCCCAGCTTCACGCGCAGCGTGTAGCGGTCGATGGCGCGCAGGCCTTCGACTTCCCGGTCGTAGTCGAACGGCTTCTTCGACTTCAGCGCATCGTCGCGCAGCTCCTGCAGGCCGATGATCCCTTCCTCTTCGAGGTTGGCCTGGCCAGGGCTCTTCAGCGCCGGGTCGTAGATGCGCTTGAAGGCGTAGACGAAGTCCTCGGCGACGAGCTCGCGGCGCTTGCCCTTGAACGCCGGATCGTCGGCGAAGTAGATGCCTTTCCTGAGGCGAAAGGTGAACGTGCGGAAGTCGTCCGACACCTCGGGCATGGCCTCGGCCACGAGCGGCTTCAGCTTGAACGGCCGCGCCAGGTGGTCGTACGTGAGCATCGAGTCGAAGATGTGCGCGGTGACGATGCGCGAATAGATGTCGGAGATCTGCGCCGGATCGAAGCCGGTCTCGGCGATCGGGAAGGCGTAGCGCAGCACCTTCTCGCTGCCGCCCGCCGCTGCGGGTTGCGCGAGCGCCCACGACGGGGCGAGACCGGCGGCAACGGAGGCGGCGAGGGTCTGGTTGACGCGGCGGCGCTGCATGGCTGCGAAGTCTAGGGTGCGGGCCTCGTGCTGAACTAGACTCCGCCGCTTCCGATTCCGTTCCCGATGGCCGCCTACCTCGTTCGCCGCCTGTGGCAGATGGTTCCGACCCTGCTCGGCGTCGTGGTCCTCGTCTTCCTGCTGTTCAAGTTCTTCGGTGGCGACCCGGCGGAGATCCTCGGCGGCCTGAACGCGACGCCGGAGCAGGTGCAGCAGATCCGCGACCAGCTCGGCCTGAACCGGCCGTGGTACATCCAGCTCTTCATCTACCTCAAGGGCATCGTCACCCTCGACTGGGGCCGCAGCTTCGCGACCAACGAGTCGGTCGGCCACATCTTCCTGACGCGGCTGCCGAACACGCTGACGGTGATGCTGCCGATCCTCATCCTCGACACGCTGCTCGCGCTGCCGATCGCGATGTGGGTCGCCTACCGGCGCGGGTCGCTGTCGGACCGGGCGATCATGATCATCAGCACCATCGCGCTGTCGATCTCGTTTCTCGTCTACATCATCGTCGGCCAGTACGTGTTCGGCTTCCAGCTCGGCTGGTTCCCGGTGCAGGGCTGGAGCGACAGCGTCTGGAAGAACCTCGTCACCTACGTGCCGCTGCCGGTGATGCTGGCGCTGTTCGTCGGCATCGCGCCGCAGACGCGCCTGTACCGCACCTTCTTCCTCGACGAGCTCGGCCACGACTACGTGCGCACCGCACGCGCCAAGGGCATGAGCGAGGGCACGGTGCTGTTCCGGCACGTGCTGCGCAACGCGATGATCCCGATCCTCACCAACATCGGCCTGGCGCTGCCGGGCATCTTCGTCGGCTCGTTCCTGATCGAGGTGTTCTTCTCGATCCCCGGTCTCGGCCGCGAGGTGATCCTCGCCGTCAACCGCAGCGACTACCCGGTGATCCAGGCGCTGACGGTGTACCTGGCGATGATCACCATGGTCATCAACCTCGCGGTCGACATCCTCTACAAGGTCGTCGACCCGCGGGTGGTGCTCAAGTGATCGACGTCGCGCCCGGCGTTCCGGTGATCCGCTCCGAAGGCGTCTGGCGCGCTTCCGGCCGCCGCCTGCGCAAGGACAGGCTCGGCGTGGCGTCGCTCGTCGTCGTCGCGCTGTTCGTGCTGATGATCGTGCTCGCGGCGACGGGACTCGTCGCGAAGGACTGGCAGAAGGAGGTCGGCGTGGCCAGCGCGCCGCCGACCTTCATGGGCCCGGCCGCCGTGACGCAGAAGGAGCAGATCGCACAACCCTCGGGGCCGCCGGTCGACATTTCCGCCGTCGACCCGCTGGCGCCTCGCTACAAGGAATGGGCCGAGCGCGCCGCTCAGTACAAGACGGTCGAGACGCCGAAGGCCGACACGCTGCCGTTCGGCGCCGACCGGCTCGGCCGCGACGTGCTCGCCAAGGCGCTCAAGGGCACGCAGACGTCGGTCTTCGTCGGGCTGCTCGCGGCCGTCGTCGCCACCGTCATCGGCACGATCCTCGGCGCGCTCGGCGGCTTCTTCGGCGGCAAGGTCGGCGACTTCCTCGAGTGGCTCTACTCGGTCTTCACGTCGATCCCCGACATCCTGCTCATCCTCTCGTTCGCGGTGATCTTCGGGCGAGGGATCGGCTCGGTGGCGATCATCCTCGCGCTGGTCGGCTGGACCGGCGTCTACCGCCAGGTTCGCGCCGAGTTCATCAAGCACTCGACCCGCGACTACGTGCGATCGGCCGAGGCGATCGGCGCGTCGACCGCCTCGCGCATGTTCCGCCACATCCTGCCCAACGTCAGCCACGTGATCCTGGTGCGGATGTCGCTCCTGGTCGTCGGCTTCATCAAGTACGAGGTGATCCTGTCGTACCTGGGCCTCGGCGTCGGCGTCGACGACGTGTCGTGGGGAACGATGCTCGCCGAGGCGCAGAGCGAGCTGATCCTCGGCTACTGGTGGCAGCTCGCGGCGGCGACGATCTTCATGGCGGTGTTCGTGACCGCGTTCTCGCTGATGACCGACGCGCTGCGCGACGCGCTCGACCCCAAGCTGCGGGGGCTGGAATGACGGCGCCGAGCGACCGGGTCGCGAGCCCAGGGACGCTCTTGTCGATCGCCGACCTCCGGGTGTCGTTTCGCGTCGGCAAGGAAGACGGCGAGGTGCGCCGCGTCGACGCGGTCAGGGGCCTCTCCTTCGACGTGCCGGCGAACACCACCGTCGCCCTCGTCGGCGAGTCGGGCTCGGGCAAGAGCGTGACGGCGATGTCGATCCTGAACCTGCTGCCCGAGAACGCCGAGCGCAGCGGCCGCATCGAATTCGACGGGCGCGACCTGCTGACGTTGCCGCGCGAGGAACTGCTCAAGCTGCGCGGCAAGGACATCGCCTGCGTCTTCCAGGACCCGATGAGCTCGCTCAACCCGGTGTTCACCGTCGGCGACCAGATCCGCGAGCCACTGCGCAAGCACCTCGGCCTGTCGAAGCGGCAGGCCATGGAGCGCGCCGAGGCGCTGCTCGTCGAGGTCGGCATGCCGGAGCCCAGGCGGCGCCTCTCGGCCTACCCGCACCAGCTCTCCGGCGGCCAGCAGCAGCGCGTGATGATCGCGATGGCGCTCGCCTGCGAGCCACGCCTGCTGATCGCCGACGAGCCGACGACGGCGCTCGACGTGACGATCCAGCGCCAGATCCTCGAGCTGCTCGGCAAGCTGAAGGCCTCGCACCGGATGAGCATGCTGTTCATCAGCCACGACCTCGGCGTGGTCGGCGAGATCGCCGACCAGGTGGTCGTGATGCGGAGCGGCGTGATCCGCGAGCAGGGCCCGGTGCGGCAGATCTTCGAGGCGCCGCAAGACGCCTACACGAAGGCGCTGCTCGCCTGCCGACCGTCCCTCGCCGATACCGGCCCGCGCCTGCGCGTAGTCGACGACCACATCGCCGGCCGCGCCGCGGCGACGCCCGTTCGCGCGCAGGAGGCCGACGCGCCGGTCGTGCTCGAAGCGAGCGACGTGACCAAGAGCTTCTGGATCCGCTCCGGCGTCTTCGGCCGGCGCGAGTTCCGCGCCGTCAAGGGCGCCAGCTTCTCGCTTCGGGCCGGCCGCACGCTCGGCATCGTCGGCGAGTCGGGCTCGGGCAAGACGACGCTCGGCCTGACGCTGCTGCGCCTGCACGAGCCGAACGGCGGGCCGGTCGGCGGTCGCGCGATCTTCGACGGCCGCGACCTGCTGTCGATCCCGCGCGCCGACCTGCTGCCGATGCGAAAACGCATCCAGGTCGTGTTCCAGAACCCGTACGCCTCGCTGAACCCGCGCTTCACCGTTGGCGAGACGCTGATCGAGCCGATGACGATCCACGGCGTCGGCGCCGACCGCGCAGACCGCGAGGCGCGCGCCCGGGCGCTGCTCGCCAAGGTCGACCTCGACGCGGCCGCGATGGGCCAGTACCCGCACGAGTTCTCCGGCGGCCAGCGCCAGCGCGTCGCCATCGCCCGCTGCCTCACGCTCTCGCCCGAGGTGCTGGTGCTCGACGAGGCGGTCAGCGCGCTCGACGTGTCGGTGCAGGCGCAGGTGCTCAACCTGTTGAAGGACCTGCAGGACGAGCTCGGTCTCGCCTACATCTTCATCAGCCACGACCTCGCCGTCGTCCGCTTCATGGCCGACGACGTGCTCGTCATGAAGGACGGCGAGGTCGTCGAGCAGAACCGCACCTCGGAGATCCTCGAGCGGCCGCAGCAGGCCTACACCAGGCGCCTGCTCGACGCGATCCCGCGCGGGCTCGACAACGCCGACGCCGCGGCCTGAAGCGGCGCGGTTACCGCCGCTTGCGAGAGCGACGCGGCGCGGCAGCCGGCATTGCACCGAATGGCGACCGGATCGGTCGACCGGACCGGCCGCTCGGTCGCAGGTCGTGGCGCGCATCACGCCGCGGCGCCGCACGCGCATGGAGCGCGCGCTGGCACGGTCGTTGCGCCTTATCGTGCACTGCCGCCTGCCTGCAACCAACCGTTCGTCCGGTCACCACCATGCCCCGCAGACCCGCCCACGTTTCAGCCCTGATCCGCCGCACCGCCGGCCTGTCGAACGGCGGCGCGTCGTCGCTGCTGCGGTCGGCGGCGACGCTGATGCCGGCTGCGGCCGCCACGCTGCCGCGCGCGTCGGTGCTGGCGACGCGTCGCGCCGCGCGCGGTCAGCTTTCGCTCTTCGGCCCGACGCTGTGAGGCCGCAGGCGCACGCCTGCCACGTCAAGCACAGCCCTCAGTCGGACTTCTCCCGCTCGACCGCCATCTCGATCTGCTCCTGGACCTTGCGCGCGCCGCGTTGGGCGGCGAGCGCGTCGAGGTCGGCCTGCGGCGCGACCTTGCGCGCCACCTCGGCAAGCGAGTCGGGGTTCGTCATGAGCGCATGGGCCATCGCCGAGATCGCGCAGATCGCGCGGCGAGGCACGTGCATGGGCAATTCGAGCGTGCTGTTGACGACGACGTGATAGCGCACGCTGTCGACCGCCGGTGGCGCGAGCCCCCAGCTCTCGCACAGCGCCGCACCGAGTGTGTCGTGGCTGACGCCGATCGCGTCGTGCTCGAGCAGCAGCAGCTCCTCGTCGTCGACGGCCTGGGCGAGCAGCGGCCGATAGCGTTCGGTCGTGTGGCGGAACATCACCGCCTTGCCGCACTCCTCGAACAGACCCGCTGAATGCGACGCCCATGGGTCGACGCCGAGCGTGGCCGCGATGCGGCCCATCAGCAGCCCGCGCACGCTGGCCCGCTCCCACACCGGCTCGAGCTCGGGCGCGGGCGGAAAGACGGCGCGCAGCCCCATCTCGAAGGTGACGGCGGCGACCTCGCGCGTGCCGAGATAGGTGATCGCCTGCTGCACGCTCTGCACGCGGGTGCGCAGGCCGTAGATGGCGGAGTTCACCGCCTTGAGCACCGCCGCGGCGAGCGCCATGTCGGAGCCGACGAGCTGGCTCACGGCGGCGACGTCGACGTTGTCCTCGGCCAGCAGCAGGGAGAGGCGCACCAGCACGTCCGGCTGGGCCGGGATGTCGACGTCGAGGAGGCGACGGTTCGAAGGTGAGGACATCGTGCGGTGTCCGGAGGCGGCGCGATCGGCCGGTCGTCGATGGTACGGGGCGTTTCCGGTCAGCGCGCTCCGCCGCGTCGGCCAGACACGCCAGTCGCGACAGAGTTCGCGGCTCGCGGCCTGATCGGACGTGACAGAAGGGCTTACCGGGCCTTGTGCGACTTCATGCGGCGGGTGCAGGAAGGCGGATCCGGATCGCCGTGCCGCCTCCGGCTCGGGCCACCGCGACCACATCGCCGCCGTGCACCTCGGCGATGCGTCGAACGATCGCCAGTCCCAGGCCGCTGCCGCCGTCGCTGCCGACGGCGACCGTCGCGCGGCTCTGGTAGAAGCGGTCGAACAGATGCGGCAGTTCGGCGGCCGGGACGCCCGGGCCGTCGTCGGCGACGGTGAGTTCGATCGCGTCGCCCCGCCGCGCCGACGACAGCTCGACCGTGCTGCCGCGCGGGCAGAACTTGAGCGCGTTGTCGACGAGGTTGGCGACCGCACGCTCGACCAGCTCGACGTCGACGTTGGCCGCCGACGACGCGGCCGCGCTTGTGCCCGGCGTGTCGTCGTGCAGCGCCCGCAGGCCGATGCCGGCCTGTGTCGCGCGCTCGGCGAAGCGCACGGCGATGTCGTCGAGCAGCTCGGCCAGGTCGACTGCCTCGCGGCGGACCTGGAACTCCGGCTCGTCGAGCTTGGCCAGGTCGCCGAGCGAGCGCACCATCCGCGCTGCGTTGCGCGTGTTGCGCAGCGCGACCTCGAGCAGCCGGCGATCGTCGGCGCCACCGGCGCCGCCGTGGGTCGACCAGCGCGTGTCGAGCGTCTCGAGGCAGGCCACCGTCGCCGTCAGCGGCGAGCGCAGGTCGTGCGACAGGTTGCTCACGCCCTCGCGGCGGAACCGGTCGACGCGGCGCAGCGCGTCCCACTGCCGGCGGCAGACCTCGAGCAGCATCTCGAACGCCTGGGTCAGGCGTCCGAACTCGTCGGGCCCGGCCTTCGGAAGCGGGCTCTGCGGCACCACGACGAGGCCTTCGGCGAGGCCGCGCTGCGACAGCGTCGACACGGCTCGCGTGAGCTGGCGCAGCGGCCGCGTGACGGCGGAGATGATGAGCACCGCGGCGAGCGTCGTGAAGGCGATGATGGACAGCAGCAGGCCGAGCGCAGGCCGGGCGGCGGCGGCACGCAGCGCCTCCCAGCGCCCGGGCGGCGTCGTGGCCGTGTGCAGCACGAGGTAGAGGTAGCCGGCGTCGGCGGAGCCGGCCTGGACCGCGCGCTGCACCGGCTTGGCGACGACCACGGCGCCGGCGTCCATCCGCTCGGGATCGTCGCCCATCACGTACGGCATGTCGGTCTTGGCGATCGACTCCTTCACCGGCGCGAGCGAGACGCGGAAATCGGGCGAGATGTGCGCCGTGCCGGTGCTGGCGAGGACGCGGCCGTCGATCCCGAGCAGGTAGAGCTCGGTGTCGGGCTCGTAGAGGACGAGCCCGCGCAGCCAGCGGCCGAACTCGAGCGGGCTCTTCTCGTAGACGTCGATCAGGTTGTCATACATCGACGCGACTCGGCCGAGGAACGCCGAGCCGCGCCGCGAGGCGGTCTCGTGCTCGAAAGCCTGGAACGCGTAGGCGACCGTCGCGACGACGAGCAGCGCCGTGACGAGGCCCGTCACGAAGACGGTCAGGGCGAGCTTGAGGCGAACGGTCATGGTGCCCCCACGCTCGCATTCCTCGCTGCGCCCCGGGGAGGCGCGGCCGGCCGATCACACATCAGACGTCTCGAAATTTATAGCCGGCGCCGCGCACGGTCAGGATGAACTCGGGCCGCATCGGGTCGCCTTCGAGCTTGCCGCGCAAGCGGTTGATGTGCGTGGTGACGGTGTGCTCATAGCCGTCGTGGCTGTAGCCCCAGACGGCGTCGAGCAACTGGCCGCGCGAGAACACGTGGCCGGGGTGCGAGGCGAAGTGCAGCAGGAGGTCGAACTCGAGGGCGGTGAAATCGACGGGGTTGCCACGCAGGCGCACCTGACGCTTGGCCGGCCAGATCTCGAGCTCGCCGCTGCGGATCGCCGCGACGTCTGCGGCGCCACGCTGCGCGGCGGCGCGCAGCAGGTCGGCGCGGCGCAGCAGTGCCTTGATGCGTGCGAGCAGTTCGGCGAGCGAGAACGGCTTGGTGAGGTAGTCGTCGGCGCCGAGCTCGAGGCCCAGCACGCGGTCGAGCTCGGTCGACTTCGCGGTGAGCATGAGGATCGGCGTGCCGTGCCCCTTCGCGCGCAGCGCCTTGGTGACCTCGAGCCCGTCGAGGCCCGGCATCATGAGGTCGAGCACGAGCACGTCACTCGGGTTGTGCTCCTCGTGCGCCAGCGCCGCCCGGCCATCGGCCACCGCGTCGACCGTGTAGCCGGCGTTGCGCAGGTTGAGCACCAGCAGGTCGCGGATGTCGGCCTGGTCTTCGGCGACGAGAACGGACGCGGTCGGCATGGGCGGATTGTCTCGCCCGCGCGCCGTTGTCTTACAGCGACGTGATCTGGCTGTGATGTTCGGCGAGGTTGGCGCGATATCGAGACGCGACAGTGGCTGCTCGTCCTGCCGAAAGCCCAACATGCACGCATCCGTCGCCGTCGCGTCCAACCCCGCCCAGCCCTCGATCGCGGAGGTCGTCGCCCACCGCGCCTATCTCGTGCGCTTCGCGATGCGGCGCCTGCGCGACCCGATGCTCGCCGAGGACGCGGTGCACGACGTGTTCGAGGCGGTGATGTCCGGGCGCGCTTCGTTCGCGGGTCGCTCGGCGCTGCGCTCGTGGCTGACCGCCGTGCTCAAGCACAAGATCGTCGATTCGGTGCGGCGCTCGCCGAACCACGCCTCGCTCGACGACGACGACTGCGACGACTCGCCGCGCGGCGCCGGCACCGCCCGAACCGTGGCCTGCCCGCGGCCGCAGCCCGACGAACTGGCCGAGCAGCGCGAGCGGCTGGCGAGCGCGCTCGACGGCATCGACCGCCTGCCGCCGACGCTGCGCGAGGCGATGCGGATGCGCGTGATCGACGACCGCGAGACTGCCGACATCTGCAAGACGCTCGGCATCAGCGAGGAGAACCTGTTCGTCCGTGTGCACCGCGCGCGCAAGATGCTGCTGTCCTGATCAGATCATCGCCGCCGGATCGACGTCGGCGGCCGCGAAGCGGGTCGTGCGGCGCGCCACCAGATGCACCGCCGAGCCCGCGGCCAGGCCGAGTCGATCGCGCAGGGCGAGCCACGCGTCGCGCGACAGCTCGACGTCGATCTCGCCGCCGCCGTCGCTGCGCGACAGTTCCAGCCGCGTGTTCGGGCCGACCGTGAGCACCTGGCGCAGCGTCGCCGCCATCGAGCCCGGCTGCGCCGTCGCGACGACATCGAGTTCGTGCGGCCGGGCGAAGGCGACCTCGCCCGCGGCAGCGTCGCTTTCGGCGCCGGCCTCGTCGCCGCGCCTTCGCAGCACGTTGACGTCGCCCAGGAACTGCAGCACGAAGGGCGTCGCCGGGTGGTCGTAGACCTCGTCGGGCCGACCGTCCTGCTCGATGCGGCCCTTGTTCATGACGACGATCCGGTCGGCGACCTCCATCGCCTCCTCCTGGTCGTGGGTGACGAACACGCTGGTGACGTGCATCTCCTCGTGCAGCCGGCGCAGCCAGCGGCGCAGTTCCTTGCGCACCCGGGCATCGAGCGCGCCGAACGGCTCGTCGAGCAGCAGCACCTTCGGCTCGACGGCGAGCGCCCGGGCCAGCGCGATGCGCTGGCGCTGGCCGCCCGAGAGCTGGTGCGGAAAGCGCGCCGCCATCGCGTCGAGCTGGACCAGGTGCAGCAGCTCCTCGACCTTGGCGCGAATGCGCGCCTCGCCAGGCCGCGTCGCCTTCGGCCGCACGCGCAGGCCGAAGGCGACGTTCTCGAAGACCGAAAGGTGGTTGAAGAGCGCGTAGTGCTGGAAGACGAAGCCGACCCGGCGGTCGCGCGGGTCGCTGCCCGAGGCGTCTTCGCCCGAGAAGGCGACGCTGCCCGAGTCGGCGACCTCGAGGCCGGCGACGATGCGCAGCAGCGTCGTCTTGCCCGAGCCCGACGGGCCGAGCAGCGCGACCAGTTCGCCGGCCGGGATGTCGAGGCTCAGGTCATCGCAGACGACGGTCGTGCCGAAGCGCTTGTGCAGGTGGCGGATCTCGATGCTCATGGGGCTATGCGCGCGAAGCGGTTTCCTGACGCGCCTGCGCCTGCTCGACGCCGACCTTGACCGCAAGCGTCACGAGCGCGAGCAGCGCGAGCAGCGAGGCGACGGCGAAAGCCGCCGAGAACTGGTATTCGTTGTAGAGGATCTCGATGTGCAGCGGCATCGTGTTGGTCTGCCCGCGGATGTGCCCCGAGACGACGCTCACGGCGCCGAACTCGCCCATCGCCCGTGCGTTGCACAGGATCACGCCGTAGACGAGCGCCCACTTCACGTTGGGCAGGGTGACCCGCCGCAGGATCTGCCAGCCGCTCGCGCCGAGCACGCGCGCCGCTTCCTCCTGCTCGGTGCCCTGCGCCTGCATCAGCGGCACCAGCTCGCGGGCGACGAACGGGAAGGTGACGAACACCGTCGCCAGCACGATCCCCGGCAGCGCGAAGATCACCTTCAGGTCGTGATCGCGCAGCCACTCGCCGAACCAGCCCTGCAGGCCGAAGACGAGCACGTAGATCAGCCCGGCGATCACCGGGCTCACGGAGAACGGCAGATCGATCAGCGTCAGCAGCACGCTCTTGCCCCGGAACTCGAACTTGGCGATCGCCCACGCTGCGGCGATGCCGAATGCGAGATTGAGCGGCACCGAGATCGCGGCCGCGACGAGCGTGAGGCGGATCGCCGAGCGCGCGTCGGGGTCTGCGATCGCGGCCCAGTAGACGTCGAGCCCCTTCCTCAGCGCCTCGACGAACACCGCCACCAGCGGCACGACGAGAAAGAGCGCGATGAAGCCGAGTGCGACCGCGATCAGCAGCCGGCGCACCCAGGGCGCCTCGGTGGTGACGACGGCGGCGGAGGCGATGCGATTCATCCCCGCCCCTGCCGCCCGCGGGTCCAGGCCTGCAGGCCGTTGATCGCCAGCAGCAGCGCGAACGAGGCGACGAGCATCACCACGGCGATCGCGGTGGCGCCCTGGTAGTCGTACTGCTCGAGCTTGGTGATGAGGATGAGCGGGACGATCTCCGAGACCATCGGCAGGTTGCCGGCGATGAAGATCACCGAGCCGTACTCGCCGAGCGCCCGGGCGAAGGCGAGCGCGAAGCCCGTCAGCAGGGCCGGCACGAGCGCCGGCAGCACCACCCGCACGACCGTCTGCAGGCGGCTCGCGCCGAGCATCGCCGCCGCCTCCTCGACCTCGCGCGGCAGATCCTCCAGCACCGGCTGCAGCGTGCGCACGACGAAGGGCAGGCCGATGAAGGTGAGCGCGATCCAGACACCGACCGGCGTGAAGCTCACCTTGAACGGGAGCCACGAGCCGATCCAGCCGTTGCCCGACCAGAGCGCCGTGAGCGCGATGCCGGCAACCGCCGTGGGCAGCGCGAACGGCAGGTCGACGAGCGCATCGACGATGCGGCGGCCGGGGAACTCGTAGCGCACCAGCACCCAGGCGACGACGAGGCCGAACACGGCGTTGACGAGCCCGGCGAGAAACGACGCGCCGAACGTCAACCGGTAGGCGGCGAGCACGCGCGGCGAAGCGACCGCGCTCCAGAACGCCGGCCACGTCATCGTGAACGTCTTCAGGAACGCCGCCGAGAGCGGCACCAGGACGACCAGCGCGAGGTAGAACAGCGTGAAGCCGAGGGCGAGGTCGAAGCCGGGCAGCACGCTGTGCCGCCGCTGCAGCGCGCGCGAGAGCAGCATCGGTCGAAGCCGGTTCGGTGGTCCGCCCGCCCGCCTACTTCTTCGCCGCGAGGACCTGGTCGAAGATCGCGCCGTCGTCGAAGTGGTCCTTCTGCGCCTTCGTCCAGCCACCGAAATAGTCGTCGATGGTGAAGGTCTGCACCGCCGGGAAGTCCTTCGCGTACTTCGCGAGCAGCGCCTTCGAGCGCGGCCGGATCTGGTGCCTGGCGGCGATCTCCTGCGCCTCGTCGGTGTAGAGGACCTGCAGATAGGCCTCGGCCTGCTTGCGCGTTCCCCGCTTGTCGACCACCTTGTCGACGACGGTCACCGGGTTCTCGGCGAGGATGGTCGACTTCGGGTAGACGACGTCGAAGTGGTCGCCGAACTCGGCCTTGATGAGGTTGATCTCGCTCTCGAAGGTGCACAGCGCGTCGCCGATGCCACGCTGCGCGAACGTCGTCGTCGCGGCGCGGCCGCCGCCGTCGAACACCGGCACGTTGGCGAAGATCTTCTGCACCAGCGCCCTGGCCTGCTCCGGCTTGCCGCCGGCCTTGAGGACCGAGCCCCACGCGGCGACGTAGGTGTAGCGGCCGTTGCCGGTGATCTTCGGGTTGGGGATGACGACGCTGGTGCCCGCCCTGGCGAGGTCGGGCCAGTCCTTGATGCCCTTGGGGTTGCCCTTGCGCACGAGGATCACGGTCACCGAGGTGGTCGGCGCCGAGTTGTCGGGCAGGCGCTTGGCCCAGTCGACCGGGATCAGCTTGCCGCGCGTGGCCAGCACGTCGATGTCGCTCGACTGGTTCATCGTCACGACGTCGGCCTCGAGGCCGTCGATGACGGCACGCGCCTGCTTGCTCGATCCGCCGTGCGACTGCTTGATCTCGATCGCCTCGCCGGACTTCTGCTTCCAGTCGCGCTCGAAGGCCGGGTTGATCTCCTTGTACAGCTCGCGGGCGACGTCGTAGCTGACGTTGAGCAGCGTCGTCGCGGCAGCGGCGGGCGCGGGCGCGAGGCCGGCCGCGAGGGCGGCGGCGAACGACAGCGCGGCCGCGGCGAGGAATGGGCGTCTGGAACGGGAGATCGTCATCTGGATAGGCCGGGGACCGGCCCCGCGAACGGAGGGAACCGCAAATTGTTGGGGCGCGGCCCCGGTTCGCCAACGACGATTCGGTTCGAAGCTTATGCGTATCGCTGCTGCCGCGCGAGGCGCCGCACGCGCTCGGCGAGCGCCGCGTCGGCCGCGCGCGGTTCGGCCAGCGACCCGTCGAGGGCGGCGCGAACGAGGCGCTCGGCAGCGCCGGGCTGCGGCATCACCGGCCCCAGGAACAGGCGACCCGGCGCGTCGACGAGCAGCGTCGGGAAGTTCTCGATGTCGGGGTCGCCGAGCGCGTCGGACTCGTCCTCGACGTCGATCCAGGCGAAGTCGGCCTCGCCGGCGAAGCGCGCGGCGAGCTGATCGAACGTGGCGCGGTAGTCGCGACAGCTGCCGCACCAGGCGGCGCACAGGCAGACGACCAACGGCTTCGGCGCCGGGTCCGTCATGTCGGCACGGCGCGCCGCCGTCTCGGCCTCAGCTGTCGACACGCAGCATGTCGTGGACCTCGTGCTCGTGCGTCGGCAGGCCCTCGAGGCTGATGGTGCGCCAGCCGTTGGCGTACTCGACGCTGCGGAAATGGCGCGCCGGCTCGAGGCCGTGCGGGCCCGGGAAGAGCGCGAACACGTCTTCGCCGCGGTCGAGCGCGGCGACGACGTCCGCCACGTCGGCAATCTCGGGCTCGGTGTGCCATTCGTTGTTGGTCGTGTCGACCGGGCCCCATTCGACGCCGGTGACGCGGCCGTCGGTGTCGAGCCTGACCTTGGCTACGGCATGAACCTTCATCGTGTACTCCTCGTTCGCTGCGGCGCGGCCAGTATGCCGCGCCGGCGGCTATTCGCCACCGCGGACGATCCAGTCGGCGGCGCGCTCGGCGATCATCAGGGTCGGCGCGTTGGTGTTGCCGCTGGTGATGGTCGGCATCACGCTCGCGTCGGCGATGCGCAGACCCGGTACGCCGTGCACCCGCAGCCGCGCGTCGACCACCGCCGCCGGGTCGGCCGCGGGCCCCATCTTCGCCGTGCCGACGGGGTGGAAGATCGTCGTGCCGATGTCGCCGGCGAGGCGCCAGAGGTCGTCGTCGCTCTCGTATTGCGGGCCCGGCTTGAGCTCGACGGGACTGAAGCGCGCCAGCGCCGGCTGAGCGACGATGTGCCGCGTCACGCGCAGGCTGCGCGCGGCGACGCGGCGGTCTTCGTCGGTCGAGAGGTAGTCGGGGGCGATCGCCGGCGCGTCGGTCGCGGCGGCGGTCGTGATGCGGACGTGGCCGCGGCTCGTCGGGTTCAGGTTGCAGACGCTGGCGGTGAACGCATCGGCCCGGTGCAGCGGCTCGCCGAAGGCATCGAGCGAGAGCGGCTGCACGTGGTATTCGAGGTCGGCGTGGTCGAGCCCGGGATCGCTTCGCGTGAAGGCACCGAGCTGCGACGGCGCCATGCTCATCGGGCCGCTGCGCTTCCACGCGTAGTGCAGGCCGATCCGGGCCTTGCCCCACCAGGTGCTGGCGAGCGTGTTGAGCGTTCGCGTTCCCGAGACGCCGTAGACGGCGCGGACCTGCAGGTGGTCCTGCAGGTTGGCGCCGACGCCGGGCAGTGCGTGGCGCACCGCAACGCCGACGCGGCTCAGGTGCTCCGGGTCGCCGATTCCCGACAGCTGCAGGATCTGAGGCGTGCCGATCGATCCGGCCGCGAGCACGATCTCGCCGCCGGGCGCGAGATGCGCCTCGATCGCGTCGCCGCCGCCGTGCGGCAGGACGCGAACGCCGTGCACCGCACCGGTCTCGTCGAACCGCAGCCGCTCGACCTGCGCACCGGTCCACACCTGCAGGTTGGGCCGCGCCAGGACCGGCCGCAGGAACGCCTTGGTCGCGTTCCAGCGGATGCCGCCGCGCTGGTTGACGTCGAAGTAGCCGACGCCTTCGTTGTCGCCCCGGTTGAAGTCGGAGGTCGCCGGGATGCCGGCCTCGACGGCAGCGGCTGCGAAGGCGTCGAGCACGTCCCAGCGCAGCCGCTGCTTCTCGACCCGCCACTCGCCGCCCTGGCGACGGCCCTTCGGGTCGAAGCCGGGCGCTGCGTGCGCATCGTCGGCACCACGATGGTGGTCTTCGTGCTTGAGGAAGAAGGGCAGGCAGGCGTCCCAGCTCCAGCCCGGGTTGGCGCCGTGGCCGTCGCCGCGGCCCCAGCCGTCGTAGTCGCGGGCCTGGCCGCGCATGTAGATCATGCCGTTGATGCTCGAGCTGCCGCCGAGCACCTTGCCGCGCGGGTAACGCAGGCGCCTGCCGTTGAGACCGGCCGACGGCTCGGTCGAGTAGAGCCAGTCGGTGCGCGGGTTGCCGATGCAGTAGAGGTAGCCGACCGGGATGTGGATCCAGACGTAGTCGTCGTGGCCGCCTGCCTCGATCAGCAGCACGCGCCGCGCCTTGTCGGCGCTCAGGCGGTTGGCGAGCAGGCAGCCGGCCGTGCCGGCGCCACAGACGATCGCGTCCCAGGTCGCGGCTTGGGCGTCCATCAGCGTCCTGCGCGCAGCAGCCCGGGAAAGAGCTGGCCGAGCCCCTCGGACATCACCTCGATGGCGAGCGCGGCCAGCAGCAGCCCCATCAGCCGCGTCATGACGTTGATGCCGGTCTTGCCGAGCCATTTCGCGATGCGGCCGGGCGGCATGAACGCGAACCACACCGCAAGGCCGATGACGACACCGTAGCCGACCAGGGTCGCGATCTCCCACCAGCGGCGCGCCTGCTGCGCGTAGATCACCCTCGTCGAGATCGTCGCCGGGTCCGGTGAGCAGCGGGATCGCCAGCGGGACGATGGCGATCCAGTCGCCGGCGTCGACCTTGTCGCTGCGCTCGGCGAGGTCCTCGTGTGCACCGTGCGCCGCCGCTGCGGCCGCGTGAAGCCTTCGGTGAAGTGGATGAAGAAGGGGATGACGCCGATCGGGTTGACGATGGCGAGCAGCGCGATCAGGGGCTTGAGCGTGTCCACGGGGCCGGATTGTCGTCATCGGCGAGCCGGCGCAGGTAGGCCAGGCCGGCGACGGCGCGCGGCCCGTACCAGGACAGCAACTCGCCGTCGATCGGCGTCACGCGGGCGTTCGGGCACATCGCCTGCGCTTCGCGTGCATGCGCCTGGCCGAAAGCGAAGGGCTCGGAGCTGAGGAGCACCTGCTCGACCTCGGCCAGCCACGGCTCGTCGCCGGCGAGCGTCGGGTAGCGCGTGCCTCCGGTGGGGCCGCCGTCGATCGCCGGCAGCGTGTGCCAGCCGATGCGCGCGAGCATCCGCGAGATGTAGGTGTCGCGGGCGACGGTCATCCACGGCGCGTGCCAGACGAGGTAGAGCACGCGCAGCGTCGGCCGGCCGTCGGCGACGGTGGCAGCGAGCGCGTCGACCAGCGCGGCGCGCAGCGCGCCGGCCGCCTCGGCGACGCCGTCGACACCCCGGAACGGAGCTGCGACCGCGTCGACCAGCGCGAGGTTGTCTTGCGGGCCGAGCGGATGCGTGACGACGATCTCCGGCGGTGCCGCCCAGGCGCGCATCGCCTCGACCGTCTCGCGCCGGTTCTCGTCGACATTGACGAGCACGTGCGTCGGCCGCAGCCGCTCGAGCTTGTCGAGGTTCACGGTCTTGGTGCCGCCGACCTTGGGCACCCGGGCCACGGTCTCGGCCGGATGGATGCACCAGCCGGTGCGCGCGACCAGGCGCCCGCCCAGGCCGAGTGCCGCGACGAGCTCGGTCAGACTCGGCACCAGGCTGGCGACGCGCGGCAACGGCTGCGATCGCACGCCGCTCAGCCCGAAAAGCAACAGAAGGGTCGACGGCAGGTCAACTTCGACTCCAGTTCATTTATATTCGCAAGTCTCTGTCTGGAGGCAGGTGCTGGCGTGAATGGTTCACGTGGTGGGATCGCTCCATGAACAGTCAGAAGAGTCGAAAGGGAGCTCCTCGGTGGGCAACAAACTGTACGTCGGCAATCTTTCCTACAGCATTCGCGATGAGGACCTGCAACAGGCATTCGCGCAGTTCGGGACGGTCACTTCCGCCAAGGTGATGATGGACCGGGACACCGGCCGCTCGAAGGGCTTCGGCTTCGTCGAGATGGGCGGCGACCCGGAGGCACAGGCCGCGATCAACGGCCTCAATGGCCAGCCTCTCGAGGGCCGCGCCATCGTCGTCAACGAGGCACGGCCGCGTGAAGACCGTCCGGGTGGCGGCGGTGGTGGCGGCGGCTATCGCGGAGGCGGTGGCGGCGGCTATGGCGGTGGCGGCAGTGGCGGCAGTGGTGGCGGTGGCGGCAGCTACGGCGGTGGCGGCGGCGGCAACTACGGCGGCGGCGGCGGTGGTCGTCCCGGCGGTGGCGGCGGCTACGGCGGCGGCGGTGGCGGCAGCGGCGGTGGTGGTGGCTACGGCGGTGGTGGCGGTAGCCGCTCCGGCGGTGGCGGCAGCTACGGCGGCGGCGGTGGGCGCTCCGGCGGTGGCGGTGGCGGTGGCGGCGGCGGCGGAAGCCGCGGCGGTTACTGATCCAACGCCGGCCGGCGCGCAAGCACCGGCCTCGCGACAAGGCGGCGGCGCTTCGGCTCGCCGCCTTTTTCACGCCCGGCGCCGTGGCACCGGTCGGCGGTTCACTCGCCCTGCCGGCGCTTGCGTGGACGCCCGGCCAGGAGGCGGTCGAACAGGACGTTCGGCAACGCACGCAACAGCTTCGCGACGATGCCCATCTGCCACGGGATGACGCACCAGCTCGCACCGGCCTCGATGGCGTCGCAGGCCCGTGCGGCGAACGCGTCGGCTTCCATCAGGAACGGCATCGGGTAGCGGTTGCGCTCGGTCAGCGGAGTGGCGATGTAACCGGGCGCGATCGTCACCACGCGCACGCCATGCGGTCGCAGCTCGCCGCGCAGGCTCTCGCAGTAGGCGATCACGGCGGCCTTGCTCGAGCAGTAGGCGGCGTGCCCCGGCATGCCGCGGATGCCGGCGACGCTGGCGATGCCGACCAGCGTTCCGGACCGCCGTTCGCGCATCGGCGCGACGAACGGCTGGAAGGTCGCGGCCATGCCGAGGTTGTTGGTTTCCCAGGTCGCCCGCATCACGTCGAGGTCGGCCAGCTCGGCGGTGTCGACGCCGACCGAGATGCCGGCGTTGGCGACAACGACGTCCGGCAGGCCTTGAGCCGCGATGCAGGCGCGGCCGACCGCGGTGATGGCCGCGATGTCGCGCACGTCGGCCGTGTAGACGGCGACACGATCGGCGGCGATGCCCTGCTCGCCGACCCATCGCGTCACCTCGTCGCCGCGCCGCGCGACCAGCGCCAGCGCGTAGCCGCGCCGGTGCAGCTCGAGGGCCAGCGCCTGGCCGATGCCGCCCGAAGCGCCGGTGACGAACGCGAGCGGCCGCCCGGCCACGCTCATGGCGAGCTCTTCCCGGCCCGCGCCGGCAATGTCGCCCGCGTACGGCCCTTGAGGTCGATGACGCGGGCGAGGTGGTCGTAGTCGAGCGCAGCGGCGCGGACGACGCTCTCGCCCTGCGTGACGACGACCGGCAGGTGGCTGCGCACCCGCTCGAGGTTGCGAAACGCCTGGAAGAACTCGCCGCGGAACTCGATCTCGCCTGCACGGCCCGACGCCGGCCGCAGGATCCGCGCATCGCCGAGCAGCTGCACCTCGCTGCCGTCGCCGTTGGAGAGCGCCCGGTTCGCGCTCGCCAGCGTCACCACGCCCTTCTCGTCGACGGCGCGGATCCTGGCCTTGTCGATCTCCAGCGTGTCGTCGTCGGCGTAGTGGCGCAGGGTGTCGCCCTCGATCTGCGTCGTCAGCGAACCGGCGGCGTCGAAACGCTGCACGGTGAACGCCGTCATGACGTAGTCGGCCTCGTGCGGCCGCTTGGCGACGGTCCTCGGCGCTTCCGGGGATGGCGCCGTCTGCACCAGCCACCAGGTGCCGGCGGCGAGCAACGCCATCATCGCCAGCGGCAGGTAGGCCGACCCGAGGTCGAGCGAGCGCGCGTACCAGGGCGCCTGCGGCGCGACAGGCTCGGGGCCGGCGAAGGAGAGGTCGACGTCGTCGTCAAGGGGGTCGAGCGGCTCGTAGGCCGAGTCGACCCGCGTGCGCCCGTCGGCTGGCGTGACGGCGCCGGCGCCGGCGCCGTCTTCGTCGTCAGGCAGCGCCATCCAGGGTGTCGTGCACGCCGCGAAGCAGCCGCTCGTAGCGGCCGGCGGCGATGAGGAGCAAATCGCAGAACTCGCGTGCCGCGCCGTGGCCGGCTGCCGCCCGCGTCACGTGGTCGGCGACGGCGAGCACCTCGGCGTGCGCCCCCGGGGGCGCACAGGCGAACGCGGCCCGCTGCAGGATCGGCAGGTCGGGCCAGTCGTCGCCGATCGCGGCGACCCGCGACCACGGCAGGCCGAGCGCGGCGATCAGCGGCTCGGCCGCGGCGAGCTTGTCGGCGGCGCCGTAGACGGCATGGGCGAGGCCGAGGTCGGCGACGCGCCGCCGCACCGCGGGCGAATCGCGGCCGGTCACGACGACCGGCACGATGCCGGCGCTGGCGAGCAGCTTCAGGCCGTGGCCGTCGAGCGTGCTGAAGGCCTTGACGGTCTCGCCGTCGGCGCCGATGTAGATGCGGCCGTCGGTCAGCACACCGTCGACGTCGAAGATCGCCGCGCCGATGCCGTCGCCGCCACCGCGCGCCGCGAGCAGCAACTCCGGCGGAAACGAAAGAGCCGGGGCGGGGCGCGTCATCGTTCGTGGGCAGGGGCGGCGCTTGCGAGCCCGCAAGCGAAAACCGTCCCTTAGGATCGCTCGATTCTAGGCACCCCTCCTCGCCCGCACGCATGGCGTCGTCGCTCGAACTGACCCTGCTTTACCTGATCGCCGCGGTCGGCGGCGTCGTGCTGTGCCGCCTGGCGCGCCTGCCGCCGATCCTCGGTTACCTCGCCGTCGGCGTGCTGATCGGCCCGAAGGCGATGGCGCTGGCGGGCGACTCCGACGCCGTCGACCACCTGGCCGAGTTCGGCATCGTCTTCCTGATGTTCGTGATCGGGCTCGAGTTCAACCTGCCGAAGCTGAAGAGCATGCGGCGGCTGGTGTTCGGCCTCGGCTCGAGCCAGGTGGTGGTGACGATCGCCGCCGCGGTTGCCGGCAACGCGGCGCTGGCGTGGGGGTTCTCGCTCGCCGGCCGGTCGTGGGGGCTCGGCTGGCAGAGCGCGGTCGCGCTCGGCGGCGCCTTGGCGATGAGTTCGACGGCGATCGTCGTCAAGCTGATGGCCGATCGCCTCGAGCTCGAGACCGAGCACGGTCGCCGCGTCATGGGCGTGCTGCTGTTCCAGGACCTCGCGGTGGTGCCGCTGCTGGTGCTCATCCCGGCGCTCGGCAGCTCGCCGCAGGACCTGCTGCGCGAGGTCGCCTACGCCACGCTGAAGGCAGCCGCGCTGCTGACGGTGCTGCTCGTCGGCGGCCAGTGGGTGATGCGCCGCTGGCTGACGATCGTCGCCCGGCGCAAGAGCGAGGAGCTCTTCATCCTCAACCTGCTGCTCGTCACGCTCGGCCTCGCCTGGCTGACCGAGCGGGCCGGACTGTCGCTGGCGCTTGGCGCCTTCGTCGCCGGGATGCTGATCGCCGAGACCGAATACAAGCACCAGGTCGAGACCGACATCAGGCCGTTCCACGACGTGCTGCTCGGCCTGTTCTTCATCACGGTCGGGATGAAGCTCGACGCCGTCGCCGTCATCGACAACTGGCCGCTCGTGCTGATGCTGACGCTGGCGCCGGTGGGCTTCAAGTTCGCGCTGGTCACGGCACTGGCGCGCATCTTCGGCGCGGCGCCGGGGGTGGCGCTGCGCACCGGCCTGTACCTCGCGCAGGCCGGCGAGTTCGGCTTCGTGCTGCTCACGCTCGCCTCGGCGCGCGGCCTCATACCCGAGCCGATGCAGTCGCCGATCCTCGCCAGCATGGTGCTGTCGATGCTGCTCACGCCGCTCGTCTTCCTCTACAGCAACCGGATCGTCATGCGCCTGTCGGCGGCCGACTGGCTGTTGCAGTCGGTGGCGATGACGACGATCGCCAAGCGCTCGATCAACGCCGAGCGGCACGTGATCATCTGCGGGTTCGGTCGCAGCGGCCAGAACCTGGCGCGCCTGCTCGAGCAGGAGCACATCGCCTACATCGCCCTCGACCTCGACCCCGATCGGGTGCGCCAGGCGGCGGCCGCCGGACAGAACGTCGTCTTCGGCGACGCGGCGCGTCTGCAGAGCCTGGTCGCGGCGGGGCTGGCGCGGGCCAGCGCGCTCGTCGTGAGCTACCACGACACGCCCTCGGCGCTGAAGATCCTCGACCTCGTGCGGCTGCATGCGCCGAAGGTTCCGGTGGTCGTGCGAACGCTCGACGACACCGACCTCGACCGCCTGCGCACGGCCGGCGCCGCCGAGGTCGTCCCGGAGGCGATCGAGGGCTCGCTGATGCTGGCGAGCCATGCGCTCGCGCTCGTCGGCGTGCCGATGCGGCGCGTCATCCATGTCATCCGTGAGCAGCGCGACCGGCGCTACGGGCTGCTGCGCGGCTATTTCCACGGCGCCGACGACGACACCGTCGAGGAGCTGCAGCAGGCGCGGCTGCTCAGCGTCACCCTGCCCGTCGACAGTGTCAGCGTCGGCCGGTCGCTCGGGTCGCGGTCGCTGGCGGGGCTCGGCGTCAGCGTCGTGTCGGTGCGGCGCGCGTCGGGTGCGACCGAAGGCGCGGCGACGGCCAATACAGCCGACACGCCGCTCGCCGCGGGCGACACGCTCGTTCTCTCCGGACTCCCCGAGCCGCTCGCGCTGGCCGAGGAGCGGCTGCTCGCCGTCGAGTAGCTGGCGGCCGGCGGCCGCCCGGGCTCACGTCACCGGCGCTTGCCGGGACAACGTGGCGCGAAAGCGGATCGCCATCACCGCTCCCGCGGCGCGCAGCAATTCGAGGGCGAGCGCCGGTGAGCGCTGGGCAAGCTCTTCCATGCGCGGCCCGCGCAACGCCCACACCACCGAAGGCGTCATCGCCTCGACGTTGGCGGTGCGCGGCGTGTCGCCGAACAGTCCCGGCTCGCCGACGACGGCGCCGGCACGCAGGATCGCCACCTTGTTGCTGCCGGGCGCGCCGCCCGTGACGAAGACCTGCATGCTGCCTTCGCCGATGAAGTACATCGAGCGATCGGCGTCGCCCTGCTTGATGAGGAGGTCGCCGGAGCGGATGTCGTAGCGCGCGAGGTAAGGCGCGATGACGCGCCAGTTCTCGAGCGTGAGGCGGGCTCGGAAGGCGTCTTCCGCGTTCAGCGATTGCACGGCACGGACGAGTGCGTCGATGTCCATCTGTCTTGTTCCCGCCTCGACGGCCGCGCCGGATCGGCTGCGGCTGCTCAGCCGGCGATTATCTTCCCGGCCGGGTCGGCCACCTCCGAAGCCTGACGAACGGCGCCGTGGCATGGCGGGGTGGCGAAGGGTGCGGCGGGCGACGGGGCGACGCACTCACTTGCCGATGCAGAAGCGCGAGAAGATGGCCCCGAGCAGGTCATCCGGCGTGTAGCGGCCGGTGATCTCGCCGAGCGCGTCGTGGGCCTGGCGCAGCTCCTCGGCGACGAGCTCGAGCGCGGCGTCGCCGGCGGCACAGCGGGCGATCGCGTCGCCGACGTGGACGCTGGTGCGGCGCAGCGCGTCGACGTGTCGAGCCCGGGCGATGAAGACGCCGTCCCCATGCGCCTGCCAGCCGGCGCGCGCGAGCAGCGCGCGGCGCACGGCATCCAGGCCGACGCCGGTCGTGGCCGACACGCGCAACGCATCGTCGGCAACGTCGTTTGCGTCGCCGGCGTCGCGGCCGGCGGCGTCGACCTTGTTGAACACCGCCAGCACCCGGTCCGCTGCGCCGGCCGCCGCGATGCGCGCGGCGATGCGCGCGTCGGCATCGACGTGCGCCGGATCGCCTGCGCGCGTCAGGTCGCGCACCCAGACGATCACGTCCGCGTCGGCGAGCGCCGACCACGAGCGCTCGATGCCGATCGCCTCGACCGGGTCGTCGCTGTCGTCGCGCAGGCCGGCGGTGTCGACGGCGCGCACCGGCACGCCGTCGATCGAGATCGTCTCGCCGATCCGGTCGCGCGTCGTTCCCGGCAGGGGCGTGACGATCGCCAGGTCGCTGCCGACGAGGGCGTTGAAGAGCGAACTCTTTCCCACGTTCGGCTGGCCGGCCAGGACGACGCGGATGCCGTCGCGCAGCAAGGCGCCCTGCCGGGCCGACGCGAGCAACGCGTCGAGCCGGAGCTGCAGCGATTCGAGCCGCGGCAACGCCGCCGCCCGCTCGAGAAACTCGACCTCCTCCTCGGGGAAGTCGAGCGTCGCCTCGACCAGTACGCGCAGCTCGACGAGCGCATCGACGATCGCGTCGGCCTCGTGCGAGAGCGCGCCTTCGAGCGAGCGCGCAGCCGAGCGCGCCGCCTGCTCGGTGCCGGCGTCGATCAGGTCGGCGACGGCCTCGGCCTGGGCGAGGTCGAGCTTGTCGTTGAGCCACGCGCGTTCGGTGAACTCGCCCGGCGCGGCGAGCCTGAGCCGCGGCAGCATCAGCCCTCCCCGCGAGCCCGCCTCGGCGGCGATCGACAGGCAGCGCTCGACGAGCATCTGCAGCACGACCGGCCCGCCGTGCGCCTGCAGCTCGAGCACGTCCTCGCCGGTGTACGAATGCGGCGCCGGGAAGAAGATCGCGAGAACGCGGTCGAGAGTCGCGCCGCCGGCGTCGGCGATCGTGCACAAGGTCGCATGGCGCGGCTCGAGCGGCTGTCCGCACAGCGCCAGGGCGAACGTGGACAGACTCCGGCCCGACAGCCGCACGATGCCGACGGCGCCGCGCCCGCTCGCCGTCGCGACGGCGACGATCGGCTCGTCGGGGTCGCGCCGCGCGTCCATGCCGGTGCTACTTGCCGAGCACCCCGAGCCGCGTGTTGATCAGGTACTGCTGGGTGATCGACAGCATGTTGTTGGTGAGCCAGTACAGCACCAGGCCCGCCGGGAAGAAGAAGAACATGACCGAGAAGACGAGCGGCATGATCCACATCATCCGCGCCTGCATCGGGTCGGGCGGCGTCGGGCTCAGCCACGTCTGCAGCACGCTGGTGCCCGTCATCAGCAGCGGCAGGATGAAGTACGGGTCCTTGACCGAGAGGTCGTGGATCCAGCCGATCCACGGCGCGTTGCGCATCTCCACGCTCGACAGCAGCACCCAGTACAGCGAGATGAAGAACGGCATCTGCACGACGATCGGCAGGCAGCCGCCGAGCGGGTTGACCTTCTCCTCGCGGTAGATGCGCATCATCTCCTGCTGCATCTGCTGCGGCTTGTCCTTCAGCCGCTCGCGCAGCTCGGTGATGCGCGGGTTGATCGCCTTCATCTTGGCCATCGAGCCGTAGGCCTTGGCGTTGAGCCAGTAGAACGCGATCTTCAGCAGCACCACCAGGCCGATGATCGACCAGCCCCAGTTGCCGAGGATCTTGTGCAGCTGCGTCAGCACCCAGAACAGCGGCTCGGCGAGGATCTTGAAGATGCCGTAGTCCTTGACGAGCTCGAGCCCGGGCGCGAGTGCGGTGAGCTTGGTCTCCTCCTGCGGCCCGGCGAACAGCTTGGCGTCGAACGACTTCGTCTGCCCGGGGGCGATCGAGCCGAGCGGCACCAGCATGCCGACCGAATAGACGTGGGCGTTGCCGCCCGTCTGCGGATTGACGACGTCGGCCTTGCTGCTGAAGTACTCACGCGGCACTTTCGCTTCGCCGGCCGGGTCGACCAGCCAGGCGGTGGCGAAGTAGTGCTGGACCATCGCCACCCAGCCGTTGTCGGCGGTGATCTCGTGGTTGGGCTTGTCCTCCGGCGCGCGCTTCTCGACCGAGCCGAAGTCGACCTTCTGGAAGTGCTTGGTGCCGGTGTAGACGGCCATGCCCGTGTAAGTCGAGGTGCCGAAGAAGTTCGAGCTGCCGGGCAGCGCATTGCCGTCGCGCACGAGCTGGAAGTAGAGGCGCGGGTCGACCGCCCGGCCGGAATCGTTGGTGACGTCGTGGCGCACGTCGACGACATAGCTGCCGCGCTCGAACGTGTAGGTCTTCCTCAGCTTCACGCCGCCGACCTCGGGCGACTCGAACGACAGCTGCACCGTGTCGCTGCCCGGGGCGAGCTCGCGCGGACCGGGAAGGACGCGCATGTCGGTGAGGTGGTTGGGCAGGCCGCCGCCGCCGGCTGCCGGGACGAGACCCGTCTGCGCGAGGTAGAGCCGCTCGGCGCTGGCGTCGAAGAGGACCTCGTGCCGGTCGGAGTGGACGGCGTCGACGTGGCGCAGCAGTTCGAGCCGGATCAGCTCGCCGCCACGCGAGTCGAGCGTCGCCTTGACGACATCGGTCGTGACCGTGACGCGTTCGGCGGCAGCCGCCGGGGCTGCGGCGACGACGGGCGCCGCACCCGGCACGCCACCCGACACCGCGCCGGCGACGGGCGTGGCCGGCGTTGCGGGAACGCCGGGAGCAGCACCGGGACTCGGAGTCGAGCCGGTGCCGGCCGGAGCCGGTGCGGACGCGGACGCGGACGCACGCGGCGCCGGGCTGAGGAACGACGGATGGCCGTTGTGGCGCATCCACGCGTCCCAGATCAGGAACAGCGACAGCGAGAAGACGATCCAGAGAACCGTGCGACGGGTATCGGTCATGACGTGGTGTGGTCCTGGGCGCGAGGCCGCCTGATCCGGTGGCCGATACCCTGCAGCGACGTGAACAGGCGCGGTGCGGCGCCGGGAACCGGATCGAGCCCGCCCTCGCACCAGGGATGGCAGCGCAGGATCCTGGCCGCCGTCAGTGCTGCGCCGACAGCGACGCCGTGTCGCTCGGTCGCGCCGATGGCGTAGCTCGAGCAGGTCGGCTCGAAGCGGCAGACGTTGCCGAGCCAGGGGCTCAGGACAAGCCGATAGCCGCGAATGGCGGCGATGACGGCGCGCTGGCCAAGCGACAGGTCGGTCACGCGCGATCGCCCGGGTTCGTCGGGTCCGCGTGGGATCCGGCCCGGCGCGACCGAAGCAGCGCATCCTGGCCGAACAGCACCTCGAGCTCGGCACGCGCTGCCCGCTTCAACGCAGTCGATGCCGCGCTGTGGAACTGGGCGCGATCGAACGGGGCCCGCAAGCGCACGACCCAGCGCCCGGACGCCAGGCGCATCGCGTGGCGATGGGCGGCGTCGCGGATCTGGCGCTTGATCAGCGAGCGGGTGACGGCGCGGCGGGCGTGCCGTTTCGGTACCACGGCGCCGAGGACCCGGGAGGTGCCGGCGGAAGAGTCGTCCACAGACTGTACAGGGATGTCAACAGGGCCTGTTGATAAGTCGGCCGGCGGCGGCTCGCCGATGCCGGCCAGGTGGTGCAGTGCGAAGTGCACCGTTGCCGATCGCACCGGACCCCGCAGCGTGCGGGCGAAGTCGTCCGACCGCACCATCCAGAGCAGCACCGGGGTCGGTGCCGCAAGCGTAGCGCTCGTTTGCATGGTCCGGTGCCGGAGCGAACGGAGGCTGAAGCGGCATGCCGGCCGGCGTTCGGCCGAGCCGGCGAACAGATGTCAGACGGCGAGGCGCTTGCGGCCCTTGGCGCGCCGGGCGTTGATCACCGCCCGGCCACCACGCGACTTCATGCGGACGAGAAAGCCGTGGGTGCGTGCGCGGCGGACCTTGGAGGGTTGGTAGGTGCGTTTCATGGAGGTGTCCCTTCGGCCTGCCCCGGGAGCCTCGCGCCGGATCCGGGCGAGCCACGCTGGGTGCGCAGGAAGCGCCGCAAGCGATGCGCTCGGGCAAACCGGCGATTAGACCAAAGGGTGGCCCGGGCGTCAATCGACGCCCCGGATGGCCAGCCGGGTTTCGCTGTCTTGGGCGCCCGGAGGTCGACGAAAGGCTCGGTGTTTGTACTGGATCGGATCTGTGGATAACCTTCCCTTCAGCGTCCATCCGGCACTAGAATCCGGCGCCGCGGTGCGCAGTTCTCCACATTGCCGCCGCCTTCGACGCCACGTCGTCGCCGCGCCGTTTCCCGTCATTCCCGAGCCCTCGCCTTGCCGTCCGTTTCCCCTTCCATCCGCGCCGACCTCTGGCAACTCGGCCGCGAACGCCTGGCGGCCGAACTGCCCGACCAGCAGTACAACACCTGGATCCGGCCGTTGCCGGAGGCCGAGATCGCGCAGGCCGGCGACGAGGCGGTCACCGTCACGCTGCGCGTTCCCAACCGTTTCAAGCTCGACTGGATCCGCGCCCAGTATTCCGCGCGCATCGAGTCCGTGCTGAGCGACATCGCCGGCACGCCGGTTCGCCTCGGGTTCGCCCTGGCGCCTCGTGACGCCGCGCCGCCGGCAAGCGCCACGCCGCATGCTGCTGACGCCGCCGGGTCCGCGAACGGCGTCAACCGACCGACCGCACGCGCACCCTCGCCCGCGGCGCCACAGCCGCCGCGCAACCGACTCAACCCGGTGCTCAGCTTCGACACGCTGGTGCCCGGCCGCGCCAACCAGATGGCACGCACGGCCGCGCTTCACGTCGCCGGCGCTCCCGGCGCGATGTACAACCCGCTGTTCATCTACGGCGGCGTCGGCCTTGGCAAGACGCACCTGATCCACGCTGTCGGCAATGCGCTGATGACCGACCGGCCCGACGCCCAGGTGCTCTACCTGCACGCCGAGCAGTTCATCACCGACGTGGTGAAGAACTACCAGCGCAAGACCTTCGACGAGCTGAAGGCGAAGTACCACTCGCTCGACCTGCTGCTGATCGACGACGTGCAGTTCTTCGCCGGCAAGGAGCGGACGCAGGAAGAGTTCTTCAACGCCTTCGAGGCGCTGCTCGCCAAGCGCGCGCACATCATCATGACCAGCGACACCTACCCCAAGGGTCTGGTCGACATCGACGAGCGGCTCACCTCCCGCTTCGACGCCGGGCTGACGGTGGCGATCGAGCCGCCCGAGCTCGAGATGCGGGTCGCGATCCTGATGAAGAAGTCGGTCCTCGAAGGCACGCCGATGCCCGAGGACGTGGCCTTCTTCGTCGCCAAGAACGTTCGCGCCAACGTCCGCGAGCTCGAAGGGGCGCTGCGCAAGATCCTCGCCTATTCGCGCTTCAGCCAGAAGGAGATCAACATCGGCCTGGCGCGCGAGGCGCTCAAGGACCTGCTGTCGATCCAGAACCGGCAGATCGGCGTCGAGAACATCCAGAAGACGGTCGCCGACTTCTACAAGATCAAGGTCGCCGACATGTATTCGAAGAAGCGTCCGGCCTCGATCGCCAGGCCGCGCCAGATCGCCATGTACATCGCCAAGGAGATGACGCAGAAGAGCTTGCCCGAGATCGGCGAGCTGTTCGGCGGACGCGACCACACGACGGTGCTGCACGCGGTTCGCAAGATCGGCGCCGAGCGGCAGAAGAACACGGAGCTGAACCACCAGCTCCACGTCCTCGAGCAAACGCTCAAGGGCTGACCGGCAGCAGCATCGACGAGCCGAAGGACAAGCATGGGGACAACTTCCGGCACAACTGCGACCTGTCCACAGGACGGTCGCGGCGACGGCGAGTTGTTCGCATCTTCAGGTCGGCTCCCGGCATCGCTCGACAGCGTTGTGCGCCCGCCAAGGCGTTGAAAGAAACAGGGAAAATGGCGTTCTCCACAGATGGCGGCCTCGCCTACTACGACGACCACGTTCTTATGAAGAGGTTGAAGACATGATCGTTCTGAAAGCCGCTCAGGAAAAGGTGCTCGCTGCGTTGCAGGCGGTTGCCGGCATCGTCGAACGTCGGCACACGCTGCCGATCCTCGCCAACGTGCTGATCCGCAAGAACGGGCCGCAGATCGAGCTGACGACGAGCGACCTCGAGATCCAGGTGCGGACCTCGGCCGAGCTCGGCGGCGACGGCACGACCTTCGCGACGACGGTCGGCGCGAGAAAGCTGATCGACATCCTGCGCAGCCTGCCCGCCGACCAGACCGTGACGCTGTCGTCGACGCAGACCCGGCTCACGCTGTCCGGCGGCAAGAGTCGCTTCACGCTGCAGACGATGCCGGCCGACGACTTCCCGCTGGTGCAGGAGTCGGCCGATTTCGGACCTTCGTTCACCGTTCCGCAGAAGACGCTGCGCACGCTCGTGGCCCAGGTGCATTTCGCGATGGCGGTGCACGACATCCGCTACTACCTCAACGGCATCCTGTTCGTCGCCGAAGGCAAGAACCTCACCCTCGTCGCGACCGACGGCCACCGCCTCGCGCTCGCCCAGGCAACGCTCGAGACCGACATCCCGAAGCAGGAGGTCATCCTGCCGAGGAAGACCGTGCTCGAGCTGCAGCGGCTGCTCAAGGACGAGGACACGCCGATCGAGATGCGGTTCGCGCCGAACCAGGCCAAGTTCACTTTCTCCGGGATGGAGTTCGTCTCCAAGCTCGTCGAGGGCAAGTTCCCCGACTACAACCGCGTCATCCCGAAGAACCACAAGAACAAGGTCACCCTCGGCCGGGAGCCGTTGCTGCAGAGCCTGCAGCGCGCAGCGATCCTGACCAGCGAGAAGTTCAAGGGCGTGCGCGTGAACATCGAGCCCGGCCTGCTGCGCATCGCCTCTTCGAATGCCGAGCAGGAAGAGGCGATGGAGGAGCTCGAGATCGACTACGGCGGTGACGCGATCGAGATCGGCTTCAACGTCACCTACCTGATCGACGCGCTCTCCAACATGGGCCAGGAGATGATTTCGGTCGAGTTGCAGGACACCAATTCCAGCGCGCTGATCACCATCCCCGAGCAGACCGGGTTCAAGTACGTCGTGATGCCGATGCGCATCTGATCAGCCTCGAACGCAATCGATGACCGAACCCCGCGACAACGAAGAACACGACCCGAAGCCCGAGATCGCCGGAACGCACGGCGACATGGCGAGCAAGGCTGTCCAGAATCCAGCCGGCTCGCTGAACGGCAACGCCGACGAGAACCCGGACACCTACGGAGAAGGGTCGATCCAGATCCTCGAAGGGCTGGAAGCGGTGCGCAAGCGCCCGGGCATGTACATCGGCGACACGTCCGACGGCACCGGGCTGCACCACCTCGTCTTCGAGGTCGTCGACAACGCCATCGACGAGGCGCTGGCAGGCTATTGCGACGACATCGTCGTCACCATTCACACCGACAACTCGATCTCCGTCATCGACAACGGCCGCGGCATCCCGACCGGCGTCAAGATGGACGACAAGCACGAGCCCAAGCGCTCGGCCGCCGAGATCGCGCTGACCGAGCTGCACGCCGGCGGCAAGTTCAACCAGAACAGCTACAAGGTCTCGGGCGGCCTGCACGGCGTGGGCGTGAGCTGCGTCAACGGCCTCTCGCGCTGGCTGCGCCTGACGATCCGGCGCGAAGGGCTGGTGCACTTCATGGAGTTCCGCCAGGGCTTTCCGCAGGATCGGGTGCTCGAGGAGCGGGGTGGCTTCGCCGTCTCGCCGATGAAGGTCACGGGCCAGACCGAGAAGCGCGGCACCGAGGTGCACTTCCTGCCCGATCTCGAGATCTTCTCGAACATCGACTTCCACTACGACATCCTCAGCAAGCGCCTGCGCGAGCTCTCGTTCCTCAACAACGGCGTTCGCATCCGCCTCGTCGACGAGCGGCACAACAAGTCCGACGACTTCGCCTTCGGCGGCGGCGTGAAGGGCTTCGTCGAGTTCATCAACCA
>JBBSUK010000019.1:0-36837 GCA_038234975.1 Burkholderiales bacterium
GCGACGAAGCGGTTCGCCGGCTGCTCGTAGACCTCCGCCGGCGGGCCGACCTGCAGCAGCCGCCCTTCGCTCATGACGGCGATGCGCGAGGCCATCGTCATCGCCTCCTCCTGATCGTGCGTCACCATGACGCAGGTCACGGCGACGTCGTGGACGATGTGCGCGAGCTCGAGCTGCGTCTCCTCGCGCAGCTTCTTGTCGAGCGCGCCGAGCGGCTCGTCGAGCAACAGCAGCCGCGGCTTCTTCGCCAGGCTGCGCGCCAGCGCAACGCGCTGCTGCTGCCCGCCGGAGAGCTGGTGGGGCTTGCGGGTCGCGTAGGCGCCGAGCTGCACGAGCCTGAGCATCTCGTCGACGCGCGTCGCGATCTCCTCCTTCGGCAGCTTCTCGCGCTTCAGCCCGAAGGCGATGTTGTCGGCCACGCTCAGGTGCGGGAAGAGCGCGTAGCTCTGGAACATCATGTTCATCGGCCGGGCGTGTGGCGGCAGGCCGGCGATGTCGCGCCCCTCCAGCTCGATCGTGCCGGATGTCGGCACCTCGAAGCCGGCCAGCATCCGCAGCAGCGTCGTCTTGCCGCACCCGGAGGAGCCGAGCAGGGCGAAGACTTCGCCCTGGGCGATGTCGAGCGAGACGTCGTCGACCGCCCGCTGGCCGCCGAAGTCCTTCACGACATGGCGGATGCGGAGAAAGGCGGCAGGCATCGACGGGTCGGCAAACCCGCGATTGTGCCGCGACCGAACCCGGCTGCTAGGGCGACGTCGCCATCAGGCGGCGTGTTCCTTCAGCACGTCGGCGATCGTGCTGATCGCCTGGTCGATGTGCGACTCCTCGACGATGAGCGGCGGCGACAGGGCGATGATGTCGCCGGTGGTCCGCACCAGGACCCCACGCTCGAAGCAGGCGCGCAGGATGTCGAAGCCGCGCTTGCCGGGGGCGCCGTCGATGGGCTTGAGCTCGATCGCGCCGACTAGGCCGATGTTGCGCACGTCGATCACGTTGGGATGCTCGTCGAGCGAGTGCAGCGCGTGCTCCCACGTCGCGGCCATCTTCTCACCACGCGTGAGGAGTTCCTCGTCGGCGTAGGTCTCGAGCGTCGCCAGCGCGGCGGCGCAGGCCAGCGGGTGCGCCGAGTAGGTGTAGCCGTGCGGGAACTCGATCATGTATTCCGCGCCGCCCTGCATGAAGGCGTCGTGGACCCTGCGTTTCGCCAGCACCGCGCCCATCGGCACGCAGCCGTTGGTGATGCCCTTGGCGACGGTCATCAGGTCGGGAACGACGCCGAAGTAGTCGGCGGCGAACGGCGTTCCGAGGCGGCCGAAGCCGGTGATGACCTCGTCGAAGATCAGCAGGATGCCGTGCTTGTCGCAGATCGCACGCAGCCGCTCGAGGTAGCCCTTGGGCGGCAGGATGACGCCGGTGGAGCCCGCCACCGGCTCGACGATCACCGCGGCGATGGTCGACGCGTCGTGCAGGGCGACGATGCGCTCGAGGTCGTCGGCGAGCTCGGCGCCGTGCGCCGGCACGCCGCGCGAGAAGGCGTTCTGCTTGATGTGGAGCGTGTGGCGGAGGTGGTCGACGCCGCCGACCATGGTGCCGAAGCTCTTGCGGTTGCCGGCGATGCCGCCGACCGAGATGCCGCCGAAGTTCACGCCGTGATAGCCGCGCTCGCGGCCGATGAGGCGTGTGCGCTGGCCTTCGCCCTTGGCGCGGTGGTAGGCGATCGCCATCTTCAGCGCCGTCTCGACCGCCTCCGAGCCCGAGTTCGTGAAGAACACCTTCTCGAGGCCCTTCGGCGCCAGCTCGACGAGCTTCGTCGCAAGCTCGAACGATTTGGGATGCGCCATGTTGAATCCGGGCGCGAAGTCCATCTCCTCGGCCTGTTCGGCGATCGCCCGGACGATCTTCGGCCGCGCATGGCCTGCGTTGACGCACCACAGGCCCGCCACCGCGTCGAGCACCTCGCGCCCTTCCGGCGTCCAGTAGTGCATGCCTTTGGCCTTGGCCAGCATCCGCGGCGCGCTCTTGAACTGGCGTTCGGCGGTGAAGGGCATCCAGAACGCGTCGAGGTCCTGTGGCGAGGTGCGCGTCGCCCCGGGCGCGGCGGCGGTGGACGGAAGGTGATCCTTGTGCATGTGCATGCTCCTCGTGGGGGACGGCGTCTGTCGCGTGCGCCGAAGGCGCTGAGTCTAGAAGATCTGCCGCCTGCCGTACTTTCATCATGCGAAACGCGCTTTCCGGATTACGGCAAATCGTGATGCTGCACTGCCGCAAGATTCTTCATGATGAAATCACCGGGAGCTTCCTCACTTTAAATTGGTGATGCAAGTCATTGTCAGGAAACACATTTTCACGAACGCAGTGTTTGCACGGCAAGTCGATGTCGGAGTCGCGGGAACCGTATTCTTGGCTCCATTCAACACAGGGAGCCCTCGATGACCCAGCCGACACGCGCACAACAAGCCGACGAACTCGAATCCAGCTGGGCGGCATCGCCGCGCTGGAAGGGTGTCAAGCGAGGCTATTCCGGCGCCGACGTCGTGCGGCTGCGCGGCTCGGTGCCGATCGAGCACACGCTGGCGAGGCGCGGTGCGGAGAAGTTGTGGACCCTCGTCAACACCGAGCCGTTCGTCAACACGCTCGGCGCGCTGACCGGCAACCAGGCGATGCAGCAGGTGCGCGCCGGCCTGAAGGCGATCTATCTCTCCGGCTGGCAGGTCGCGGGCGACGCCAACATGGCCGGCGAGATGTACCCGGACCAGTCGCTGTACCCCGCGAACTCGGTGCCGATGGTCGTCAAGCGGATCAACAACACCTTTCAGCGCGCCGACCAGATCCAGTGGTCGGAAGGGAAGGACGACATCGACTGGTTCGCCCCCATCGTGGCCGACGCCGAGGCCGGCTTCGGCGGCGTGCTCAACGCCTTTGAGCTGATGAAGTCGATGATCGAGGCGGGCGCCGCCGGCGTCCATTTCGAGGACCAGCTCGCGTCGGTGAAGAAGTGCGGCCACATGGGCGGCAAGGTGCTCGTGCCGACGCGCGACGCGGTCTCCAAGCTCAGCGCAGCGCGGCTGGCCGCCGACGTGATGGGCGTGCCGACGCTCGTCATCGCCCGCACCGACGCCGAGGCCGCCGACCTCGTCACGAGCGACGTCGACGAGAACGACAAGCCGTTCCTCACCGGCGAGCGCACCGTCGAGGGGTTCTTCCGCACGAAGCCGGGCCTCGACCAGGCGGTGTCGCGCGGGCTCGCTTACAGCGAGGTCGCCGACATGGTGTGGTGCGAGACCGGCAAGCCCGACCTCGCCTACGCCAAGACGTTCGCCGAAGCGATCCACCGCAAGTTCCCGGGCAAGCTGCTGGCCTACAACTGCTCGCCGAGCTTCAACTGGAAGAAAAACCTCGACGACGCGACGATCGCGAAGTTCCAGCGCGAGCTCGGCGCGATGGGCTACAAGTTCCAGTTCATCACCCTGGCGGGCTTCCACAGCCTCAATTACTCGATGTTCCACCTGGCGCACGGCTATGCGCGCAACAGCATGACGGCATTCGTCGAGCTGCAGGAGGCCGAGTTCGCCACGGCCGACAAGGGCTTTACCGCGGTCAAGCACCAGCGCGAGGTTGGCACGGGATACTTCGATGCCGTCACGACGACCATCGAGCGTGACGCTTCCACCGCGGCGCTGAAGGGCTCGACCGAGGACGAACAGTTCTTCGACGACCGCAAGCACGGCTGAACTCCGGGGCCCGGCACGCCCGGCCCCCCCGCTTGCTTGCGGTGGTCTGGCGGGTTGGCTGCCAGAGCGGGCCTTCCGCGCCCGCGTTTCCGCCATTCCCTTCCCATGCACGCGACCGTCGTTCCCCGCCCACTCGCTGCCCTCCGGTTCGCGCGCCGCGTCTTGCTGGTCGCGGCAGCCATGGCGGCGCCCGCCGCCCATGCGTTCGGGATCGACGATGTGTCGGCGCGCGCCCGGGCCCTGGCGGCGCGACCGTACAAGGCGCCGGCGATCCGGATCGCCAACGAAGTGCGCGACCTCGACTACGACCAGTACCGCGACATCCGCTTCCGACCGGAGCAGTCGATCTGGCGTGCGGAGAAACTTCCGTTCGAGCTCAACCTGTTCGTGCAGGGCAGGGCGGTCCCCGAGCCGGTCGCGGTCAACGTGGTCGAGCCGGCGGGTGTTCGCCCGCTCGCGTTCGAGCCCGCGTACTTCGATTTCGGGCGCAACAAGCTCGGCCCGGCGGAGCTGCGCAATCTGCACTACAACGGGTTTCGCGTGCACTACGCGCTGAATTCGCCGGGCTACAAGGACGAGCTGATCGTGTTCCAGGGCGCGAGCTACTTTCGAGCCCTCGGCAAGGGTCAGGCGTTCGGGCTGTCGGCGCGTGGCCTCGCCGTGGACACCGCGGCACCCACCGGCGAGGAGTTTCCGCGCTTCGTCGAGTTCTGGATCGAGCGGCCGAAGCCGCGAGCGACGTCGCTCGTCGTCTACGGGCTGCTCGATTCGAAGCGCGTCGCCGGGGCCTACCGCTTCGTCGTCACGCCGGGCGTCGAGACGGTCCTGCAGGTCACGGCCCGGATCTGGCTGCGCGCGCCGGTCGGCAAGCTCGGCATTGCGCCGCTGACGAGCATGTACACCTTCGGCGAGAACCAGCCGGGCCGGGACGACTTCAGGCCCGAGGTGCACGACTCCGACGGCCTGTCGATCCAAGGTGCCGACGGCGAATGGATCTGGCGCCCGCTCGTCAACCCGCGGCGGCTGCTCGTCACCTCGTTCGCGATGAACGACCCGAAGGGGTTCGGCCTCATGCAGCGTGACCGCGCTGCGACCAGCTACGAGGACCCGGAGGCGCAGTACGAGCGCAGGCCCGGGGCGTGGGTCGAGCCGATCGGCTCGTGGGGCGCTGGCCGGGTCGAACTGGTGCAGATCCCGACGCCCGACGAAACCAACGACAACATCGTCGCCTACTGGGTCCCGGACACACCGCCGAGGCCGGGACGGCCCTTCGATTTCGCGTACCGCCTGAAGTGGCAGACGGCGGGCACCCTCCCGACCGGCAAGGGCTGGGTGACGCAGACCCGGCGCGGCCGTGGGTTCGTTCGCAAGGCCGACGGCGACATCAACTTCGTCGTCGACTTCGACGGCCCCGCACTGCGCGCCCTGCCGGCCGACGAGCCCCTTGAACCGGTCGTGTGGGCCGACGCGAACGCCGAGCTGCACGAGCGCAACCTCTTTCGCAACCGCAGCAACGGAGCGTGGAGGATGACGGTGCGCTTCAAGCGCAACGATGCCAACAAGCCGGTCGAGCTGCGCGCTTACCTGCAGCGCAAGCGCCTGCCGATCACCGAGACGTGGAGCTACGTCCTGCCCGCGGAGCCCGACAAGCCATGACGGCATTCACGGTCGAACCGGCCCGCGAGACACCCTGCGCACACCCGCCGCTAGAGCGCGCCTCGATGGCGGCGCGGCCGTGGGCCGGCCCGTTGCTCGCCCGACCTCTGCGCCGGCTGCGCGGCCACCGGAGTGCGCGCGTTCCCCGGCGCGCCGGCGATCGTCGGCCGCTGCGCCTGCGGCGCGTCGCCCTGCTGGCGCTGGTGCTCACCGGCGCGTGGGTCGGCGCACATGCGATGGCCGATGTGCTGCCGACGCATGGCGACGGCTGGGCCGAAGGCGCTCTGCTCGTTCTCTTCGCCATCCTCTTCGGCTGGATCTCGGCCGGCTTCTGGACCGGGATCATGGGCGCCTGCGTGCTCGTTCGCGGCCAGCCCGGGCCGCTGCTGCGCGGCGCCGTCGATGCGACGCTGATGCCCCTCGACCCCGCCGCGCGCACCGCGATCGTCATGCCGATCTGCAACGAGCACGTGCCGACCGTCTTCGGCGGTCTCGCCGCGACGATCGCCTCGCTCCGCTCGACCGGCGAGGCGGCGAACTTCGACGTCTTCGTCCTCAGCGACACGAACGATGCCGACATCCGTGCCGCCGAGCAGGCGGCATGGACCGACCTCGCTGCTGCGCAGGCGACGCCCGGCGTGCGCGTGCACTACCGATGGCGCCAGCAGCGCAGCAAGCGCAAGTCCGGCAATGTCGCCGACTTCTGTCGGCGCTGGGGAGCCGGCTACCGCTATTTCGTCGTGCTCGACGCCGACAGCGTCATGACCGGCGAATGCCTGACCTCGCTCGTTCGGATGATGGAGTCGCATCCGCAGGCCGGCATCATCCAGACCGCACCGAGGCCGTTCGGCCACGAGACCTTCCACGCGCGGGTGCAGCAATTCTGCGGCCGCGCCTACGGCCCGCTCTTCACTGCCGGGATGCGCTTCTGGCAGCTGGGCGAGTCGCACTACTGGGGTCACAACGCGATCCTGCGCACCGGGCCCTTCATGCAGCACTGCGGGCTCGCCGCGATCGAAGGGGCGGGATCGCTCTCGGGCGAGATCCTGTCGCACGACTTCGTCGAGGCCGCGCTGATGCGACGTGCCGGCTGGCAGGTGTGGGTCGCCGACGACCTCGACGGCAGCTACGAGCAGGTGCCGCCGAACCTGCTCGCCGAGCTGCAGCGCGATCGCCGCTGGTGCCAAGGCAACCTGCAGAACGCGCGCCTGGCGGCCGAGCCCGGCCTGCACACGGTGCACCGCGTGGCTTTCCTCACCGGCGCCCTGTCGTACGCGACCTCGCCCTTGTGGCTGCTGTTTCTCGTGCTGTCGTCGTTCCTGTTCGCGCAGCAGGCGGGCAACGAGCCCATCTACTTCATCGAGTCGTACCAGCTCTTCCCGACCTGGCCGAGCGCGAACCTCAAGCTGATGCTGACGCTGTTCGGCCTCACCGCGGTGCTGCTGTTCGCGCCCAAGGTGCTGTCGATCGGCGCGATCGTCGTCCGCGGCCAGGCCAACCGGTTCGGTGGAACGCCCCGGCTGATCGTCAGTGCGCTGATCGAGTTCGTGCATTCGATGCTGCTGGCGCCGGTGCGCATGCTGTTCCACACCGAGTTCGTGCTGGCCGCATTGTTCGGCTGGAAGCTCGAATGGAAGTCGCCGCCGCGCGACGACGCGTCGACCGGCTGGAACGAGGCGATCGGCCGCCACGGCCTGCACACAGGGGCCGCCGTCGCGTGGACCGCGGCGCTGGTGCTCGGCAGCTCGGCGTTCCCGTGGTGGCTGTCGCCGATCCTCCTGGGCCTGCTGCTGGCCATCCCGCTCTCGGTGTGGGGTAGCAGGGTCGACGTCGGCCGCGCCTTCCGCCGCCGTGGCCTGATGCTCACACCGGAAGAGACGCGGACGCCGTCGGTGCTGCTCGACGCCGCTCGCGAGGCCGACGGCATCGCCACCCGGCTCGTCTCGTTCGCCACCGCCGTGACCGACGCTGCGATGCAGCAGCGGGTGGTCGGTGCCTTGCCGCCGCATGGCGGCGGGACCGGGGCCATCGCCTCCGCCTCCGCTGTCGACGCGGCGAAGGGCCGAGCCCTCGCCGACCGCATCGAGCAGGCGCTCGTCGAGGGGCCCGGCGCGCTCACGCGCGACGATCGGCTGCGGCTGCTGTCGAGCGCTTCTGCACTGGCCACCCTGCACGAGGAGGTCGCGGCGCGCCGTGCGCACCCGGCGTGGTGGTACCACGGGGACGAAGGCGAAGGCGCGCCGCGGCAGCGTGCCGCGAAACCCGGCGTGCCCGCCGAGCCGGCTTTCGGGTAAGGTCGGATTCGCCGCGGCGCCGCAGGCCCGTCCAGCGGTAGCGCCGGCACCCCAAGCCATGTCCGAAGACGCTGCCACCCTCCGCCGCATCCTGCGCACGTACCGCACGATCGCCGTCGTCGGGCTGTCCGCGGAGTGGAACCGCCCCAGCTATTTCGCTGCCCGCTACATGCAGTCGCACGGCTACCACATCGTCCCGGTGAATCCGCGCTACGAGGAGATCCTCGGAGAGCGCTGCCACGCGAGCCTCGAGGACGTTGCCGCTGCCGGCGTGTCGGTCGAGATCGTCGACGTCTTCCGCAAGACCGCCGACGTGCCGCCGATCGCCCGCTCGGCGATCGCCATCGGCGCGAAGTGCCTGTGGCAGCAGATCGGCGTCGTCAACGCCGAGGCGGCCGCACTCGCGGCCGACGCCGGGCTCGACACGGTGATGGACCGCTGCGTGAAGATCGAGCACGCACGGCTGTTCGGCGGCCTGCACTGGGCCGGCGTCAACACCGGCATCGTGTCGGCGCGGCGCGCCGGCTAGCAACGCAGGAGGAGCGCATGGCCGACCGCGTGTTCCAGCCGGAGACGCTGGCCATCCACGCCGGACAGATTCCCGACGCGGCCACCGGCGCCCGGGCGCTGCCGATCTACCAGACGACGAGCTTCGTGTTCGACAGCGCCGACCATGCCGCCGACCTGTTCAACCTGGCGACCTTCGGCAACGTCTACTCGCGCCTCTCGAACCCGACCGTCGCCGCGCTCGAGGAGCGCGTCGCCACGCTCGAGAAGGGCCGCGCCGGCCTGGCGGCGGCGAGCGGCATGGCGGCCGAGGCGATGGCGCTGCTGACGCTGCTCGGCCAGGGCGATCACGTCGTCGCCGCGGGAGCGCTGTACGGCGGCTCGGTGAGCATGCTCGCGGTCAACCTCGAGCGGCTCGGCATCGAGACGACCTTTGTCGACGCGACCGACGCCGATGCCTTCGCCGCGGCGATGCGGCCGAACACGCGCGCCGTGTTCGCCGAGAGCATCGGCAATCCGAGCCTCGTCGTGCTCGACATCGCCGCCGTGGCGGAGGTGGCGCATGCGCATGGCGTTCCGCTGATCGTCGACAACACCGTGCCGTCGCCGTTCCTGTGCAACCCGATCGACTTCGGCGCCGACATCGTCGTCCACTCCGCGACCAAGTACCTCGCCGGCCACGGCACGACGCTCGGCGGCGTGGTCGTCGAGAGCGGCCGCTTTCCGTGGCACAACGGCAAGTTCCCCGGCATGACCGAGCCTTCGCGGGGCTACCACGGCGTGCGCTTCCTCGAGACCTTCGGCGACTTCGCCTTCACGATGCGGGCCCGCATGGAGACGCTGCGCGTCTACGGCGCGGCGCTTTCGCCGATGAGCGCCTGGCAGATCCTGCAGGGCGTCGAGACGCTGCCGCTGCGCATGGAGCGGCACTGCGCCAATGCACTCGCGGTGGCGAAGTACCTGCGAGGGCACGGGCGCGTGCGCTGGGTCGACTATCCGGGCCTCGACGACCATCCGCAGCACGCCCTGGTGGCGCGGCAGATGCGTGCCACGGGCGATATTCCCGGCGGCTCCGGCCTGCTCGCCTTCGGCGTCGAGGGCGGTCTTCCTGCGGGCGTGACGTTCATCGAGGCGGCCCGGTTCATGAGCCACCTCGCCAACATCGGCGACACCCGCACCCTCGTCATCCACCCCGCATCGACGACGCACCGTCAGCTCGAGCCCGACCAGCAGCTCGCCGCCGGCGTCAGGCCCGACATGGTGCGGCTGTCGGTGGGCCTCGAGCACATCGACGACATCCTCTGGGACGTCGACCAGGCGCTCGAGGCGACGGCACGTTGAGCCCGGCGACACCGTGAGCATCTACGACCGCGATCTCGACAAGACCGCCGCGAACTTCGTCGCGCTGTCGCCGGTGAGCTTCGTCGAGCGCAGCGGCGAGGTGTTCGGCGACCTCGAGTCGGTCGTGCACGGCGCGCGGCGCTACACATGGCGGGAAACGCGCGATCGGTCGGCGCAGCTGGCAGCGGCGCTCGCATCGCTGGGCGTCGGCCGCGGATCGACGGTGAGCACGATGCTGCACAACACGCCGGAGATGGTCGAGGCGCACTATGCGGTGCCATCGCTCAACGCCGTGCTCAACACGCTGAACACCCGGCTCGACGCGCCGCTGCTCGCCTGGCAGCTGCACCACTGCGAGAGCGAGGTGCTGATCACCGACCGCGAGCTCTCGCCGACGATGCGCGCCGCGCTTTCCATCCTGCGCGACGAGCACGGCCGCGACGTGCATGTGATCGATGTCTGCGACAGCGAATTCGACGGCCCCGGCGAGCGCCTGGGCGAGCACGAGTACGAAGCGCTGCTCGCCGCCCACGAACCGCTGGCGCGACTCGGCGGCCCGAAGGACGAGTGGGATGCGATCGCCGTCTCGTACACCTCCGGCACCACCGGCGACCCGAAAGGCGTCGTCACCCACCACCGCGGCGCCTATCTCAACGCGGTCTGCAACGCGGCGACCTGGACCATGCCGCACTTCCCGCGCTACCTGTGGACGCTGCCGATGTTCCACTGCAACGGCTGGTGCTTCCCGTGGACGGTGGCGATGCTCGGCGGCACGCACGTGTGCCTGCGCAAGGTCGAGGCGGAAGCGATCCTCGACGCGATCCGCACCGAGCGCGTCGACCACTACTGCGCCGCGCCGATCGTGCACAACCTGCTCGTCGCCGCGCCCGACGCGATGCGATCGGGCATCGGCCACGCCGTGCGCGCGATGGTCGCAGGGGCGGCGCCGCCGGCGTCGATGATCGAGGGCATGGCGCGGATCGGCTTCGATCTCACGCACGTGTACGGGCTGACCGAGGTCTACGGGCCGGCCAGCGTGGCCGTCAAGCGGCCGCGATGGCCCACGGCGTCGGTCTCGGAGCAGGCACGGCTCAACGGCCGGCAGGGCGTTCGCTACATGCTCGAGGAAGGCATGACCGTGGTCGACCCGGAGACGATGCACGAGGTGCCGGCCGATGGCGAGACGATGGGCGAGATCGTGTTTCGGGGCAACATCGTCATGAAGGGCTACCTGAAGAATGCGAAGGCGACCGCCGACGCGTTCGCGGGCGGCTGGTTCCACAGCGGCGACCTCGCCGTCCTGGAGCCCGACCGCTACCTCAAGATCAAGGACCGCAGCAAGGACATCATCATCTCCGGCGGCGAGAACATCAGCTCGCTCGAGGTGGAAGACGCGCTCTACCGGCACCCCGCGGTGCTGGCCTGCGCGGTCGTCGCAAGGCCCGATCCGAAGTGGGGCGAGACGCCGCTCGCCTTCGTCGAGACGAGGCCCGGTGCCGAGGTCGACGCCGCCACGCTGGTCGCCCACTGCAAGTCGCTGCTCGCCGGCTACAAGGTGCCGCGCGAGATCCGCTTCGAGCCGATCCCGAAGACATCGACCGGCAAGATCCAGAAGTTCCAGCTGCGCGAGCGGGCTCGCTCGTCGGCTGCCACCGAATAAGGAGACTTCGACATGGACGCATCCACGCAAGACACCCCTTGCCTCGACATCGCCCGCGACGCGCGCGGCGTCGTCACGCTGACGCTGGCGCGACCGGCCTCGTTCAATGCGCTCAGCGAGCAGATGCTCGACGCGCTGCAGCGCGCGCTCGACGACGTCGCCGCCGACGAAAGCGTGCGGGTGGTCGTGATCGCGGGGCAAGGGAAGGCGTTCTCCGCCGGACACGACCTCAAGCAGATGCGCGCCGAGCCGTCGCGCGCCTACTACGAGCAGTTGTTCGCGCAGTGCTCGCGGATGATGATGACGCTGCAGATGCTGCCCGTGCCGGTGATCGCGAAGGTGCAGGGCATCGCCACGGCCGCCGGCTGCCAGCTGGTCGCCGCGTGTGACCTCGCGGTTGCCGCGAAGTCGGCACGCTTCGCCGTCAGCGGTGTCAACCTCGGTCTCTTCTGCTCGTCGCCGAGCGTGCCGCTGACGCGCAACCTGCTGCGCAAGCCCGCCTTCGAGATGCTCGTCACCGGCGAGTTCATCTCGGCCGACGAGGCAAAGGCGAAGGGGCTCGTCAACCGCGTCGCCGATTCCGATGCGCCCGAGGCGCTCGACGCCGTGGTCGACGCGCTCGTCACGGCGATCGTCGCCAAGCCGCGTGTCGCCATCGCGATGGGCAAGGCGCTGTTCTACCGCCAGCTCGAGCGCAGCGAACCGCAGGCCTACGACGACGCGGGCCGAACGATGGCCGCCAACATGATGGAGCCCTCGGCACTCGAAGGCGTGCAGGCCTTCATCGACAAGCGCAAGCCCGACTGGCCGCGCTGAGCCGCGGGAGAGGCCGGGGAGCGCTACATCGCGGCGGTGAAGCCGCCGTCGACATAGAGCAGGTGCCCCGTCACGTAGCTCGCCGCGTCGGAGGCGAGGAAGACGCAGGCACCGGCCAGCTCGTCGGGCGTTCCCCAGCGTCCGGCCGGGGTGCGCTGCGCGACCCAGGCATCAAACGCCGTGTCGGCCGCCAGCGGCTCGGTGAGGTCGGTCTTGAAGAAGCCCGGCGCCACGGCGTTGACCCGGATGCCGTGCGGCGCCAGCTCGATGGCGAGCCCCCGCGTGAGCATCGCCAGCCCGCCCTTGCTCGCGGCATACGCGACAATCGTCGGTCGGCCGAGCATCGACGTCACCGAGCAGGTGTTGACGATCGCGCCGCGCCCGCGCGACTTCATGCCCGGGACGACGGCGCGCGCCAGGTAGAACGCGGCGTCGAGGTTGGTCGACATCACGTCGCGCCATGCTTGGTCGGTCAGCTCGTCGATCGGCGCGCGGCGCGTGATGCCGGCGTTGTTGACGAGGATGTCGATCGCGCCGTAGGCCGCCAGCGTCGACTCGACGCCCGCACGCACCGCGTCGGGGTCGGCGGCGTCGAACGGCGCCGTGCCGGCGCGCAGCCCGGCGAGGGTGAGGGCGGCCACGGCGGCGTCGAGCCTGGCCTCGTTCCGCCCGTTGAGAACGACCGTCGCGCCGGCTTCCGCGAGTCCACGCGCCATCCCGAGCCCGAGCCCCGAGCCGCCGCCCGTGACGAGCGCCACGCGGCCCGTCAGATCGAATCGCTGCATCGCATTCATCGCGGCACCGGCGTCAGCAGCGGCTTGCCGGCGAAGTGGGCGACAAGGTTGCCGAACGCCAGGTCGTGCATCGCCTGGCGTGTCTGCTGCGTCGCGCTGCCGATGTGCGGCGTCAGCACCACGTTGTCGAGTTCGAACAGCTCGGGCGAAACGTCGGGCTCGCGCTCGAACACGTCGAGCGCGGCGCCGGCGATCGTGCCGTCCTGCAGGGCGCGGACCAGCGCAGCCTCGTCGACGACCGATCCGCGGGCGACGTTGACGAGGTAGCCGTTCGGGCCGAGCGCGGCGAGCACCTTGGCGTCGATCAGCCTGCGCGTCGACTCGCCGCCGGGCGTGATGACGACGAGGAAGTCGACTTCCCTGGCCAGTGCCTCGGCGCTCGGGAGGTAGCGGTGGTGGCTGTCGGCGCGCTTGTGGCGCGCGGTGTATGAGATCGACATGCCGAACGCCTCGGCGCGCCGCGCGATCGCCTGGCCGATGCGCCCGAGGCCGACGATGCCCATGCGCGCTCCGCTCACCTTGCGCGCGAGCGGCATCGCGCCCTTGGCCTTCCAGTCGCCGCGGCGAACGTACGCATCGGCCTGCGGCAGGCGCCTGGCGACGGCGAGCACGAGCGCCATCGCCAGGTCGGCGACCTCGTCGTTGAGCACGTCGGGCGTGTTCGTGACGGCGATGCCGCGCTCGCGGGTGGCGGCGATGTCGACGCCGTCGTAGCCGACACCGAACACCGAGATGATCTCGAGCGCCGGCAGCCGCTCCATCAGCTCGCGCGACACCTTCGACTCGCCGCTGGCGGCGATGGCGCGGATCCTCGGCGCGACGGCGGCAAACGCCGCCGGATCGGTCTCGTGCAACTTGTCGTGGACGGTGTAGGCGCCACCGAGCGCCTGCATCATCGGCGGCCACAGGCGCGCCGCCACGAGCACGTCGGGCTGGGTCTTGTCGATCATGCGGAACGTCTCCTCAATCGGCCGGCGCGGCGGCAACGGCCACCGGGTGCGTGCGGACGAAACGCACCTCGAGGCTGGTGCGGTCACGGGTCATAGCGGGTCGAGTGCTTGCGGCGCCGCCGTTCGCGCGAGCTCGAGCCCGGGCGCGTCGTCGCCGCAAGGGGTAAGCGCGATCCAGCAGGTGAGCATCGGCAACAGCCCTCCCGCGTCTTCGACGCGGCTCGCGACCGACACGCTGCGCCCGAGGGCGCCGTCCTGGTGCCAGCCGTGCGGCGCATGACGCAGCGGATAGCGCGGCGGCGCGTACTGGCGCCGCACCCAGCACGCGTCGACGGCGACGGCCACGTCGGCACCGAGCGGGTGCCCGGTCGGCGCTGCGAGCGCCATGCGCCAGGCCAGGGCGACGACGCCGTCGACGGGCAACGCCGACACCGCGCCGAGCCGCAGCGACGACGCCCACGGCACGAATCCGGCACCTTCGCGCGTCGTCCATGCCGGGTGCGCGTCGATGGCGAGGCGCCAGCGCGACAGCGTCGCATCGTCGACCGCGCCGCGAACGACGTACGCGCCGTCGACCTCCGCCATCACATGCCCACGTAGTTCGGGCCGCCGCCGCCTTCGGGAACGACCCAGACGATGTTCTGCGTCGGGTCCTTGATGTCGCAGGTCTTGCAGTGAATGCAGTTCTGCGCGTTGATCTGCAGCCGCTCCTTGCCGCCCTCCTCGACGAACTCGTACACAGCCGCCGGGCAGTAGCGGCTCTCTGGCCCGGCGTACTTGGCGAGGTTGACCTGCACCGGGACGGCAGGGTCCTTCAGGGTGAGGTGCGGCGGCTGGTTCTCGGCGTGGTTGGTGTTGCTGACGAAGACGCTCGAGAGGCGATCGAACGTGAGCTTGCCGTCGGGCTTGGGGTAGAGGATCTTCTCGCACTCGACGGCGGGCTTGAGATAGAGATGGTCGGCCTTCACGCCGTGGATCGTCCACGGCGGGGCCCGCAGGCCCACCTTGGGCAGCAACCACTGCTCGATGCCCGTCATCAGCGTTGCCGTCGTGCGACCCTTCTTGAACCACTGCTTGAAGTTGCGCGAGCGGTCGAGCTCGGCGTGCAACCAGCTCGCCTCGAATGCCGTCGGGTAGGCCGACAGCTCGTCGCGCGAGCGGCCGGCGACGAGCGCGTCGAATGCCGCCTCGGCCGCCAGCATGCCGGTCTTGATCGCCGCGTGGCTGCCCTTGATCCGGCTGGCGTTGAGGTAGCCGGCCTCGCAGCCGACCAGCGCACCGCCGGGGAACACCGTCTTCGGCAGCGACAGGATGCCGCCCGCCGTGATCGAGCGCGCGCCGTAGCCGAGCCGCTTGCCGCCCTCGAGGACAGTGCGGATCGACGGGTGCGTCTTCCAGCGCTGGAACTCCTCGAACGGGCTCAGCCACGGGTTTGCGTAGTCGAGCCCGACGACGAAGCCGAGCTCGACCTGGCCGTTGCCGAGGTGGTAGAGGAACGAGCCGCCGTAGGTCGACGGTTCGAGCGGCCAGCCGGCGGTGTGGAACACGAGGCCCGGCTTCGTCTGCTCGGGCTTCACCTCCCACAGTTCCTTCAGTCCGATCGCGTAGCTCTGCGGGTCCTTCCCGGCATCGAGCTGGTACCTGGCGATGAGCTGGCGGCCGAGGCTGCCGCGCGAGCCTTCGGCGAAGATCGTGTACTTCGCGTGCAACTCCATGCCGAGCTGGAAGTCAGCCGTGTGCTCGCCGTCCTTGCCGACGCCCAGGTTGCCGGTGGCGACGCCCTTGACCGCACCCTGGTCGTCGTAGAGCACCTCGGCCGCGGGAAAGCCCGGGAAGATCTCGACCCCGAGCGCTTCGGCCTGCTGCGCCATCCACCTGACGACGTTGCCGAGGCTGACGACGTAGTTGCCGTGGTTCTTGAAGCAGTCGGGCAGGAAGAAGTCGGGCGTGCGTTTCTCGCCGGTCTCGTCGAGGAAGAGGAAGCGGTCTTCGGTTACCGGCTGGTCGAGCGGCGCGCCGTCTTCCTTCCACTTCGGCAACAGCTCGGTGAGCGCCCGCGTATCCATGATCGCGCCGGAGAGGATGTGCGCACCCGGCTCGGAGCCCTTCTCGAGGACGACCACCGAGACCTCCTGCTGGCGCTCGGCGGCGAGCTGCTTCAGGCGGATCGCCGTGGCGAGGCCCGCCGGGCCGGCGCCGACGATCGCGACGTCGTACTCCATCGCTTCGCGCGGGCCGCTCTGGGCGAGGGTCTCCTCAGCTGTCATGGCGTCGCGTGAACCTCGCGTGGCTAAACTGCGATCGATTCTAGGAGCCAGGACTTTTCCGCCTCACCATGAGCTACAGCATCGACCTTTCCGGCCGCGTGGCCTTCGTCACCGGCGCCTCGAGCGGCCTGGGCGCGCAGTTCGCGCGTGTGCTGTCCGAAGCGGGGGCCGCGGTGGTGCTTGCCGGCCGCCGCGTCGAGCGGCTGAAGACGCTGCGCGCGGAGATCGAAGCCAACGGCGGCGACGCCCACGTCGTCGCCCTCGACGTGACCGACCACGACGGCATCAAGTCGGCGGTGGCGCACGCCGAGACCGAGATGGGCACGATCGACATCCTCGTCAACAACTCGGGTGTCGCGACGACGCAGAAGCTCGTCGACGTCACGACCGACGACTTCGACTACATCTTCGACGTCAACGTGCGCGGCGCGTTCTTCGTCGCGCAGGAGGTCGGCAAGCGGATGATCGCGCGCTCGCAGGGCGCGGCGCCGGGCACCTTCACGGGCGGGCGCATCGTCAACATCGCATCGGTCGCAGGCCTGCGGCCGCTCGGCAGGATCGGCGCCTACGCCATCAGCAAGGCGGCGGTCGTGCACATGACCAAGGCGATGGCGCTCGAGTGGGGTCGCTACGGCATCAACGTCAACGCGATCTGCCCGGGCTACATCGACACCGAGATCAACCACCATCAGTGGCAGACCGAACACGGCAAGCGCTTCATCGAGACCACGCCGAGAAAGCGCATCGGCGCGCCCAAGGACCTCGACGCGGTGCTCCTCATGCTGTGCGCCAACGAAAGCCACTTCGTCAACGGCGCCGTGATCCAGGCCGACGACGGCTTCGGAATCTGATGGGGCCCCCACGCTCCCGGGTACGGTCGCTTCCCCCCGAGGGGGCGCGGCCGGGCTTGGGAGCGGCCCGGCGCCCGGCCGGCCGCACGTGCGGGGCGGAACGTTGAGACCACTTTCGCTGCTCGAGACGCGTGTGCTCGGGGTGCTGGTCGAGAAGGCGCACACGGTTCCCGACAGCTACCCGCTGTCGCTCAACACGCTCACGCTCGGCTGCAACCAGAAGACGGCGCGGCTTCCGGTGATCGTGGCCGACGAGGCCGACGTGCAGGCGTCGGTCGACGCGCTGCGGTCGCTGTCGCTGGTGTTCGAGTCGAGCGGTTCGCGGGTCACGCGCTTCGAGCACAACGCGGGCCGGGCGCTTGCGCTGCCGTCACAGTCGGTGGCGCTGCTCGCCGTGCTGATGCTGCGCGGGCCTCAGACCACGTCGGAATTGCGGACGAACTGCGAGCGGCTGCATCGGTTCGCCGACGGCTCGGCCGTCGAGGGATTTCTCGAAGAGCTCGCGTCGCGTCCGGCAGAAAAGGGCGGGGCGCTGGTCACCCGCCTGCCTCGCGCGTCCGGGTCGCGCGAGGCCCGCTGGGTGCATCTGCTCTGCGGACCGGTCGACCCGGCGACGCTTGCAGCTTCCGTCGATGGCGGTGATCCCGCCGGCGCAGGCGACGCGGTGCTCGCCGGCGAGGTGGCCGCACTGAAAGCCCGCCAGGCCGCCGCCGAAGCCGAGATCGCGTCGCTGCGCGACCGTGTCGAACGGCTGTGCACCGAGCTCGGCGTGACGCTCCCCGATCCGACCACCTGAACGCGGCATGCGACTCGAGCTGCCCGAGCGCAAGACGCTCACGCTGGAGATGGTGATCCCCATCCGCTGGGGCGACATGGACGCGATGGGCCACGTCAACAACACGCTGTACTTCCGCTACCTGGAGACGGTTCGCATCGAATGGTTGCTGCGCATCCACGGCGCCCCCGACGTGACCGGCGAAGGCCCCGTCATCGTCAACACCTTCTGCAACTTCCTGCGCCAGCTCAAGTATCCGGGCGACGTGCTGGCGAAGCACTACGTCTCGGACCCGGGACGGTCGAGCTTCATGGCGTGGGTGACGCTCGAGCGCGCCGACGAGCCGGGGCCGCTTTACGCGACAGGCGGCGCGAAGACGGTGTGGGTGAACTACCGGGAGGAGAAGAGCGTGCCGCTGCCCGAGGCGGTTCGGGCACTCCTGAGCTGAGCCGCCGGCGCAGGGTGCATCCGCTCGCCCGGCGTCCACGAGGCGACGATCACCGGCCCGACAGTCCAGTCGAGCGCATGTCGGTCATCGCGGCAGCCTGAGGCGTCGTCGGGTTCTTCCCCGAGTGTCGCCAAGCCCAGATCGCGTGTCAGCCTGAGAGCGGCGTCGAGCATGCAGCCCGCTCGAACGTCCGACGCCGCCCGCTGAAGAAAGGATGCATCGAAACGAATCGCCTCGACGAAGGGTGTTGCGTAGTCGGACAACGGCATGGCCTCGTCGACGCCGTCGAGGATCAGGCCGACATTGCCCATGCCCACGGGCTCCGCAGGAACCAGGCACGCGGATCGGCGATCCAGCGCCAGGCACACGCGAATGCCGTCGTCACGCCCGCCGGCGCCCGCAATCGCTTCACGAACGTCGCGCCTGCTGGCGGCGAGCACCGGCAGCACCAGGAAGATCGCTTCACGCGACGCTTCGTCGCGCAGCACCGAATCGATCGCCGAGCGCAGGCGCGACGGCGGGACCGGCTCGCATGCCAGGTCAAGGCCACGTGACCCTGGCGAAGCTGCGGAACGCCACGAACGTACCGGGAGGCTGCGCTTCATCGACCAGGCCCTTTCGAGCGGTCGAGCGCAGCGGCCGCGTCATGCGCTTGCGCTGAAGACCTGCGAAACCTGCCGGTAGTCGATCTCGATGTCGGGGTGCTCTGTCCTGGCCATGAAGTCGAAGAAGAAGTGGCCCTTGGCCCTGAGCAGGCCGAGCCACTGACTGGCCGAAACGGAGAAAATCCAGAACGGCACCTGAGGCGCATACGACATGCGCGTCGGGCGAGCGACGATCTCGAGGCACAGGCCGTTGAACATCGCGGCCATCGAGCGCCGGCCGACCGCGAGACCATGCTGGATGCTCGAGGCGTGGCAGACCTCGAAGGCGGCCTTGGCGAGCGCGGCCGTGACCATGTTCCCGCCGGCCGGATCGACGCCGAGCCGGGTGATCTCGACGAGTCGGTGCCCACGCAGCCATTGCGGGAGGCTCGCTTCGCCTTCCAAGCGAAGCGGACCGCGCAGGTTCGACTCCAGGCGCATGGTTCCGATCGCCTTGCCGTCGAACTTTCGCTCGGCCAGCAGCAGCAGCACGTCGGGGCGCGTGTCCTCGTGCTCTGCCGTTCGCAACGCGTCGCCCACATGCGGAAGGTGTCTCCGATACGCCGATGAGCGTATTTCGACCGCGCGCGCCACATCTTGAGGACACGTTGCCAACCGCACGCGAAAGGGCAGTGCCTCGGTACGGATCGGTAGAGCCTGGTAAGGGCCGTCGCGGTGCTCGGCAGGTGCGGCAGTGTTCATTTTCGAGCTGAAGCGTCGATATCACCGTGGCGTCGGCAAGCCAGCCGGCGGCGAGCATGCATGGGTCTGAAACGCATTTCCCTCCGCTGGCGACGACTCGGCCCTCACGCTTTCAAGGATCGTGAGGTCGAGCACGTTTTTCGCCACGGCTTCCGTCTGTCCGGCGTCCGCTTCTTCCAGGCTGCGGCGGCGGTCGGCGGCCTTGCCTATGTCGCGTTCTTCCTGATCTTCCTGTTCGACCATCCGAATGCACCGTTCGCGGAACCGCAGCCGTTGCGACTCGCCATGGCGGTAGTGTTCCTCGTCGCCGCAGCGATCGGTCGCTTCGCCAAACCCTTGTTGTTGAAGTACTACACGCCGTTCTGCGTGGTGGTCGTGTCCGTCGCGGTTCTCGGAACGAGCTACATCGGCAACCTCGTGGCGTCGGTCGATTCGCCGTACTCGCGGTACTGGGCAATCTACTCATCGGCCGTGCTGATCACCTGCGTCGTCTTCGGTTTTACTCGCCTGCCGCTGCGGCCGGTCCTGTTCCTCGCGATCCTGAACGTCGCAGTTGCGGTCTGGTCGGCCTCATGGCACGGCGCTGACGCGAAGGTCGTGCAGCGACTGTTGGTGCATCTCACGAGCATCAATGTCCTGAGCCTGGCGCTCTACCAGATCACCAACCTGCGCGAGCGCAAGCTCTTCCTGCGTGCGCGCCGCCAACGCACCATCGTCGAGCTCACCCGGGCCAGGGACAAGGCGGAGGAGGCGAGTCGCGCCAAGTCGGTCTTCCTGGCCAACATGAGCCACGAGATCCGCACGCCGATGAACGGCATCATCGGCTCGCTCGCGCTGCTCGGGCGCACGCCGTCCGAGGAGCGCCGGCGCGCGCTCGTCGAGGTCGCCACGCAGGCCGCCGACGGGTTGCTGCAGACGCTCAACGAGATCCTCGACTACGCCAAGCTGGACGCCAAGGGAGACGGTCCGCTGCGGATCGGCGCCGTCGACATGCGCAAGGTCTGCCAGGTCGCGGTGCAGACGTTCCAGGCCAACGCCATGGCCAAGGGCATCTGGCTGAAGGTCGATGCGTCCGGGCTGCCGCCGGACATCGGCCTGGTTCTCGGCGACGACGAGAAGCTGCGTCGCGCCGTCATGAACCTCGTCAGCAACGCCGTCAAGTTCACGTCGGTCGGGGGTGTCACGCTGCGCGTGCACGGTGTCCGTGTCGAGGGCGGCGTGAGGGTGGCGATTCGCGTCGTCGACACCGGCATCGGCATCCCGGCGAACAAGATCCCGCTGCTCTTCGACCCGTTCTTCCAGGTCGAATCCGGCATGGCGCGAAGCTATGGCGGAACGGGCCTCGGCCTGGCCATATCCCGGCAACTCGTCGAGGCGATGGGCGGCACGGTGCGGGTGCGCAGCCGCCCGGGCAAGGGCAGCGTCTTCGGCGTGACCTTGACGATGAAGGAGAGCGCAACGCGCGCGGTCGCAACCGTCACGCATGACCCGGTGTTCGAGGCAGCCGGCGCGATTGCGCCGGGCAAGACCGTGCTCCTGGTGGAAGACAACGCGGTCAACGCCTTCATCTCCGCGGCGTCGCTCGAGAGCATGGGCATCGCGTCGGTCCACGCCGCCGACGGCCACGAGGCAGTCGACCTCTATCGCCAGCGACGTTTCGACGCCGTGCTGATGGACTGCCAGATGCCGGTGATGGACGGATTCGCCGCGACCCGCCTGATCCGCGACTTCGAGCGCTCGACCGGACGGGGGCGCGTGCCCATCGTCGCCCTGACGGCCAATGCGCTCAGCGGCGACCGGGAGGAATGCCTGCGTCGGGACATGGACGACTATCTGAGCAAGCCGATCGAGTTCGCCAGGCTGCGCGCGTCGATGCGTCGGTGGCTGGGCGACGCGGTTTTCGGCGCCGCAGGCATCCCCGCGGACCGCGCGGCGCTTCAGAGCAACGCGTAGGTCGTCGTCGCCTTCGCGGCCAGCTTTCCGTCGGGCGTGGAGAACGACACCTCGCCGTACGACAGCGTCTTGCCGAAGCGCACGAGGCGAGCGTCGACGGTCACGTGTGCAGCGTCTTTCGGCACCGGCCGCAGGAAGCTCGTCTGCAACTGCACCGTCGTCATGGGCCGGAACTCGCCGATCTTGGCGATCATCAGGAGCAGCACCGCGGTGTCGGCGGCGGCGAGGATCGCCTGGCCGCAGACGACGCCACCGGCGTGGACGAGGTCGGGCGTGACCGGCATTCGCAGCACGACACGGTCCGGCTCGACCGACTCGACGACGAGCCCGAGCCGCTTCGTGTAGTTGGCGGCCAGCGTGTCGAGGCTGGCCTGGAGGGCGGCGACGTCCATCGGGCGAGGATAATCGTCGGTCCGGCTTCGAGCACCCCCATCCGATGAACAAGATCTTTCCCAGTGCAGCTGCCGCGCTCGCCGGCGTGGTGCGCGACGGCCAGCTGATGGCCGTCGGCGGCTTCGGCCTGTGCGGCATCCCGGAGGCGCTGATCGAGGCGCTGCGCGATTCGCGGGTCAAGGACCTGTCCGTGATCTCGAACAACGCTGGCGTCGACGGCTTCGGCCTCGGCCTGCTGCTCGAGACGCGGCAGATCCGCAAGATGATCGCCAGCTACGTCGGCGAGAACAAGGAGTTCGAGCGCCAATACCTCGCCGGCGAGCTCGAGCTCGAGTTCACGCCGCAGGGCACGCTGGCCGAGAAGCTGCGCGCCGGCGGCGCCGGCATCCCGGCGTTCTTCACCCGCACCGGCGTCGGCACGCTCGTCGCCGAGGGCAAGGAGACGCGCGAGTTCGACGGCCACGTCTACGTCATGGAGCGCTCGCTGCAGCCCGAGGTCTCGCTCGTCAAGGCGCAGCGCGCCGACAAGAGCGGCAACCTCGTCTTCCGCCGCACCGCCCGCAACTTCAACCCGGCGGTGGCGATGGCCGGCAAGGTGACGATCGTCGAGGTGGAGGAAATCGTCGAGACGGGTTCTATCGACCCCGACGCGGTGCACCTGCCGGGCATCTACGTGCACCGCATCGTGCACAACCCGCAGCCCGAGAAGCGCATCGAGAAGCGGACCGTCCGAGCGGCGATCCCCGCCGACACCGCCGCACGAGAGGCGGTCGAGGTGATCGCCAAGGCCGCCGAGAGAGCAGGAGTCTGACCATGCCGTGGACCCACGACCAGATGGCGGCCCGTGCCGCACGGGAGCTCGAGGACGGCTTCTACGTCAACCTCGGCATCGGCCTGCCGACGCTGGTGGCCAACTTCGTTCCGTCGAACATCGAGGTCTGGCTGCAGAGCGAGAACGGCATGCTCGGCATCGGCCCTTTCCCGACCGAGGACGAGGTCGACGCCGACCTCATCAACGCGGGCAAGCAGACCGTCACCACCATCGCGGGCTCTTCGATCTTCGGCTCCCACGAGTCGTTCGCGATGATCCGCGGTGGCAAGATCAACCTGTCGATCCTCGGCGCCATGCAGGTCAGCGAGCAGGGTGACCTCGCCAACTGGATGATTCCCGGCAAGATGGTCAAGGGAATGGGCGGCGCGATGGACCTGGTCGCCGGCGTCGAGCGGGTGCTGGTGCTGATGGAGCACGTGGCGAAGAAGAAGGACGGCACGATCGACCTGAAGATCCTGCCGGCGTGCACGCTGCCGTTGACCGGCCTCGGCGTGGTCGACCGGATCATCACGGACCTGGCGGTGATCGACGTGACGCCCGACGGTTTGCGCGTGGTCGAGATGGCCGACGGCGTGACGGCCGACGAGCTGACGGAGAAGACCGCGGCAACGCTGCGGTTCTGAATACAGCGGCGGTCCCGCTCAGCCCGGCGCCTTCTGCCGGGCGATTTCCTTGCGCTTCATGTGGAGGTACTCGGCCTGCTCCATCTCGTGGAGCTGACGGGCGTAGCGCTCCGTGCCGGCATACCAGTTGCGGATGCGCTTCTCGACCTGCTCGCCGGGCGGCGCCGAACGCGCATCGAGGTAGGCCTCGATGGCGAGGTAGTAGCGCATCGTGTTGCGCTCGAGCAGCCCTGCGACGCCGCCGATGTAGACCGGCTTCGCATCGGCCGTCCTGTCGACGATGGTGAAGCCGACCTTGTCGCGGCCGATGGTGGCGAGGTAGGTGTTGATCGCCATGCGCGCCATCATCCCCGACGCGTAGGCGTAGGACATGTGGATCAGCGCCTTGTGGTTGTCGTACGGCGTCGCCTCGACCTGGATGCGGTAGTTGCTCGTTCCGTACGGGCCTTCGTCGGCGGTGAGCAGCACCTGAAGGTAATCGGCGCTGGATGCCGTCGGCTTCCAGGCGAAGACGAGGCGGTTCGCGTCTTCGACCGGCTGGTCGAACTTGCGGCCGATGTCGAGTTCGATCTTGCGGTCGGCGCCGAGGTCGCGGCAGCGCTTCACGTTGAGGTGCAGGATGAGGATGTCGCACCAGTTGCCGATCGACTTGAGCGCGTCGTCGACCATCGCGAAGGGGTAGTCGACGACGGCGTAGACGTCGCCACGCAGGTCTCCGGAAGCCTGCTTCGATTCGAGCACGAGGGGTCGACCGAAGGCGTTTTGGGCCAGCTTGCCCTGCAGCGACGCGACCTTCTGCTTCAGCGCCGCGGCGTCCTGGGCAGGGGCGGCAACCGCGACCAGCACGCCGACGAAAAGTGCTGCGATTCTCAGGTGGCTGGCCATTCTCATCGAGGGTGTCCCTGAGTCGTCGTGCAATCTTCGGGATGACGTCCGATGTTGTCGCACGATGGGCGGTCGTGTTCGACGGCGGTCAGCGCCCGGCCGTGTAGGAAGCTGCGCCGGACCGCCTCAACGCCGCTGCGGCCTCGCCGACGAGCGACGGGCCCGAGTAGATCAGACCGGTGTAGAGCTGCACGATGTCGGCCCCTGCGGCACGCTTGGTGAGCGCGTCGGCCGCGGTCATGACCCCGCCGACGCCGATGATGGGAAACGCTGGGCCGAGCGCGACGCGCAGCCGCGAGACGATCTCGTTGGCGGACGCGAGGAGGGGCGCGCCCGAGAGGCCACCAGCCTCGGCTGCATGGCGCATCGTCGCGACCGCCGTGCGAGACAGCGTCGTGTTGGTGGCGATCGCGCCGTCGATCCCGTGGCGAACGAGCAGCGCGGCGATGGCGTCGACCTGCGAGGCTTCGAGGTCGGGCGCAATCTTCACGAACAGCGGCACGTTGCGGCCGTCGGCGAGGCGCAGCTCGTCGCGGCGCTCGGCGATCGCCGACAGCAGCGCGCCGAGTGCCGCCTCGGATTGCAGGTCGCGAAGGTTTCTGGTGTTCGGGCTCGAGATGTTGACCGTCACGTAGTCGGCGTGCGGCCAGACGCCGGCGAGGCAGGCAAGGTAGTCGTCGGCAGCCCGCTCGATCGGCGTCGCCGCGTTCTTGCCGATGTTCAGGCCGAGGATGCCGCCGCCGCGGCGAAAGCGCGCCCGCCGCACGTTGGCCAGGAAGGCGGCGAGCCCCTCGTTGTTGAAGCCGAGCCGGTTGACGAGGGCACGCGCCTCGGGAATGCGGAAGACACGCGGCTTCGGGTTGCCCGGCTGCGCCAGCGGCGTCACGGTCCCGACTTCGACGCTGCCGAACCCCATCGCGCCGAACGCGTCGATGCAGCGGCCGTTCTTGTCGAGCCCGGCAGCGAGGCCGACACGGTTCGGGAACGTCAGGCCGGCGAGCATCACGGGGTCGTGCACGCGCGGCGCCGAGATCGCGGCGACGAGCGGCGTGTGCTGGACGGCAGCGAGCGCCGCGAGCGTCAGCTCGTGCGCCTGTTCCGGATCAAGTCCGAACAGGAACGGCTTCGCGAGCGGGTAGGGAACGAGCGCCATGACCGGCGCGGATTCTGGCATCGGCGGCCGTTGCATACTGGACGAATGAGCGGTCAACGGATCGAGAAGGACACTTTCGGCGAGATTGCCGTTCCCGCCGATCGTCTCTGGGGCGCGCAGACCGAGCGATCCCTGCACCACTTCGACATCTCGACCGAGAAGATGCCGCCCGAGCTCGTGCGGGCGCTCGCATCGGTCAAGCGCAGCGCCGCGATCGTCAACCAGGCGCTCGGCAACCTCGATGCCGCCAGGAGCGATGCCATCGTGTCAGCGGCCGACGAGGTGCTCGCCGGCCGGCACGACGGCGAATTCCCGCTCGCCGTCTGGCAGACGGGCTCCGGCACGCAGACCAACATGAACCTCAACGAGGTGCTCGCCAATCGCGCCTCGCAGTTGATGGGTGGCGCCGCGGGTGAAGGCCGGCTGGTGCATCCGAACGACGACGTCAACCGCGGCCAGTCGTCGAACGACGTCTTCCCGACGGCGATGAGCGTGGCGGCCGTGGAGGCCCTGACGCGCCGCGTGCTGCCGCCGATCGACGCGCTGCGCGACACGCTGCGCGCCAAGTCCGAGGCCTACGCCGACGTGGTCAAGATCGGCCGCACCCACCTGCAGGACGCGACGCCGCTGACGCTCGGCCAGGAGATCTCCGGCTGGGTCGCGCAACTCGACCACGGCATCGGTCACGTGCGCGATGCGCTGCCGCACCTGTGCGAGCTGGCGCTCGGCGGCACGGCGGTCGGCACCGGGCTGAACGCGCCGCCGGGCTTCGGCGAGCAGGTGGCAGCGGAGCTGGCGGCGCGGACCGGGCTGCCGTTCGTGTCGGCGCCGAACAAGTTCGAGGCGCTCGCCGCGCACGACGCGATCGTCCACGCACACGGCGCCCTGAAGACGCTCGCCGCCTCGCTGATGAAGATCGCCAACGACGTGCGCTGGCTCGCCTCGGGCCCGCGCTCGGGCCTGGGCGAGATCACGATCCCGGAGAACGAGCCAGGCAGCTCGATCATGCCCGGCAAGGTCAACCCGACGCAGTGCGAGGCGCTGACGATGGCGTGCTGCCAGGTGTTCGGCAACGACGTCGCGATCAACCTCGCCGGCGCGTCGGGCAACTTCGAGCTCAACGTCTACAAGCCGGTGCTGATCCATGCCTTCCTGCAGAGCACGCGGCTCGTCGGCGACGGTGCGAAGAGCTTCGATGTGCACTGCGCGCGCGGCATCGAGCCCGATCGCGAGCGCATCGCCGAGCTGGTGCAGCGCTCGCTGATGCTGGTGACGGCGCTCAACCCGCACATCGGCTACGACAAGGCGGCGCAGATCGCGAAGGCGGCGCACCGCAACGGCACGACGTTGCGAGAGGCGGCGGTCGCGTCGGGGCACCTCACGGGCGAGCAGTTCGACGAATGGGTCGTCGCCGATCGGATGGTCGGCCAGCGAGGCGACGCCTCCGCGGCGAAGTCGTGACCAAAGCGTCGCAGCAGGCCCTCAAGCGGCTGGTCGGCGAGGCCGCGCTGGCGTACGTGCAACCGGGCTGGGTCGTCGGCGTCGGCACCGGGTCGACGGTGAACTGCTTCATCGACGCGCTGGCGTCGGGCAAGACCGGCATCCGCGGCGCGGTGTCGAGCAGCGAGGCGAGCAGCCGGCGGCTCGCCGCGGCCGGCATCCGGGTGCTCGAAGCGTGCGACGTCGAATCGCTGCCGGTCTACATCGACGGTGCCGACGAGATCGACCACGCCGGCTGCATGATCAAGGGCGGCGGCGGTGCGCTGACGCGCGAGAAGATCGTCGCAGACCTCGCCGAGCGCTTCGTCTGCATTGCCGACGGCTCGAAGCTTGTCGAGCGGCTGGGCGCGTTCGCGCTGCCGGTCGAGGTGATCCCGATGGCGTCGGCGCAGGTCACGCGCCGCCTGGCCGCGCTCGGCGGCAACGTGCGTCCGCGCGCCGGATTCGTGACCGACAACGGCAACGCCATCCTCGACGTGCACGGCCTTTCGATCAGCGAGCCCGCTGCGCTCGAGCGCGAGGTCGAGTCGTGGCCCGGCGTCGTCTGCTGCGGCCTGTTCGCGGCGCGCAACCGCGCGTCGGTCTGCCTGCTCGGGACGGTCGACGGCGTGCGCACCCTGCGCTTCGACGGCGGCGCATCGGAACGCGTTAACCTCACGCCTGCCTGACCCGTCAGGCGCAACCGGAAGGACCCGTGGCCAAACCCAACTATTCGTTCGAGAAACGGCAGCGCGAGCAGGCCAAGAAAGAGAAGAAGAAGGTCAAGGAACGCGAAAAGGCCGACCGCAAGTCGACCGGCGCACCTGGTGACGGCAGCGAGGCCGCCACCCCCGACGAGACCGCCGGCAGCGCCAACGCGCAACCGGCCATGGGTTCCTCCGGCACCTGATCCGGGTCACCCTGATTCGCGCCGGGCGCGCGCTCGGCGGCTCGCAAAGCGCGCCGGATCGACGGCGTCGAGCAAATCGGCCTCTGCGGGAAACGGCGCCCCTGCGATGCGCGCCGCCACGATGGCGCCACCGAGCGTCGACGATGCGATGCCGCGCGAGCCGAGCGCGGTGACGACGAACAGGCCGGGCCGCCGCGGCGCGTGGCGCGGCTGCTCCGGACGCGGCGGTGCGAGGCGCTCGTCGGGCACCGCACCGACGATGGGCAACCGGTCGCTGCACGCGCAGCGCTCGCCGATCCTGCTGTCGACGAACACCGGATCGTGGTTGGCGAGCGAGGGAAGCAGGGCGCCGACGCGCCTCCAGTTCGCAGCACGGTCGCTGTCGCGAGCCAACGCCTGGTCGTCGTCCGCATGGGAGGTGGCACCGAACCACAGCGTCCGCGCGTCGCTCGCGACCGCGTAGCCGTCGCCAGCGAGGGGAACGCGCGGCCTCGCGGCGGCGGCGCGGTCGTCGCCCGACAGGGCGATCGCATCGGCCTGGCCGCGCAAGCGCGCCAGCGGCCAGCCGGATGCACCGAGCAGGGCCGCGGCCGATGCGGCGTTGGCGCAGACGACGACGTCTGCCTCGTCGAGCACGCGGGCCGAGGCGTCGAGCAGCAGCCAGCGGTCGCCGTCGCGGCGCAGCGACGCGACGCGCGAGCCGCAGCGCAGGCCGCCCTCACGCGTCGTGCCGTCGAAGCGATGTCGCACGAGCAGCGACGGGTTCAGCCAGCCGCCTCCGGCGAACCACCACGCCGGCGCGTCGATGCGCGTTCCGGCGATCTCGCTGGCCTCTCTCGCATCCACCACGCGGGCATACCCGCCAGGCAACGAAAGCGCGCGCGCCGTCGCCTGCATCGACGCGAGTTCGCCGTCGCCCCTCCCGAGCCGCAGCAGGCCGCCGGCCGCGCCCGCCGCGGCGCCATGCGCGGCGACCAGGTCCACGGCGGCGTGTCGCGCCGCGAGCGCCGCCGCGCGGTGCCAGCGGGCGTGCCGGCCGTCATCACGGTGCACGACGCCGTGGAACACGCCGGCGACGCCGTTCGACGCGCCCTCGGCGACGTCGGGCGCGGCCTCGTGCACGGTGGAGGCGATGCCGTGCCGGCGGGCCAGCGCCGACGCCGTCGCGCTGCCGGCGAGTCCGGCGCCGACGATGGCAACGCGCGCACCGGCAGGTGCAGCGCCGCTGGCGCGCGCCAGATCGCGCGGCGCGTGGCGCGGCGCGTAGTGTCCGATCGTGATCTCGCGATTGCCTTCATGGTCCGGCGCGGCGCGCACCTCGAAGCCTGCCGCCATGAGACCGGCGCGCACCGCGTGCGTCGCCGACCGGGTCGCCACGGTCGCGCCCGGTGCGGCGAGGCGCGCCATCGCTGCGAACAGGCGCGGCTCCCACATCGCCGCATTCTTCGCCGGCTCGAAGCCGTCGAGGAAGAACGCGTCGACGCGCGCCGTGAGCTGCGGCAGCCAGTCGGCGACGTCGCCGAAGGCGAGCAGCAATTCGAAGCGGTCGTCGTCGAAGGCGAGCCGATGCAGGCCGGGAACCAGCGGCGGCCAAGCCGCGACCAGTTGCCCGGCCAGTGGCCGAAGTGGCCCGTCGCGCGGAACCGAGGCGAGCGTCGAGGCGTCGGGCGGGTGCGCGTCGATCGAGACGACGTGCAGGCGACGGCTGCGAGCCGGGTCGTCACGCCATCCCAGCCACGTCGCCAGGGCGTTGTTGCCGAGGCCGAAGCCGGTCTCGAGCACGACGAAGCGGTCGCGCCCACGCCATCGCTCGGGAAGCCCGCAGCCGGCGAGGAACACGTGCCGGGCCTGCGCGAGTGCGCTGCCGTGCGGGTGATATCGGTCGTCGAAGGCCGGTGCGAACGGCGTTCCGTCGGCGTCGAGCTCGACGCGCGCCGGAACGATCGGCGTCGTTCTCAGACGCGCTTTCTCAGACTCGCTTCTTGTACTCGTGGGTGCGGGTGTCGATCTCGATCCTGTCGCCCGTCTGCACAAACAGCGGCACCTGGACCTCCAGACCGGTCGCGAGCTTCGCGTTCTTGAGCACCTTGCCCGACGTGTCGCCCTTGACGGCCGGCTCGGTGTCGGTGACTTCGCGCACCAGCGTCGTCGGCAGCTCGACCGAGATCGCCTTGCCGTCGTAGAACACCACCTCGACGGGCATCGCGTCTTCCAGGTACTGGAGCGCGTCGCCCATGTTCTCGGCCTCGACCTCGAACTGGTTGTACTCGGCGTCCATGAAGGCGTACATCGGGTCGGCGAAGTAGGAGTAGGTGCACTCCTTCTTGTCGAGGACGATCTGGTCCATCTTGTCGTCGGCCTTGAAGACCAGCTCGGTCCCCGACTCGTTGAGCAGGTTCTTCAGCTTCATCCGCACCGTCGCGGCGTTGCGGCCGCCGCGGCTGTACTCGGTCTTGAGGACGACCATCGGGTCCTTGCCCTGCATGATCACGTTGCCGGCGCGGATTTCCTGGGCGATCTTCATGGTTGGCTTTCGATAACGGTGCGCGCAAAGCCCTCGATTCTAGCGTCGGGATGCAGCGAAGCCGACGAGTTGCGACACCAGGTCGGGGTGCGCGGCGAGAGGGTCGCGGCGCTCGGTCGCGTGCCGTCGCCACGCGTCGAACGCGGCACCCGGCGCGAGCCGGGCTGTTGGCCACACCGTTGCGGAGGCGAGCCCGTTCCAGGCCAGGAACAGGCTGCGCAGGTCGGCCTCGAGCGCAGGCTCGGCGCCGTCGAGATAGACGTCGAGGAACGCCGCGAGCTTGGCGGCGTGGGCGCCATCGTCTTGCGGGTAGAGCTGCCACAGGAAGGGATTGCCCGACCAGATCGCGCGCACGAGCGAGTCTTCGCCGCGGACGAGGGCGAGGTCGCAGCACCAGAGGAGCCCGTCGTAGGCGCGTTGGTCGAGCCAGGGCAGCGTGATCGCGCGCAGTGCCCCTCGCGCCAGGCGTGGTCCGAGCAGCGCGTGCGCGTCGCGCTGCGTCGCGCCCGGCGAGAGCAGGAGGAGGGTCGGCGCGGCGGCGAGCGCGTCGAGCAGCGGTGCGAGCGCCGGCTGTGCGTAGCCGAACAGGGAGACACAGCGCTCGCCGTCGCGCAGCGCGAGGCCATGCGAGGCGAGCCAGCCCGTCCGGTCGAACGCCGCGCGTGCTTCGGCCAGGCCGCGTTCGCGCAACAGGCCGCCGGACCCGGCGACGAAACCGGGGAAGAAGAACCAGGTCGGGAACGGACGCCCGTCGGCGAGGTGGTGCGGCGTTCGCAACCCGTGCGAGCGCAGCGTGTAGGGCTCGGCGCTGAGATGCTCGACGTCGATGTGGACCGGCGGGCGAGAGGAGTTGGCCACCGCCGCGAGCGCCGCGTCCGGCAGGCCGGCACCGACCGTCTCGACGAGAACATCGGGCGGCGCGCCGCCGTGGTGCCCCGCATCGCGCCACGGGACGACGGTGACGCCGTTGGTCCCGTCGGGTACCATCCAGTCGAGCGCCGACGCGTCGTCGACCGCCAGGCGCACGCGCTCGCCTCGCGCCGCGAGCGCGGCGGCGAGCCGCCACGAGAAGCCGATGTCGCCGAAGTTGTCGACGACGCGGGTGTAGACCGTCCAGCGCATCGGCGGATTATCGAAAGCGCGGCGGCTGCCGCCGGGCCGGCGCGCACAATTCGTGCCGATGGGCGACACGGCGACTCCCTCGACCCCGGCGGTCGATCCCGAATCGGTGCAGCAGGCGCGCGACCAGATGATGGCCGACGTCGCGGCGCTGCCGAACCTGCCCGGCGTCTACCGCTATCTCGACGCCGCCGGCAACGTGCTGTATGTCGGCAAGGCACGCGATCTGAAGAAGCGCGTCTCGAGCTACTTCACGAAGCGCCACTCGGGCAGTGAGCAGTCGATCCGCATCGGCCACATGGTCACCCGCATCGCCCGCCTCGAGACGACCGTGGTGCGCTCGGAGGCCGAGGCGCTGCTGCTCGAGAACAACCTCATCAAGACGCTGGCGCCGCGCTTCAACATCCGCTTCGTCGACGACAAGAGCTATCCCTACCTCAAGATCGGCCACGAGGCCTTTCCCCGCGTGTCCTACTACCGCGGTTCGGTCGATCGGCGCAACCGCTACTTCGGCCCGTTCCCGACCGCGTGGGCGGTGAAGGACACCATCCAGTTGCTGCAGAAGGTGTTCCGCCTGCGCACCTGCGAAGACACCGTGTTCGCCAACCGCAGCCGGCCGTGCCTGCTCTACCAGATCAAGCGGTGCTCCGGCCCGTGCGTCGGCTACATCGGCGCCGAGGCCTATGCCCACGACGTCGCCGACGCGGCGCGCTTCCTCGACGGCGACCAGCAGCAGCTGATGGACTCGATGCAGGCCGAGATGATGGCGCGTGCCGACGCGCTCGAGTTCGAGCGCGCGGCCGAGGTGCGCAACCGGATCGGCTCGTTGGCGCGGGTGCTGCATCAGCAGGCCGTCGAGGACAACACGGGCACGCCGACGCGCGACGCCGACGTGCTCGCGGTGAAGGTCGACGGCGGCCGCGCCTGCGTCAACCTCGCCATGGTCCGCGGCGGCCGCCACCTCGGCGATCGGCCGTACTTTCCGAAGCACGTCGCGGAGGCGATCGACGCCGAAGCCACGGACGACGAGGACCGGCCGGCGTCCGATGCGAGGGCGCCGGATGTGCGGGTGCTCGAGGCGTTCATCGCCCAGCACTACCTCGAAGGCGGCCTGCCGTCGCTGCTCGTCGTGAGCCATTGCGTCGACCGCACGCTCGTCGACGCGCTTGCCGAGCGCCAGGGCGCGCGCGTGGCGGTGCAGCACCAGCCGCGCGGCCAGCGCCGCGCCTGGCTCGACATGTGCGTGCAGGGCGCGTCGCTGCGCCTGGCACAGCTGCTCGCCGAGGAGGGTTCGCAGCACGCGCGCACCCGCGCCCTCGTCGACGCGCTCGACCTTCCCGTCGAGGACCTTGCGGCGCTGCGCATCGAATGCTTCGATGTGAGCCACACGGCGGGCGAATCGACGCAGGCGTCGTGCGTCGTCTTCGAGCAGCACAAGATGCAGAGCGCGCAGTACCGGCGCTTCAACATCGCCGGCATCACGCCGGGAGACGATTACGCCGCGATGCGCCAGGTGCTCACCCGGCGCTACTCGAAGCTGGCGATGGCGGCGAGCCGCGGCGAAGCCCGCCTGCCCGACGTCGTGCTCGTCGACGGCGGCAAGGGCCAGGTCGGCGTGGCGCGCGAGGTGTTCGAGGAGCTCGGCATCGAGCTGTCACGCATCGTCGGCGTCGAGAAGGGCGAGGGGCGCAAGGTCGGCCTCGAGGAGCTCGTCTTCGCCGACGGGCGAACCAAGGTCTGGCTCGGCCGCGATTCGGCGGCGCTGATGCTGGTCGCGCAGATCCGCGACGAGGCGCACCGCTTCGCGATCACCGGCATGCGGGCGCGTCGCGCCAGCGTGCGCACCGGCGCCAGTCGCCTCGAGGACATCGCCGGCGTCGGCCCGAAGAAGCGGGCGCGGCTGCTGCAGCGCTTCGGCGGGGCGCGCGGCGTGAGCCAGGCGAGTGTCGAGGACCTGACGACCGTCGAGGGCGTGTCACTGCAGCTTGCCGAGGAGATCTATCGTGCGCTTCACTGATTCGGCCAGCGCACGCTGGCAGTTGGCTGGCCGCTGCCTGGCAGCCGTGTCGCTCGCCGGGTGCGCCACCGATGCCGGCCGCGGGCCGGGCGACTCGAGCGGCTCGCCGCCGGCGCGCCCGGCCGTGCTCGAAGTCGAGCCGTCGGTCGTCGTGACGCCGACGCCGACGCCGACGCCGGCCCCGGCCTCGGCAAGAGCGGCCAGAGCGTTGCCGCTGCCGCCGCCGCGAACGATGCGCTCGTGGGCCGAGGTCCGCCAGCAGGCCGCAGAGCGGCTCGTCGCGGCCAATCCGGACATCACGTACATGGGCGCCGTACCCGATGCCCTGCTGGCGATCCCGGTCCTCGAGATCGAGCTCAACGGCGACGGCTCGGTGCGCCGCATCGAGGTGCTGCGGCCACCACGACAGGCCAGGGACACGACGCAGATCGCCGCCGACGCGGTCAGGAGAGCCGCGCCGTTCGGCGACGTGTCGCGTCTGCCAAGGCCGTGGCGCTTCGTCGAGACCTTCCTGTTCGACGACGAGCGCCGCTTCAAGCCGCGCACGCTCGATCGCTGAAGCCTCGCGACCGTCCGGCCCACAATCCCCGGATGTTCTTCAACCTGCCGACGCTGCTCACCTGGGCGCGCATCGTCGCGATACCGCTCGTCGTCGGCGTGTTCTACACGCGCCTTGATGCACCGACGCAAAACGTGATCGGCACGGTGCTCTTCATCCTCGTGGCGCTGACCGACTGGGCCGACGGCTGGCTCGCCCGCCGGCTGAACATGACCTCGTCGTTCGGCGCCGTCCTCGACCCCGTCGCCGACAAGTTCCTCGTTGCCGCGGCGCTGCTCGTGCTGGTGCGCCTGGCGCGGCTCGACCCGTTCGTGGCGCTCGTCATCATCGGCCGCGAGATCGCGATCTCGGCGCTGCGCGAATGGATGGCGCAGATCGGCGCTTCGCGCAGCGTCGCCGTGCACATGCTCGGCAAGGTCAAGACCGTGGTGCAGATGGTCGCGATTCCGTTCCTGCTGTTCAACGGCAAGCTGTTCGGGGTGATCGACACGGCGCTCTGGGGCACGGTGCTGATCTGGATCGCAGCCGTGCTGACGATCTGGTCGATGGTGTACTACCTGCAGAAAGCGCTGCCGGAGATCCGTGCCCGCGTCCGCTAGCCCCTCTGCGGGCGGCGGCAGCGCGCTGGTGCGGGCGATGCCGTGGGTCTTCGTCGCGATCTGGAGCACCGGCTTCGTCGTCGCGCGGCTCGGCATGCCGCACGCGCCGCCGATGAAGTTCCTGGCCATGCGCTTCGCCCTTTCGGCGCTGGCGTTCGTCGTCTGGATCCGGCTCGCCGGCGCGGCGTGGCCGAGCGGTCGAAGGCAGTGGCTGCACCTCGCCGTGACCGGCGTGCTGATGCAGTCGGCGTACCTCGGCGGCGTGTGGTCGGCGGTGAAGTCCGGCATCGGCGCCGGCACCGTCGCGCTGCTCGTCGGCCTGCAGCCCGTGCTGACGGCGATCTGGGTTTCGCTCGTCGCCTCCCGGGCTCGAGGGTCGGCCCTGCCCGGTGCGTCGGGCGATACGCGGGGCGGCGTATCGCCTCGCCAATGGCTGGGCTTGCTGCTCGGCTTCGTCGGCCTGGCCTTCGTCGTCTGGCCCAAGCTCGGCAGCGGCGAGGTCACGCTGGTCAACCTCGGACTCGCGACGATCGCGCTGCTCGGGATCACGGCCGGCACGCTCTACCAGAAGCGTTTCGTGGCGGCATGCGACGTGCGCACCGCGAGCACGGTGCAGATGCTCGCCGCGTTCGCCGTCTGCGCACCGCTCGCGCTGCTCGAGGGCGAGCCGATGGACTGGCATCCGAATCTCATCGGCGCGATGGCGTGGTCGGTGGGCGCACTCACCCTCGGCGGCAGCTCGCTGCTCTACCTGCTCATCCAGCGCGGCGAGGCGACACGCGTCACCAGCCTGCTCTACCTCGTGCCGCCGTGCACCGCCGCGATGGCGTGGGCGATGTTCGGCGAGCCTTTCACCGCGAGCATGGCCGCCGGCATGGCCCTGACGGTGCTCGGCGTGGCCGCGGTGGTGCGCGAGACCGCGGACGGCACATCCGTCAAGCGCCGGCCGCTCACGCCGTGACGGCGCGCGTGACGTTGTGCCACCCGTGTAAACGCGGGCATCGCGGTTATCGGCGTCGGACGATGCCGCTGCCCGTGACGATGCGCTTGACACTGCCCCATGCCGACGATGTAATGATTTTTCGCCCGGGCCGCACGACAGATGCCCGAGAACAACGGCCACGACGCCGACGGACAGGATGGAGGGGATCGATTCGTGAACAAAGCCGAGCTCATCGAGCACATCGCCCAGCAGGCCGACATCTCCAAGGCCGCTGCCGCACGGGCCCTCGAGGCGATGATCGGCGGCGTCAAGACCAGCCTGAAGCGAAACGGCTCGGTGTCGCTCGTCGGCTTCGGCACGTTCACGGTCGTCAAGCGGGCCGCGCGCAGCGGCCGCAACCCGCGCACCAACGAGCCGATCAGGATCAAGGCCGCAAAGGTTCCCAAGTTCAGGCCCGGCAAGGCCCTGAAGGACGCGATCAACTGATCGTCGCGTCGCGTCAACCCCCCGCGAACGAGGGGTGCTTAGCTCAGCTGGCAGAGCGGCGCCTTTACACGGCGTAGGTCGGGGGTTCGAGCCCCTCAGCACCCACCACCCCGGGCCCGGCTCCGATCGGCCGCGCAGTCGGGACACTAGAATCGCGCCCTCGCTTTTCGAGGCGGCAGTGGAGGCGGTCATTCGCGCTCCGGGATCCTGGCCATGTTCGATTTCTTCCGCCGCCATACGCGGGTCCTGCAGTTCGTGCTCGTGCTGCTGGTGTTCCCGTCGTTCGTGTTCTTCGGCATCCAGGGTTACAGCCGATTCAGCAGCGGCGACCAGAAGGCGGTCGCGAAGGTCGGGGGCAGTTCGATCACCACGGCCGAGTTCGACGCCAACTTGCGCGAGCGCATCGAGCAGGCGCGGCGACAGATGCCGGGCCTCGATGCCAAGCTCTTCGACACGCCCGAGATGCGCAGCCTCGCCCTCGATGCGATGGTGCGCGACCGGGTGCTGCTCGTCGCCGCCAGCAAGCTCCACCTCCTGACGACCGACGAGCGCCTCGACCGGCTGTTCAAGTCCGACCCGCAATTCGCGCAGCTGCGCAACCCCGACGGCAGCCTGAACCAGGCGACGCTCGCCGGGCTCGGCCTCACGTCGGAAGGGTTCGCGGCGCGGCTGCGCGAAGACCTCGACCGCCGCCAGGTGACCCAGCCCATTGCCGATTCGGCGATCGCGCCGGCGGTCGCCGCGTCGGCCGCGCTCGACGCGATGTACCAGCAGCGCGATGTCCAGGTGGTGCGCTTCGACACGAAGGACTACCTGGCGAAGGCGGAGCCGACCGATGCCCAGATCGAGGGCTACTTCAAGGATCCGGTCCACGCCGCCGAGTTGCGCGCGCCGGAAGAGGCGACGGTCGAGTACGTCGTGCTCGA